>JARYLZ010000059.1 GCA_029907355.1 Bacteroidota bacterium | reverse complement strand
GTCCGCTCGCTGCGGATTCGAAACTCGCCCCGACACGACAACACTTCTCGTCGTGTCGGGGCTCGGACAGACGAATCCGCACCCGCTCGCTCCCCGGCCTTTGTCGCGGGATTTTCCTCAGGTCAAATTTACTTTTTCGAAAGCAGGCTTCTTCGATTTGATTGACCGTTACAACCCATGGAAAGTCAAAGCCGCTTTGAAATGTTCCTTTGAAAACCTATACTGTATTTAAACCGTCGTGAAAGACCGCAATGCATCCGTGTATCCCACAGGAGGGGGCTTAAACGGCGGCGACTTCAAAGCCTGCAAACGATACCCATCACATTCCCGAGGATTGCCATGAAGAAAAGGTCTCTCTATTTTCTCGCGATCATCCCGGTGGTCTTGATCCTCATCGCCGGATCCGGCTGCGGACAGAAGAAGACCGAGGAACAGAAGGATACGACCAAGGCCCAGCCGACGGCCGTGCAGACCCCCGCCGCAGTCGATACGACCAAGCAGGCGGCGGACACCGCCGCGGCCGAGAAACCCGCCCAGCCGACCGAACCCGAAAAGAAAATCCCCGACCTCACGGGCACCTGGACGGGCACGCTGGACCAGCGACCGACACGCCTGACAATCGCCAAGCAGGACGGTATCTCGTTCGAAGGGAGCATCACCATCAGCTACCGTGAAGCCATTCACCAGAAAATCGCAGGGAGCATCGACCCGACGACGAACAAGGTCCGGATGCGGGATCTCCTGCACAGCCGCTACATGGGGACGTACAGCGGATCCCTGTCGGCGGATCTCGCGACGATGAAGGGAACCTTCACGCAAACAACCGATAAACGCTCCTCATCGTTCGTCTTGAAAAAGAAATGACCCCAATCACAACACGGAGCATAGCGATGAAGCACATCACCTCACTCCTCGCGTTCGCGCTGGTCCTCTCGTTCGCCATCAACTCCTGCGACGATACGGGCAACGAGCCGGTGACGACCGACAAGGGCCACCTGTACATCGTCTCCGTCCCGACGGGGGCGCAGATCTGGCTCAACGGCGTCAACACCAACAAGGTCACGCCCGACTCGATCAAGAACCTGTCGGCTATCGACCAGACCATCACCCTCAAGCTGAGCGGCTACAGAGACACCACCTTCACCGTCCGCATCCTCGCCAACCAGACGGTCATGCGGACCATCGTCCTGAACAGCGACGAGGAACAGGTGAGCTTCGGCCCCGTGCGCATCTGGGAGACCATCGGGACGACGAGTGCACAACCGAGCGGCCTCGACCTCTCGACCGGCAACGCGTACGGCATCAGCAGTACGGACAAGGATAAAGTCGACATCTACTATTCATCCGACGGTTTCCTCGTCCAGAGCGCGCACCTGAGCACACAGATGACACGCAAGACCTGGTTCGAGGTCGGCGCGGGTACGGACCTCAATGACGGCGTGGATTCCCCCGTGCAGACGACGAACTGGAAATACAATGTCGGCGACCGGGAGACGAAGTACTTCTTCTTGTACGACGCCGACGGGCATTATTCCAAAGCGAAGATCGTCGCATATGGCGGCGGGACGCCGGGTAACCCCGCCTGGGTCGAGATCACCTGGTGGTACAACAAGAAAGTGAACGACGTGCGTTTCCCGTAACACCACTGCCCCCTTTCCATTCGAGCCGCGCCGCGTGCGCGGCTTTTTTTGGCCGGGTAGGCTCACCCCGACATTCCGAACAGCACCTTGCAACCCGCTTCCATTCGTTGTGCCCGCAAAGGGGGACGTACGACGGTCAACCGCAGACCGCGGATAACTCCGCAGAGTGTAGCAATCACCGCACCTTTCTCTCGCGCAGGCCGTATCGCCTGCGCACAGCGGCTCCACAAAGGGGAGGGGTTATTCCCCGAGATCTTTTACGACGAGCATCCTAAACATCCGCAGATGCGAGATCCTTCGTCCCTCAATCAACGACCAGCGTGACCCGTACGCTCCTCCGTTCGCTGAAGGGTCGACCCGTTCCATCCGCTTCGCCTTTACCTACCGGCACCCACTTTACACGACCCGCTTCGGCAAGACGCCTATAGGCCGGATCCGCGGCCAGCCTGCGTTGCAGTTCCACAGATGTGAAGAATGCACGGAGACGCGAGAGTGTGAGATTGCCTTCCTTCCCCTCGAGCGGCGTGCGGTTTCTCACGACGAAGAGCGGTGTTTCTACGGTTTCGCCGATGTATTTGCACCCGCGGGGCTGTCTCGGGTCGGCGTAGCCCTCGACGAGGATACGGACCGCAGCTGCCGGAGAAGAGGCAATGCGCGCGAGGCGCCCCGCGATCTCGGAAACGAGCCGCCCCATCTCGCGATCCACCGCCGAGGCGAGCGCGCGATAATCCGCGTCTGACGTGTCGATGATACCCGCTTCGCGCAGATCGCCCCGCGTGAGCGCGACCATCAACTCCGCGAGCCGTTCCGACGTGTTCGGTATCCAATACCCTGTCACGAAATACTTGATCGTGACCTCGAGGGGATTTTCCCCGCGTTCGGGCGGGTGATAACCTTCAGGATAGACGGCGACGAAATGGAACCCGAGCTCGTCGACCCACTTCAAAACGAAACCGAGCTGTGGGAAACGGATGGAGAAGCCTTCCTCGTTGAGGACATCTTCCCCCTCGTAGCCGAAGAAGAACGTCCGAGCGGTCGTGAGCCGCCACCGGTGTCCGTCGGGGAGAATGCGGTTCAGCGGGTGAAGGCATGCCGCGCCGCACACGCCGATTTCGAACACTTCGTAGGAGGCCGGGTTCAGCGTGAAAAAGAAGGTCGGTCGTTCGGGCGGGACGAGGACCCTCAGAGGGAGGGATTTCGGGTACAGGTAGCCGATTCCCTTCGAGTCGAGCAGCTGCCTCGCTTCCTCCCATCGCATACCGAGACGCACACCGTAAACGCTGATGTCCATGCTCGTCATACCCGGTCGGATCCGCTCCAAAGGTTCGCTCACGATATCGACAGGTCGTACGTTAGACCGATTCGGCTGTGCACACGCAATGAAGGTGAGCATGCCGAAGAACCACACAGCCGCACAGCCCGCTGTTCCGCCGGTTACTCTTCCCATGGACTTCCGTCTACCAGTACGATTTTCCACCATCCGTCGAGCGATCACTTGCACCCTGCGCACTGACCGAGAAGGTCTGTGAGTTCCCGGTTCAGGTTCTCGAGCCGACCTGCGGGGAATGCCTCTGAGTCCGGTTGCGGGTGCGTTCCAGGCGCCGGGGAGGCGCCATAGGCGTAATTGTTCAGCGATTCAAGGCGTTGCACGTACTGCTGCGGCACACAGAAGCAGCTGTACAGGGCATCGATCAAGGTCCGATTTTTCCGAAACAGTTCGTCCTCGTATGTCTTCGCACACGGAGCCGATCGCCCCGACGCGTCGAAAACACCCGTTCGCTCCCAGGGACCCGCTTGCGGAGGCGGAACACACGCATGCGGGTATGAAGACGGCTGTCGAGGGGGATACCACGGGTAATTCACCGTCGATGAGGGATGCAATGGACACGGCCGATCCCACAATGAGCCGATCGAACCCGGATGGTGCAGGGGGGTCTGTGCATTCACGCACCACGAGGGGGCGACGAGAACAAGCGCGGCGAACGCCATACCGATGAGAAGGTGTTTCATAGATCCTCCATATCGAATGCAACGAGGCCCGGGCGGATGGTTCATCGCCTTGACGGGAAAAACATCCCTCCGCCACCCGGCCGTTGGTGTTCTTCTGTGTTTTCCGCGTAGACGAGCGTTATTTAGGAGACGAAAATATACGAAAATCCATTTCCCGCGCAATCGCTTCTCCGGAAGAAACGCCCATGCCGGCACGAACCGAAGTATCGGTCCCTCGACGTGCCTATCTCAATAATGGGTTATCCCGCAGGCGGGATACGACGTTCTCCCGCCCCCGGTCCGTCTCATGAGATGTTCGAAAGAAAGCCGATACGGACAGGTTTCGAGGGGTCTCTCACGTCGTAGACGTACAAGCCGTTCGGGGAGGCCACGATCAGAAGACCTTCGCTGTAAATCACGTCGAACGTGTTCCCGAGCGGGATCGAAGAGATCTCGCGGACTGCCTGTTCGTTCCGGACATCGAGAATGCGCAGGTGTGGCCCGTCGCACACATAGGCGATACCGTCCGATACGGCGAGTCCGGCCGGCGATTCCATGCCGTAGGAGGAAAGGAGAACGGGGTCGCTCACGTTCGAGATATCGACGATATGGAGTTCGTTCTCGGATTCTCCGCACAGCGTCCCGTTCCGGAGGGTAACGTAAGCGCGGTCGTTCTCCACCACGACGGGGTCACACGCTCGCGCATGCCTGAACTCCGAGACCTTGACCGGCACGGCCACATCGCGCGCGTCATAGATGAACATGCCCGTCCTGCTCCCGATGAACAGGTAATACCGGTACGGGAAGAGCGTCTCGATCCCGAAACCGACGGCCGTCCTCCCGATCAGCCGCGGCTTATCCGGGACACGGATGTCGAAGACGATGAGGTTCGATTCGTCGATGCAGTAGAGGAAATCCTCGACGACGGCGAAGCGCGCCATGGAACCGGCCTGCCCCGTGCCGCCCCCGCCCGAGGTGGTGCGCGTGTCGTATTCCGGCGTGACGGCGGCGTCACCGCACCCGGAACCCCACGTACAGCCGCCGAGACCACCGACGTGCTGTTCCGATGGGTACTGGACAACGGGACGCGGTTTTTCCCGTGCGGCAAACACGCGGGGGATGGTGTCGATGCACACCGGGTGCGCAAAGTCGCCGACATCGTATACGAGGAGGTCCGTCCCGTTGTCGGCGTAAAGGACGTCGCCTTTGACGGCGAAGTCCATATTCTCTTCGAGAGGAATGTACCCGACGCTCCGCATCCCTGCGGGGTCGCGGATCTCGATGACCCGTATGCCGCGCGAGATCTCGCCGACGAGCAGACGAGACCCGACGAGGTAAATCTTCCCGAAATCGACGCGATCGGCGCCGTCGTCGACCCGGTGTTCCCAACCGAGGGAGAGAACAGCGCACAGGCAAAGGAAACCGATGCTCGCAGCACGTTTCATAGGAATATTCTCCGCTTTCCCGGGTGGTGCACTCACCGGTAGTCTCGCATTTTTCCCCGGAATTTCAAATACCCGCCGACAACCCCGGCCTTACACAGTTATTTCCCGGATTCACGGACAGGACGAAACGGTTTGCCGCTGGGGTGAGAGACCGATGCGCGATGTGGACCCGCTCAGCTCCGCCATGAATGCGGTTGTGAATTTACCTGCCGAGGAGTGGGAGCAGTCTTTCGACGATGCGTTCCGTTGCTCCCGCGTGCACAGCGACGAATTCCGCAGCGCGGGTGCCGCTCTCCGCGCGGAGCCGTTCGTCCGTGAGGAGCTGCCGTACAGTCTTGTAAAAAGCCCGTCGGTCAGAGACGATAAAACCGCCGCCGCACCGTGCGAGAGCCTCGGCCTCCCGGCTGTTCTGAATCCGCGGCCCGTAAAGGACAGGGATCCCGTATGCGGCGGGTTCGAGGGTGTTATGGACGTTCGAGCGGAACCCCCCGCCCACGAAGGCAATGGATGCGCACGCGTACAACGGCAGAAGCAAGCCGACGGCATCGACGAGGATGACCCGTTCCCCTTCCCAAGCGGAGATATACGAGAAACGCCTCGAAGCGGCCCGACCGCGGAGCCGGTATTCGATCCCCTCCAGGCGGTCGACGGTAGGCTCGTGAGGGACGATGACGCAGAGGACTTCGGGGTCCCGCCGGAGGATAGCGAGGACGGCCGGGAGCACCACCTCCTCATCCTCGGGCCAAGTGCTCCCGAGGACGAGGACGCGCCGGCCGGCCGTGACCTTTTCGGGCAAAAGGGTATGCGTGCGGGCATGGGCGGCTCGTCCCGCGACACGATCGAAGCGGGTATCACCTGCCACGAGGATCTTCTCTCCCGGGAGGCCCAACCGGGCGAACGCGGCGGCATCCTGTTCCGAAACGGTGATGACGACCTCGAACGCACCGTAGAGCCGCTCGTGGAAAGAACGCGCGAGGGGCAGGAGACGCGCCGAATCCGTACGGAGCGTGGCGTTCACGAGAACGACCGGTATGCCGCGGCGGCTGCACTCCCACACGTGATTCGGCCAGACGTCGTACCGGACGAAAAGCGCCAGCGAAGGACGCACGACATCGAGGAAACGCGCGGCCTCCCGTTTCGCATCGAACGGGATATAGGTGATGCAATCCGCGTGTTCGTAGCGGAAACTATGCTCGAAGCCCGACGGCGAAAAGAACGACACGACGACGCGGAGACCGGGGACGAGTTCTTTGAGGCGTTCGATGATCGGTTTCGCCTGTTCGAATTCCCCCATGGAGGAAACGTGCACCCAGGCGCGTTTCCCATCGGGTTTGGAGCGGAGCGCCGCTTCGAGCCTCCCGCGCACACCGCGCCGCCCGCGCAATCCCTTGCGCACTTTCCGATTCCATGGCGTCAGCAGGTGTACCACCAGCCAGAAAAGCGGCAGGAAAAGAAACGAATACGCCGCGCGCCATGCTGGGGACGGGCGGAATTCCCCGGGGGCATTCACGGCCGCCCCTCAGCCGTGCCGCATGCCGCCACCGTTCTCCTCCCGCTTCACCTCGTCCCAACAGCGGTCGAGTTCCTCGAGCGTCGCGGTATGGATGTTTTTCCCTTCATCCCGGTATCGTTTCTCGACGGCGCGAAACCGCGCGGAAAACTTGTCGATGGAGCGCCGCAAAGCGTCTTCCGGATTGACCTTGATGAAACGGGCGTAATTGACAAGAGCGAAGAGGAGGTCGCCGAACTCCTCCTCAACACGCCGAGGGTCGAGCGAGGGGTTCCCGAGCGAATCGCGCAGCTCCCCGATCTCCTCGAGAACCTTGTCCCAAACATCCTCGGGGCGGACCCAGTCGAAACCGACTTTCGAGGCTTTGTCCTGGACACGATACGCCTTCAAGAGTGCCGGAAGCACCGACGGAACACCGTCGATAACCGAGTCCCTGCCCTCGTCCATCTTGATCTGTTCCCAGTTCCTCTTGACTTCGTCCGCTCCGTCCACTTCCACATCGCCGAACACATGCGGGTGGCGGCGGACGAGTTTTTCCAGAAGGGTCCGGATGACGTCGCCGATCGTGAACCTCCCCTCCTCTTCCGCGATCTCGGCATGGAAGACGACATGGAGGAGAAGGTCCCCCAGTTCCGCTTTGAGCGCCTCGTCGTCGCGGCGGTCGATGGCTTCCACCACTTCGTATGCCTCCTCGATCGTATGCCCCTTGATTGAATCGTTCGTCTGGACACGGTCCCAAGGACACTCGCGGCGAAGACGTTTCATGATTTCGAGGAGAGAATCGAAGGAGTAGTCGCGCATAGGAAGGTGTAGGACGGGAAAGACACACACGCACGCCCGGGCCGCGCGCCCGCCACCCGTTTCTTCCGGGAGACTTGCCGACGAACCACGGCGGCATCGAAAGTGAAATACGTCGCCGACACGGAATTTCCAAATCGAACGGTACCCGCGCTCACACTCTCCCTGCTGCCCCTCGCCGCATCGCGGTGCGAACGGACCGGAAGGGATGGCGTTTCATGCAGAACGGTAAATACGCAGGGAAAGGGACATACGCACCTTGCCTTTCCCTCGCAAAACGTCTAGGTTTGGGCGATTGCACGCCCATGAGCTTCCGTTACACTCTCGAGGAGAGCCTCGCCGGATTCCGGAGGAACAGGGCCGCGACGCTGATCACCATTTTCACCGTGAGCATCTCGCTGCTCCTGCTCGGCGTGTTCGCGATCATCACGCTGAATTTCTCGGAAATCGTCGAGGAAATCCGTACCCGTGTGGAAGTGGAAGCGTTCCTGAGGGAGGAGTTGAGCGAGGCCCAGCACAGGGAGACGGGCAAACGTCTCCGATCGATCCGCGGGGTCGAAGAGGTGACGTACATCTCGAAAGACGAAGCCGCCCGGATTTTCCAGAGGGAATTCGGCGAGAAGCATGACGACCTCCTCGAGGACAACCCCCTCCCCGCGTCGTACCGCTTGAAAATCCACCAGGGGTACGACAACCCCGACAGCATCGCGGTGATCGCGCGGAAAGCGGAATCGACCCCCGGCGTGGAGAGCGTCGTCTACCGCAAACAGTTCCTGAACTTGATCGAAACACGGGCGCGCACGTTCCGGTACGCGACGCTCTTCATCGGCATCGTGCTCGGGCTCTCGGCGATCATCCTCGTCGCCAATACGATCCGGCTCACCATCGAGGCTAAGCGCGGCATCATCCGGACGATGAAGCTCGTCGGCGCGACGGCGATGTTCATCCGCCTTCCTTTCCTGATCGAAGGCATCCTGCACGGCATCATCGGCGGAATCCTGGCGGCCATTCTCCTCGGCGTCTCGATCGGTTTCTTCATCGAACCGCTCTCGGAGGATTTGCTCCTGTCCTTCGAGATCAAGACCGCCTACTACCTCGTGCTGATCGCCGTCGGCGGCCTCCTGGGTTTCATCGGGAGCATGGTCTCGATCGGGAGATTCCTCCGTGAAACGCTCTCGGCCCAGACATGAAGCGGCATACCGTGTATCGACCGTCTCCTATCCGCTCCGTCCCTTCCGGGAGGGTGAACAACACGAGGGCGTTTCCCCTCACCGTTGTCCGATACCGGTGGGCCCGCCCATGACCCGTTATCCGTATACGCTTACGCCGGGCGGGCCCGAACTCGTGCGGAACCTCTTCGCGGCGATGGCCGGGTGCACCCCCCGTCGCGCAACGGGCTCGTGCTTGTATCTCCGTTGCCGTTACGGGGAGAACGTCTTTTCGCTCGCGGAGGTTTTCCCAGGGAATATCCTCGCGACCGACGAAGACCCGGAAGCCCTGCTCTTCTGCAGAACGCACGCTTCTGCGTTCGGGGGGCGCGTTTCCTTTCGGACCATGTCCTTCGATGCACTCGAGGCGGAAGACTCGTCCATGGATTTCATCATCATAGACGGCGTACCGCTCGACCTGCCGGCATCGTCTCTCCTGCAGGAATGCCGCCGGGTGCTGAAACCTGCCGGCATCATCGGGGCGGCTACGCCGTTCTGGAAAAAGGAGCCCGTCCCTGTTTCCATCCGAGAACTCTGGGAGACGAAGACGAACCCCGTCCCGACGGAAGAGCGCCTGCGCTCGTTGTTTCCCCGCCATGGGTTCTCCGAACCGACGCTACGGGATGCATCGCATACGTTGCAACCGTTCTACCGACAGTTCCTGAAGGAAACCGAGCGAATCGCCGAGCGGGGGTTTGCGGGCTTCGAACGACACAAAGCGCTGATCAAACGGTTCAAGCACGAGACTCATGTCTACCTCAGGGGGCAGGGGAAGTCGTTCATGGGTTACATGACGCTCCACGCACGGAACGTACCGGCGCTCACGGCGGAGGGTTGACAAAGGGGCGGCACGAGTGCCCGCGGAACGTACGGCCGACCAGCTTCCCTCGCCGGTCGTCAATGTTCGGCGGCGCGGGGAAAAGCGCGGAGAGAAATGAAGGCGGCCAGGATATCCACACCGACAGGGTTCGCGGTCTCGAAGGGGAGGATGACGTGCGCGTAGGGGCGGGAGGGTTCTACGAAACGCTCGTACATCGGTTGGACAGTTTCCCGCCACTGCCGAAAAACGGATGCGGGGGTTCTCCCGCGTTCGCGGGTGTCACGGGCGAGACGGCGCTCGAAGCGGGTCTTCTCGCCCGCCTCCACGAACACGCGAATATCCAGTAATTCCCGAAGGGCAGGTTCGGCGAGAATGAGAATGCCGTCCAAAATCACGACCGGTTTCGGCTCGATGCGAAGGACCTGCAGTGTTCGTGTGTGCGAGGCAAAGTCATAGACGGGTTGTTCGACAGTCCGACCCGCACGGAGATCGCGGATATGCCTTGCGCAGAGAGCCGTATCGAGCGCATCAGGGTGGTCGAAATTCGCGGCGGCACGTTCCTCGAAGGGTAGAAAGGAAAGGTCCTTGTAGTACGCGTCGTGCATCACCACGACAACCCTCGAGGCGCCGAGTCGTTCCACCAACTCCCGCGCGAGCGTCGTTTTGCCCGATCCGCTGCCCCCCGCAATGCCGACGGTTACGATGTTCATCCCGATGTGTCCCTCAGCGAAGTGCCCTGTTCACCGTGTCGATGTCGGATGCCGGACCGCGCACGGTCAGAAACGAAAGCGACCCGGGGAAAGCCGGGCCGTTGTGCCTGGAACAGGAGTCGAACCTGCACGCCCTTACGGACACTACACCCTGAATGTAGCGCGTCTGCCAATTCCGCCATCCAGGCGCAATGCGAAAAATAGAGCTTCACCCGGCGGGAAACAAGGATCCGGCAGACGGGTCCGCGCCCCCTGTTTTGACATTCCGTTCATTCGCGTATCTTCGTTTTCTCCGTATCGAGTGGACGATCTTCATGTCCAAGAGACGGAGGGTAGACGAACCACCACTGCTTGCAGCCGAGTATCCGGGGTCACCCAAAAGACCGAACGTTCGATCCATGACGGTGGAACGTGTGCCGCAGAGGATCGCAAGGGAAGGCGCCTGACGGCAGCGTTTTTCCTTTCCGGGTTCGCGAAGCAGGGTACTCTTCCCGCAGACATTCCCATCACAACACGCATACGCCCATGCAACCGTTCGCATTCACCGAAGAGCAGAACATGCTGCGCGAGATGGTCCGCGATTTCGTCAACACGGAAGTCAAGCCCCTCGCGCGCGAAATCGACGAACAGGAGCGCATCCCTCCCGAACTGATCCGGAAAATCGGCGAGCTCGGTCTTCTCGGGACGGTGTTCCCCGAAGAGTACGGGGGGGGCGGTTTCGGCGAAATCGGTTACTGCATCGCGCAGGAGGAGATGGCGCGCGGGTGCAGTTCGACGGCGACGCTGATCGGGGCGCACATGTCGATCGGTTCGAACGCGATCTACATCGGCGGTTCGGAGGAACTCAAGCGCAAGTACCTCGTGCCGCTCGCGCGCGGCGAGAAGCTCGCGGCGTTCGGCCTGACGGAAGCCACCGCCGGTTCGGACTCCTTCAACGTCCGGACCCGCGCCGTCCGCGACGGCGACCATTTCATCATCAACGGCGAGAAACTGTGGATCACGAACGCCGGCATCGCGGACATCGTTTCGCTCTTCTGCCGGACGGACCGGGGCGTCACGGCTTTCGTCATCGAGACGCAGTGGGAAGGGTACCACGCCGGCCCGCCCGAAAAGAAAATGGGAATCCGCGGGAGCACGACGAACCCGATCACGATCACGAACATGCGCGTGCCGGCGGAAAACATGATCGGACAGGAAGGGCGCGGATTCCTCATCGCGATGAAGACCCTCGATGCCGGGCGCCTCGGGCTGGGCGCCTGCTGCGTGGGAACGGCGAAGGAAGCCATCGAACTCTCGACGCGATACGCGAAACAGAGGAAACAATTCGACCAGCCGATCGCGAACTTCCAGGCGATCCAATTCATGCTCGCGGAGATGTACACCCTGACGTATGCGATGGAGAGCATCGTGTACCGCGCCGCGGCCGATTACGACGCCGGGAAAAAGATCTCCACCCAGTCCGCCATGGTCAAACTGTTCTGCAGCGAAGCGCTCGACCGGGTTGTCGACCTCGCCGTCCAGATCCATGGCGGCATGGGCTACTCTCGGGAGCTCCCCCTGGAGCGGATGTACCGGGATGCCCGTATCAACCGGATTTTCGAAGGGACGAGCGAAATTCAAAAGCTCGTCATCTCGCACGACGTCCTGAAGCGGAACGGCGCCTGGCTGTAAGAGTACCTCTTACCGGCCATCGTCACCCCACCGCAGGGCGGTGTCGTGGGTAAAACCCCGACACCGAAAGGCAGGACTATGCAAGGGAGGCGAGAGCGATAGCCTCTCCGCGACGGCAATCTCCGAGCTCATCGCCTCGCCAGCACAAGTATGACAACTGTAATCAAACATAAAGTCGCACTGTCAATCTCCAGTCGACCGATCTTTTCCATCACGATCATTCACCCAGGCAAACACGCCATGAAACGCCTTGCTACGTTTTTCCTGCTCATCGCCGCACTCGCCGCACCATGTTCGTCGCAACGCCGTACGGTCGGCTTGATCCATAAAGACACCGGTGTCTGCCCCGGGTACACGCTTTTCGCGCCCATGTACCATACGGACACGTACTTGATCGATACCGACGGCCGCCTCGTCCACAGTTGGACCGCTCCCACGAGACCCGCCCTGTCCGTCTCGCTCCTCCCGGACGGGCGTCTGCTCCGCACGGCGGTCGTCGCCGATAACCAGTTCCCCGGCGCAGGCGCGGGAGGGGCCATCGAAATCTACAACTGGGACGGTTCCCTCTCCTGGAGATACAAGTACTCGGATTTCAACGTCACACAGCATCACGACGCGATCGGCATGCCGAACGGGAATGTCCTCCTCATCGCGTGGGAACGGGTGCCGAGGGACACCGCCTTAGCGGCGGGACGCGATCCCGTTTCGTTCAACCGCCCCTACCTCTGGCCGGACCGCATCGTCGAGGTGAAACCGACAGGGCCGACCAGCGGCGATGTCGTGTGGATGTGGCGCGCCTGGGACCACATCGTCCAGGATCGCGACAGCACGAAAGCCCGCTTCCTCGACCCCACGGACTGCCCTGAGAAAATCGATGTCAATTTCCGCATGGACGATTCCCAGGACTGGTTGCACTCGAACGGTCTTTCCTACAACGCCGCACTCGACCAAGTCGCGCTCACCGTCCATAATTTCGGTGAGGTATGGGTTATCGATCACTCGACCACCATCGATGAAGCGGCAGGTTCGACCGGAGGCCGTTACGGGAAAGGGGGCGATCTGTTATACCGGTGGGGAAACCCCCGGTCCTACCGCGACGGCATGGAGGAAGACCAGCAATTGTTCGGACCGCACGACGCGTGCTGGATCGAGCAGGGGCTGCCGGGGGCAGGGAACATCCTCATATTCAACAACGGCCTGAATCGCATCGGTACGACATACTCATCCGTCGAGGAAATCGTGACCCCGCTCGAGCCGGACGGTTCGTACCGCCGCGAGAAGGGCAAGGCGTTCGGACCGTATGCCCCGACCTGGGTGTTCGTGGGCGACCCACCGGAGTCGATGTTTTCGAAGACCATCTCCGGCGCGCAACGTCTGGCGAACGGCAACACGCTGATCTGCGTGGGCGACTGGGGAAGGTTCATCGAGGTCACACCCTCCGGGCGCATCGTGTGGCAATACATCAACCCCGTCATCCAGAGCGGGCCGCTCATGCAAGGGGAGTCCATCCCCGGTTCGGCCGACGGAACGATGAACTCCGTTTTCAAGATCCGCCGCTACGACGCCTCGTATCCCGGTTTGGCCGGCCGCGACCTGACGCCCGGTGATTTCATCGAACGTTACCCGCCCTCATCCGTCGAGACAACGGACAATGCGCCCCGGTCCATCGGCATCGAATCCCTCAGCCCACATCCCGTTTCTTCGCTCGCTTTCGCCCGGGTGCACATCGCTCAGCCGGGGGATATGACCATCACGGTGAGCGACATTCTCGGGCGCACCGTTTTCACACGGCGAGAAATCGTAACCGTTTCGGGTGTTCACGTCGTGCCCATCGATGCCGGTGGTCTTCCGGAGGGAACCTACATGCTCCGCTGTTCTTCCGGGATGCATTCCGCTGCCTGGATGTTCCATAAACGCGGGCATTGAGCACCATACAAAGCCGGGGTCGAGGCTCTTCGTCCACCGACGGTCGTCTCGTCACCGGGGAAGGCCGGTCTTCCCATGCCCCCATGGAGGCATCTCGGCGCATCACATAAATCGACGCCGCCCTTTCGCAGTCGATCGAAGCACACCTTTCGTATTCTGAGGGCACGACACCGTCGTATCCCCTCCTCCTTCCCATTCATCCCTCCGCATTCGAAGGAATGAGTGAGTGAGGTCACTCGGTTATGCCGGTATTCATTGCGCACTGACACCCCGACGTGGGGACGGATTCGAGAGGAGCGAGTGGAGATCACTGCCGACGATTCGGCATCGGATGTTTTTCCTCACATGGGTGCAAAGAACATCATGAATGCTTAGATTGAGGTCGATATCTTCAGCACCAACCCCAAGGGGTTCGAGATGCAACGTCGACATATTCAAGCGGTAGCGTGTATTCTCGCCGTCATGGTCGCGTTCTTCCCGCACCCCGGGTGGTCGGCCTCCCAGCAGGATCCGATCATTTCGGACCATAGAGCCGTCGAAGCATTCGCCAGCATCACCGACAGCCAGCGGACGGCAGCTGCCGCATTGCGGATGATGTTCCGCCATGCCTCTGTCGGCGCCGCAATCGACGCGGGCATGGAATGCATCCAGGGGACGAGACGGAACTGCCCGGAATCATTCCCGCCGTATCTCTTCGACCGGAGAAACTGGATATTCCAGCCGCGAGGAAACTCCGGGTGGTACGGCAAGATGGACGATTTCCGCACCGAAGTGGATCGGCAACTCGACAGCTTCTCGGTGTTCTCGTTCAAGTACTGTTATCTCGACGGCCTCGACGAACTCGCCGAACCCTGCGGGAAATTCGATCCAACGAAAATCGGCGCTGCATGGGAATACCTCCGATCCGGCATGGAAGCCCTCGAGAGAGCCCACCCCGAGAAAGTGTTCGTCTGGTGGACGATTCCCCTGACACAGATCGGCCAACACTGCACGGACACGTTGAATCAGCTGATCCGGGAATACGTGCGGCAGAACGGGAAGATCCTCCTGGACATCGCCGACATCGAGTGCCACGATCCGCAAGGCGTCCGCCAGCTCGGCGAGAAGGGATGGGAGCGGGCTTACGGTCCATACTGCGGCGAGGCAGGACCAGCCTGCCACCCCAAAGACGAGGGGGCACTGCGCATCGCGAAAGGCATCTGGTGGATGATGGTGCAGGTCGCCATGAAGAGGGTCACGACCGCGGCGCATTTCCCTCCCGCCGATATCGATTTCGTCGAAGTGCACCCGAACCCCTCCGGTGGCACGGTCAACGTCCGCCTCTCCCTAAGGCGGGGGGGGAGAGTCACACTCGACTTCGTAGACGTGTTGGGCAGGAGCACGAAGCGATGCGAGTACGACGTCGAAGCGGGAGCGCATACGATGGCGATCGACGCGTCCGCCCTCCCGCCCGGCATCTATCTCCTTCGCTCCCCCCGGACCGCACGTCCCCTTCTCGTTTCCATCATCCGGTAAAACCCATGCGCGAAGGACACGTTCGTGACGGTTATTATAAAACAGGCTCCTTCGGAGCGATATCACCACGGGTGCACGTTCGTCATCACACGATCGTGTGCCCGGGACTCTTCACCGCCGACAGAGGAACACGGGAGACGACGGAGGGAGGCAGTCTCTTCGTTTCCATACCCGTAATTCACGATCACCCAAACCCCATTCTCATCGAGAGGAGAACGCGATATGACCAACCGATTCCGATTCCTCGCCACAACGGCACTGGCGTTTCTCGCCTGCTTCACGGTCGCACAGAGCCAGACCACGCGGACCGTGCTCATCGAGCAGTTCACGGGAACGTGGTGCCAATGGTGCCCTTACGGCGCCGATTCGATCCGCGAGATCCTCGCGCGCGTCCCGAACGCCCGAGTCATCGCCTACCACGACAATGACCCGATGGCGACGACGGAGGGCGACGCCATCCAGGACACGCTCCATTGTACGGCATACCCGCAAGCAGCCATCGACCGCATCGTCTGGCAACTCCCCACAACCCCGCCGACGTACGATATCGCCATCAGCCGTGCATACTGGGGAGCCGCCACGTCCGTGCGCGCCCAGCAGTCTTCCCCGCTGGCCATGTCGATCCGAGGGACTTTCGACACGACCTCGCGCCTGCTCTCCGGAACGGTGACCATGAACATTCTCACCCCGATGACCGGGTCGTTCAACGTCCATGTCGTCGTCTCCGAAGACAGCTTGAATTACGCGCAATTGAAAAACGTCGGGGGGAGCGTCGTCACCCTCAACCCCTATTACCACGTGCACGTGGTGCGGAAGGTCCTGACCGGTGTCAATGGGGTCATGCTCACGACGAGCGGACTCAGCGCGCCCCAACAGCTCGTCCACAATTTCAATTACATCGTCCCGCCGACCTTCGACATCCGGCACGTCAAGGTCACGGCCTTCGTCGACCAGAAGTTCCTGATCCCGTACGGCAGCCGCAACATCCAGCAGGCGGTGCAGGAGCCTGTCTGGAACAACTCGAACGCATTCACGTTCCTGCCGGTAAACCTCGTGGATTTCCACGCCGATGCCTCGCGCGATGGAATTCTCCTCGCATGGAGAACAGCCGGTGAGCGGAACAATCGCGGCTGGAGCATCGAACGGGCGACCGAAAACCAACCATGGCGCTCGATCGCGTTCGTCGAAGGGCGTGCGAACAGCGAAATCGCCGAGGCATACACGTACCTCGATGACGCCGTCGTCGCCGGGACGACTTACTTCTACCGGTTGCGCCAGATCGACTACGACGGGACCGAGAACCTCTCGTCGGTCGTCATGGCGGTGTTCCGTGCTGCACCCTCAAACGTCCTGCTCCATCAGAACTACCCGAATCCCTTCAACCCGTCGACGGAAATCGCGGTAGACGTTGCGCGGACCATGCCGCTCCGGTTGGACGTGCTCGACCTGATGGGCCGGACCATCGTCACGGTCGCCGACGGCGTTTTCGAGCCGGGGACGCACCGTTTCGTGTGGCGTGGAACGGACGCGGGCGGTACCCCTCTTCCTGCAGGGATGTACACCTGCCGTCTCACGACACCGGACGGCGTCCAGTTGAGGCACATGACACTCGTGAAGTGACCGCCACCTGCACGGCGGACTTCACCACGATCCCCTGCGCTTTCGGCCCCACAGGCATAACGCGCCATCGGTCACAGGAAACCCGCTCCCCGACCTCACGGGGAGCGGGTTCGTTTTTCCATTCCCTCTGCCAGTCCGAGGGATCCATTCGCGACAGGCTCACCCGCAGCCAATCCTCGCCCTCATGCCGACGCCCGGTCTCCTCTCTCCGCAGTTGAGGGATCGGACACGAAGCGGAACCGCCAGCCCAGGCTCAATGACCGACGACGCTGCGAATCCAGGTCGAAATCTCCCGCAACGCGGCGGGCGCGAAGGTTTCCTCGATCCGGGCGTACTCCGACACATTCCCCGTTTCCGCCGTCTGGAAAAGGTGGTTCAAACCCGGCAGGATTTTCGCGCTCCACCTCGTGTTTCCCCCCTCGCGAAGCGCCTTCTCGACTTCTGCGAGATTTTCCCGCGGCGGCACCTGGAGATCCTTTTCCCCGAACAGCGCAAGCACCGGAATCCTGAGCTTGCGGAGAACGGGACGGGGATCGTATGTCAGGAAAAAACGGAACCACGGCGTGTTCACCGACCGAAGCGACCCGTGAACGATATCGCGGGAAAACTCCGGCATGCGCCGTTCCTCTTCGGAGAGGGATTGCAGGAACTCGTCTACCGCGCGTACCATCGCTGCGTGGGCGCGTGCCGTGTCGGTCTCGGTTTTGACGATATCGAAAATGCGCCTTTGCAGTTCCGCTTGTTTTCGAATCGAACTCTCGTCGGTGCCGGAAGCCCGCCGAATCAATTCACCCTGCATGAAAAGAATGTCCTCTCCGGGCAGGCCCGGCCCGGCAAGCAGGACGATGAAGGCGACGTCACGGGAACGCGAAGCGGCGAGCGGCGCGATCAGTCCCCCCTCGCTGTGCCCGATGAGGCCGATCTTTCCGGCATCGATCTCCGGGAGCGATTTCAGGTAATGCACTGCGGCGAGCACATCCGACGTGAAGTCTTCCGTCGTCGCGTGTTCCCGGGAACCCGTTGATTTGCCTACCCCGCGGTCGTCGCATCGGAGGACGGCGATTCCCTCACGGGTCAAATGGTCCGCGAGGACGAGGAACGGTTTGTGATTGAAGATCGTCTCGTCGCGGTCCTGCGGTCCGGATCCCGAAATGAGAACAACCGCGGGAAAGGGGCCGATGCCCACAGGGACGGTGAGCGTGCAGGCGATGCTCACGCCGTCCTTCTCGTTCCGACAGGTCACCTCCCGTTCAGAGTACGGGAACGGCGGTTTCGGTTCCTGCGGGCGTTTTACGACGATGGATGTGCTGTTTCTTTTCAGAACCAAGGGGAGAGAGACACCCCCTTGCGTCCATGTCCCCTCGATCACGGAATCCGAAACGAACGTCCCCGTAAAACGACCGAGCACCGAGGGCACACCGATATGCACGCTGTCCCCCTTCAACTGCGGCGGAAGTGCGGGAATACCTGTCGCGCCCTGGTCAGGGCTGTCGAGCCGGGCCGTCAATGACGTGTCCGTGACCCGCTCGACATGGAAAACCACACGAAGTTCCATCCCGCCGAAGGAGAGCGTACCGACCCAGGAACCGACCGGGTTTCTCTGGGCATGGATGACGCTCTGGGAAAGAATGAAGAGAAAAGCCAGGAATGGAATATGTCTGTGGACTTTCATAACATCACCTCACAACGAATGCGCCAGGTTCCATGGTCACGCCTCCCCCGGGCAGGAACGCTTCCAGTAGGATGAAAGATACGGCGGAAGGGGCACTTTTCCCCGCCGGATCCGAACGGCGGGAACAGCGAAAACGTCGATGCACGATCATCGCTGCATGGATCGCCGTATGCACAGCGTTCTTCTCGCCACGTGCGCAACCGCCCGTTTCGAGCCACGCCGTGACAGAACACACATACCGTTTCCTCATAGACGCGGACAGCCTGTGCGTCTGCGTCTTCCCCTTCGGCCGCGACGGTCGCATGGTCGAGGCGCAGTGGACACTCCACGACGGCGAGGGGAAGACGCTCCGGCGGGTTTTCCGGCGCGGCGTGTTCCGGGTCGACGTGGCGGACATTACGGGGGATGCGTTCCCGGAGATCCTCGTCGGGGTCGTCAAGCGCACGCGGTTCGACCGAGTGCTCCGACTCCGGCTGGCGGTGTACCGGATCACGAAAAACGCTCTGCGCCCCTTGT
>JARYLZ010000058.1 GCA_029907355.1 Bacteroidota bacterium | reverse complement strand
GGAAGTCGAGGTCTTTTGACCCGGCAGAGTCGTAGGAGCCATCTGTCCGCCGGTCATACCGTAGATGGCGTTGTTGATGAAGACGATGAGGATGTTCTCCCCGCGGTTGACGGTGTGGATGGTCTCGCCGGTCCCGATCGCAGCGAGGTCGCCATCCCCCTGATACGTGAAGACGTAGCGGTCCGGGAGAATGCGCTTGATGCCGGTCGCCACCGCGGTCGCTCTCCCGTGGGCTGCTTCCTGCATGTCGATATCCATGTAATGGTACGCGAATACCGAGCAACCGACCGGTGCCACGCCGATGGTCTTGTCCTGGATACCGAGTTCGGCGATCGCTTCCATGATGATACGGTGCATGACCCCATGGCCGCAGCCGGGGCAGTAATGCATGCGGACATCCTTCAGCGTATTGGGCCGCTCATAGACGAGGGCCATTTCCTCTTTCTCGACGATAGGTTCCTGTATCGGTTCCATGGCGTTTCCTCTATGCGAGTTTCGAATACATCTGTTCCACGACAGCGGCGATCTCCTCCGGGGACGGTATGATACCGCCCATGCGCCCGTAATGTTCGACGGGTCGTCGTCCGTCCACGGCTAAACGCACATCTTCTACCATCTGCCCTGCGTTCAATTCCACCGTCAGGAAGCCCCGCGCGTGTTCTGCCGCTTTCGCGATGACATCCTTCGGGTACGGCCACAGGGTGATCGGACGAATGAGACCGACCCGGCGTCCCTTGGCTCGGAGCAGTTCCATGGTCTTTTTACAGATGCGTGCCGAAAGCCCATACGCAACGAGCACCATGTCGGCATCCTCGAGATGGGCGGTCTCGTAGCGGACTTCGTTCGCCTCCACTTCCGCATATTTCTTCTGGAGCAGGATGTTCACCTGCTCCATCTCCTCGGGCTGGATGAAGAGCGAAGTGAGCACATTCTGTTTCCGCGTGGGCGGCTTGCCTGTGGTCGCCCATTCCGGCACAGGCTTGGACGCCCGATCGACCTGCTCGCGCAGAACGACCTTCTCCATCATCTGGCCCAGCGCCCCGTCCGCGAGAATCATTACGGGATTACGGTACTTCTCCGCCAGGAGAAATCCGTCGAGGACGAAATCGGCCATTTCCTGGACCGTCGCCGGTGCGAGGACGATGAGATGGTAATCGCCGTGCCCTCCCCCTTTGACCGCTTGGAAGTAATCGCCTTGCGAAGGCTGGATCGTGCCCAATCCGGGTCCGCCTCGGTTGACATTGACCACGAGGCAGGGGATCTGCGCACCGGCGATATAGGAAAGCCCTTCCTGCATCAGACTTATGCCGGGACTGGAAGAGGTCGTCATGGCCCTCCCTCCCGCACCACCGGCGCCGTAGAGCATGTTGATGGCCGCAACCTCGCTTTCCGCTTGGAGGATGGTCGCTCCTGTCCGCTTGTACGCTTCTCGCGAGAGATACTCGAGAACCTCGGACTGCGGGGTGATGGGGTACCCGAAGTAGGCATCCATGCCGGCCCGGATAGCTGCTTCGGCAAGTGCCTCGTTTCCTTTCATCAAGCGCAATTCGCCCATAGCGTATGTCTCCTCATCAAAATGTTCTCTTCGTGGGGATGGACATCCCGCCACCGACCCTTACTTGGTCGATGGGCTTTCGGTACCTGCGACGATCTCGGCACTGTCACGCACCGTCTCAAGCGGGACTTTCTTCATCGTCTTCTTCTCCTCCCGATAGACGGTGATGACCGCGTCGGGGCAGACGAGCGCGCAGTTGACGCATCCCGTGCAGGTATCTTCGAAAAGCACGGCGTAGTGGTACCCCTGTTTGTTGATGCCTGTCGACAACTTCAAGCATTTCTGAGGGCATGCGACAACGCAGAGTTCACAACCTTTACAATTCTCTATGTCGATTTCGACGGTCCCACGGATCGCTGCCATCGCATCACTCCACTATAATTGGTAAATAGAAGGAAAGAATGATCCCCATAGATGCAGCCCGCCTAACCGCGGCGTGATGGAAGAGAGGGGTATATGGGGGAATGAGACTACGGTGACGTTCTTCAAGGTGCTTCGCGATCTGGTTCGGCTCCGGGAGCGTATAGCGCCGCCTTTTGAAAGGAGTAACATAGATGACAGATGGGTAAAAAACAACGTCTCGGACAAGGTAGGAAACAGCAAGGAAGTCACATCTTAGCGGGTTCCAGGAAGGTCTCTCGTTCCGCGGAATATTCCCGGCGAACATGAGCGGCATGGATTTCTCCGGTGGGAATTTTTTTTCGTATTTCGCAAGGGATGAACGGATGGCCGCCCCATACCGCCCTCGTGCATGATTGGTTGACCGGTATGCGAGGTGGGGAGAAGTGCCTCGAGGTGTTGTGCGAAATTTTCCCGGACGCCCCGATTTACACTCTCATCGCGTTCCCCGACCGCTTATCGCCCACGATCCGACTGCACGATATCCGAACGAGCTTTCTACAATCCTTCCCTTTCGTGCGTTCGCGTTACCGTTCGTATCTCCCCTTATTCCCCCGCGCGGCGGAATCATTGGATGTCGGTGCCTACGACCTCGTCGTCTCGTCCAGTCACGCCGTCGCGAAAGGGGTGCGCCCCCGGCCCGGGGCGCTCCACGTTGCATACATCCATACACCGATGCGCTATGTGTGGGACATGTTCGACGCATATTTCCCGCCGGAGCGCACCTCGGCGATCGTTCGCCTGCTCATCGGCGTGATGGCGAAGCGCATCCGTGCGTGGGACACAAGCACCTCCTCGCGCGTCCACGTGTTCATCGCGAACTCGGAATTCGTCCGGGCGCGCATCCGCCGCTTTTACGGCCGCGACGCGATCGTCGTGCACCCACCTGTCGATACGAATCGTTTTTCCATCTCTCGAAGCTCCGAGGGGTATTTCCTCGTCGTCTCGGCACTCGTCCCATACAAGCGCGTCGATCTCGCCATCGAGGCGTTCAACACCCTCAGACTCCCTCTGCGCATCGTAGGGGACGGCCCCGACCGCCGCAGACTCGAGCGGATGTCAGGGCCCACGATACGCTTCGACGGCTGGATCGACGACAGGGGTATAGAAACCGCGTACCGGGGTTGCCGCGCCCTGGTCTTCACCGGCATCGAGGATTTCGGCATCGTCCCCGTGGAAGCCATGGCGTGCGGGAAACCCGTCATCGCTTTCCGAAAGGGCGGGATCCTGGAAACAGTCGTCGAGAACGTGAGCGGGACATTCTTCGACGATCAGACGGCGGACGCCCTCGTGCGCGCCGTGCGGGATTTCGATGAACGGAGATTCGAACCCTCAGTTATCCGCGCTCACGCGGAGCGCTTCGACCGGGAGGTATACCGCCGTCGAATGGAGGAAATCATCGGAGAAATGTGGGAACTGCACGCAAACGGCAAACCCCTGCCCACCGCATTCTGATTCCTCTGCCGGGTAGAGGGGGAAACGGAATCACCCCGCGCGCAGTTCCTTTCGCTCCACCTTGGAAAACCAGGAAAGACGTCCGAAATTTCCCGCGCGTTCGATCACCCCTCCTACCGGTTCGGAGAACGGCTATGGAACGTCGATTCCTCCCTTTCCTCCTCTTTTTCCTCCTCGCTCACGCCGCAGCGCAACCCCCCGCATACGCCCCACGCGGAACTCGAAGCTATCTCGTGAACTACGGGGCGATCGGCGGAGACCGGTTTCTCGCGACCTTCGCGACGAAACGATTCGTATTGATCGATGAGGGTTCGAAAACGGACATCTCCATCATACGCCGGTATTCGCCCGACATGCTCGTGCTTCACTACAAAGACATGGTGGCCTTGCATGCGACGTTTCCCGAATACCAGCGAGTCTCGCTCGACGAGTACGCCTTTCTCCACTGCGGCGACCCTGCTTCGCTCGGGCTCTTCTTGCGCGGTGACACGGCATCCCTTCTCTGGGTGCCGGACCGCCGCTCCGTGGACGTTCGTTATTACCGCATCGAAACCTCCGTCGACTCGACGGGCGGTTTCCATACACTCGTGGACTCCGCGGAAGCGGGCAAGGAACTCCGTGTGCGCCTCCCGAAGTCCGCCGCATGGATCCGCGTGGTCAGCATCCTCGAAGACGGGACGGCCCTTCACTACGGGACGCCTGTTCCCGTGGTCTCCCCCAAACGTGAACAGCCCGCGTTGGCAGTGCGTACTATTTCGATCACACGGAATCCCGGACGTGCCGCCATCCTCGTCGAAGCAGTACCCCTCGGCGATGTCCGGCCCGATTCCGTGGCGTTCTTCTGCGACACGAACCGGGACAACACGATCGACGCCGTAAGGGAAAGAATCCCGGCAACGTTCGACAGCGGCCGCTGGAAAGTCGAGTTCACCGTCAGTGAGGGGGATAGGAATTATGGCGGGTACGAGTTCTTTATCACAGCCTTTGCAGGAGCGGAGACGGTCCGTACCCCGTCGAGCGGTTTGTACAGTACGAACATCAACAACCGGCTGATGAACGACTACTACGGCTTCTTCGTCATGGACGTCGGCAGCAGCACATGGAGACAGGCCATGTTCGCCGAGGTGCTCCAGGCCTTCGCGACGGCAGGGTACAACGGTCTGTTCGAAGACGACACGTGGTACCGCGTTGAACGGTGGGGATGCGACGCGTACCCTCCGATCGCGTACAGCGACGCGGAGTGGAACGCGAACATGCGTGCCGCCCTCGACTCGATGCGTCTCGTCATCGCCCCGCGACCGGCGTTCTTCAACGGTCTGTACGCCGCGAAGTCCGACAGCCTGCTCCTCCACGCGGACGGCGGAATGACGGAGGGCTTCGCATACACGCACTGGTCGGGGGCCCTGTCGGGCGGTTCCTGGAAATCCCTTGCCGATATCGGGCTTCGTTGTTCACGCGTATTCCGCAAAACATGGCTCGCACTCGGCGGCGCGCCATTCGACGATCCAGAGGGACGGATGTACGTGTTGGGGAGTTACTTTCTCGTGTGCGATTCCCTGACGATGTATGCGAATGCAACGAATTACCAGGAGTTCTCGCATTTCCCGGAATTCGACATCCCGCTCGGGAAAGCGTTGACCCCCGTTTACGACCGCATCGACACGTTGCTCCGCCCCGCAATGCCGGGCATGGCCCCCTGCTATGTCCGGGAGTTCGAGAACGGGACCGTCGTGGTCAACCCCCATGCGACGCTTCCCGCACGTTTCGACCCGGGTGAGCGGCGCGGAAGATTGCTGCCGACCCCTGGGACGACTATCGAGGGCTCGAAAGTCGGAACCGTTCCTGCCGACGACAGCATCCCCCCGAAATCGGCGCGCATCTATATCGACGGTATTCTCTGCTCCCCTTCGATCGACAGCGTCATCGTAACCCCCCAGCCTGCGCCCTCAGACGACAGTACGCCGGTGCTCATCCGCGCCCTCGTCCGCGACGACTCGCATAAGCGGTTATGGGCCGACTCGACGGTCCCCCTCTCCGTCACCGCCGACGCCGGGAAGCTCGGGGGACCGAAGGAAATCCACCTCAACGGCGTCGGGGCGTCTCCCCCAGGCGCACCGACCTGGTTCGAGGGGACTTTCACGGTTCCAACCGGCGCACCGACGCAAGGGGCGGATATCCCCATCACGGCATATTCGCCGACAGGGCTGGTGACGATCCGCTTCGTACGCGTCGACGTCGCATCGCGCGACAGCACCAACCTCGTCCTGAACTTCAGTTATGAGTACGACGATAACGAGGACGGCATCCCCGATTTATGGAGACCGTACATGAAGGGTTTCGACTACGACACGACAGGCGTGAACGCCATCAGCGGACGGCGCTCCATCCACGTCAGGAACGACAGCCTCGAGGATTTCCGCGGGGCGTATTGCTCGATCGTCCTGAACCAGCCAGAACCTTTGGATCTTGAACTTTCCGGCTGGTCGAAAGCTGCGGCGGTGTCGGGTGCACAGAACAACGATTACGCCCTGTACGTCGATGCATGGTATGAGGACGGCACGCCGCTCTACGGGCAGTGCGCGCGCTTCATGCCCGGCACCCACGACTGGGAATATTCGTCGAAAATCATCCACCCCGAGAAGCCGATCAGGAACGTGACGCTCTACGCCTTGTTCCGTCGCCACACCGGTGAGGCATGGTTCGATCATATCGCACTCCGTCCCTCCTCGCCACCGGCCGGAGTGCCGCCCCTGCCGGAGACACAGACATTCCTCTCCGTTCAACCTCCCGTCCCCAATCCTACCCGCACGGCGTTCACGCTCCGTTTCAGTCTCAGGAAACCCGCCCTCGTCTCCATCCGTGTATACGACGCTCTCGGCCGTTCCGTCTTTGGGACGGCCCCGGTCGCATGCGCGAGCACACCGCAGTCGGTGCGCGTGGATCTCTCCGGACTCCCGCCGGGAACCTATCACTGCATGGTCTGCGCGGGAAACGAAACGCGCCACATAAAGGTTTTCAAACAATAACAAAGCGCGGAACGTCACGGACCTGGCGGCGGTAAAAAACGGTCGCCTGCGAAAGGGAAGTGCATGCCGTGCGACTCGAGACATGGGGACGGCGGTCCCTGTCGTCGAATCACGACCTCCCACTCCTGTGGCACATCCTTCTGCCGATGTGCGCATTCTTCCACCGTTCCAAGCATTCCCCTGGAAGAGAGAGCGAACGGGGCGGCAGATTCCCGGGTTGCGATACGACCGACCGCTCATGAGCGACGCCCCCTTGACTTTTTCGAAGAGGCCATGTAGATTGAAGTTAGACATAGTTCTAACTGCACGATCATGCACCAGCTTTCTCTCTTCATCGATCAAGACGAAAGGATCCATCCCCCCCGTTGCCTATGGAAACTGGCGAAACGGGGCATTTTCCTCGGAACGAGCGGGTACTCCTACGAGGATTGGGTCGGTCCCTTCTACCCGGCGGGGACGAAAAAACCGGCGATGCTCGACATCTACCAGGAGTATTTCCCCGCCGTCGAGTTGAACTACACGTACTACTCCATGCCGCAGCCGAGCACGCTGTTCAAAATCAGGAACAGGGCACCGCACATGCGTTTCACCGTCAAGGCGCATCAATCCATCACCCATGAACGCCGCTCCAACCTGGAGGAATGGCGGATGTTCGCCGATGCGATGCAGGTGTTCACCGACACCGACCAGCTCGGCTGCGTGCTTTTTCAATTCCCCTACAGTTTCAAGAGAAGCCGCGAGAATTTCGAGTACCTCGAGGCGGTATGCGAGTTCTTCGAACCGTTGAAGCCTGTTCTCGAGTTCCGGCATACGAGCTGGCACAACGAGGCGCTGTACGAGTACGCACGTCGAAGGCGTATCACGCTGTGTTCGATCGACGCCCCGCCGCTCCCCGGTCTTACGAGCAACGTCCTGTACCCTTCAAGCAGAATGTCCTATTACCGACTGCACGGGCGTAATGCCCTGCACTGGTTCGACGGGGACACGACGACACGTTACGATTACACGTACACCGAACAGGAAATCGAAGAACTCGTCCGCAATATTCTCTCCCTCGCGGAGTATTCGGAAGTGGTATATGTTTTCGGCAACAACCATCCCCGCGCCCAAGCAGTCTCGACTATGGCGGCGATTGCTCGCGCACTTGACGAAACGCCTGCGTTGGCGTCGTTTTGACCACAGCCGCGCCGGACGCCTGGCGGTCCGAGCACCGCTCCATCCGTAACGACCGCTCACGTGTTCGTCGAGACGATCGCCAAAGTTTTGTTTTGACTACAATCGCGCAGGACGCCCGGCGATAAGGCGCAAGGACATCCTTCGCATGTTCCCACGCCGACAAGGGGAACAACATCCTGTGATGCGAAGCGGAAAACGAGGATGATCGTTTTTCTCGCGGCAACGGAGAACGATAGAAAAACGAAGGATGGAGACAAGCAGGTTCGTCCGGAAGAAAGACCATTGTGAGAACACGAGAAAGTGGTAAAGAGATACAGGGCTTTCGATGAAGCGAAAGACCAATCTCGGCGGTATTCCTTTCACCTATATACTTGCATGGGGAAAAGAACTTGGCTATTTTGCCAAACAGGAATATTGCATTTCCTTCATATCGACCATATCACAGATGGACAGCAGGAAATGGAGATGGAAATCAAAATACTCGGACCAGGCTGTGCAAAATGTAAGAAGATGTTCGAGGAGGCTCAAAAAGCCGTCAACGCATCAGGCATCCCCGTGACCATCACGAAGGTTGAGGACATCAGGAGCATCATGGAACACGGAGTCATAATGACCCCAGCGTTGATTCTGAACGGTGAAGTGAAGATCGCCGGGCGTATCGCATACGCGTCCGACATCGTCTCCTGGATCATGTCCGCCGCAGCCAAGGAACAACAATCCTCGTGACAAACACCTTCGAAGGCGGAGTGTCTCCGCATCCGAAAGACTTCTCGGTTCACAAGGCGAGGCGAGGCCATGCACCCTGAGATCAGGCACCGGTACGAGGAACGCGCACGCTTCCTGAAAGCTCTCTCCCACCCTACGCGGCTGTTCATCGTCGATGAACTCACGCGGGGGAAACGGTGCGTCCACGAACTGACGGCTGCGATCGGAGACGATATCTCGACGGTGTCGAAACACCTGTCGATCCTGCGCTCGATCGGGATCGTTCGAGACGAACGGTGCGGGAACATGGTGTATTACGCTCTACGCACGACATGCATCGTCCCCTTCTTCTCCTGCATCGAGTCGATGCGGAATGATATCGCCTGTCGTTCCTGCCTACCGGAGACGGTCGAGGAACGCGGTTGACCGGGCAGGGAAAACGTCTGAGGATAGGCTCACCATTCCCCGGAACCAAGCGGCCCAACGAGGTTCATTCATGGCTCATCTGCGAATCCTTCGATCGCTCCTCCTCTTCATCCCTGCATTGTTATTCGTGTCACCGGGGGAAGGCACCTGTACGCAATTCTGCCACGCCGACCCCCCGAAGACGAAAATCATCGTCCATTATTTCCACGGCACGGTACGCTGTAAAACCTGCCTGACCATCGAGGCATATACCAAAGAAGCGGTGGAGTTGTTTTTCTCCCGGGAGATTTCGAATAAAAGCCTCGTCTTTCTCCCCGAAAACATAGACGAAGAGAAAAACGCGCATTATATCGATGAATTCCAACTCATCTCGAGTTCGGTCGTTCTCGAAGCCGTGAGGGACGGAAAACGCATGAAGTGGAAGCTGCTGCCCAAGGTGTGGGAACTCGTGCACGAGAAGAATAAGTTCTTCGACTACATCGCCAATGAGACACGGGAGTTCATGAGAGGGCTCCCATGACGGGTGAATTTGCAGGGGCGCTCCTCACCTCCTTGTGGTTGGGGGTCCTCACGGCAATCAGTCCCTGTCCTCTGGCAACCAACATCGCGGCGATCGGCTATGTCGGAAAAACTTTCGGGCATCCGAGGGGCATCCTGATTTCCGGCTTGCTCTACACGATCGGACGATCGATCGCGTACATCGTTCTCGCTTCCCTGATCGTCGCAGGTCTTCTCTCCGTGTTCACGGCTGCCCGGACCTTGCAGGTGTACGCCAATCTCTTCCTCGGTCCCCTTCTCATCGTCACGGGCTTTGTTCTCCTCGAGATCATCCCCTTGCCCATGAGAGGGAAAGGGGCGGGAAGCGATTTCCAGGGGAAGATCCGGACCATGGGTTACAGCGGCTCGTTTATCCTCGGTGTGCTGTTCGCCGTTTCGTTCTGCCCCGTCTCTGCGGCCCTGTTTTTCGGGAGCCTGATCCCCCTCGCGCTTCGGCACGGTTCGACGTTTTCCATTCCCGGAATCTACGGTATTACAACGGCCGTCCCCGTCATCGTGTTCACCATCCTCCTCGCCGCCGGGAGTGCCTCTCTATCCCGGATTTTCAAGGGAATTCAGCGATTCGAACTTATCGCTCGACGCGTGACGGCGGTGATCTTCATCCTTATCGGCGTGTATTACGCCCTCCTCTATATTTTCAAGGTCACTTTGTTCTAGACGCAACCCCGTGAGGTGATCATCCCCACGATCCATGCAACATGAAGGGGGTACGCATGGTACGGTTCAACGCGTGAACGTCTTTTTCAGGGCGGTTATGTAGGCGGGTGTCGTCCCGCAGCACCCACCGATGTACGAAGCACCCGCTTCTACGAGAGAGCGAGCATGGGAAGCGAACTCTTCCGCCGTTGAGGGGTAGACGATTTCCCCGTCCCGCAGCACGGGGAGACCGGCGTTGGGTTTGACCCAAACAGGGAGGGACACAGCTGTTCGGAACGCCAACGTCACGCGGACAGCTTCGGCGATACCGACCCCGCAGTTCATACCGACGATATCCGCCCCCTCATCGGCAAGCTTCCGTGCCGCTTCGGCTACACCGACACCCATGACGGTATGGAGCCCAGACGGTCCCGAATCGAACACCATCGTGACGGCGATCGGCAGCCCTGTTCTCCGGGCCGCACGGAGAGCCGCGAGTGCTTCCTCGAGATCCGTCATCGTTTCGATCACGATGCCGTCGACGGACGATTCAGCGAGAACATCCGCCTGTTCTGCGAATGCGCACTCGGCTGCGGCCGGCGAAATTTCGCGTGCGGCAAGCAGGGCACCCGTCGGGCCCATGCATCCGAAGACGCGTGCGCGTGCGCCGGCTGCACGGCGTGAGAGTTCCGCGCCGGCACGGTTGATCTCCCGCACGCGGTCTCCGACCCCATGCCGCATGAGGGCAATGGCATTCCCCCCGAACGTATTCGTCAGAATGATTTCGCTCCCCGCCTCGATGTACGCGCTCGCGACCTCTTCCACCGTTTCCGGCCGCTCCAGGTTCCATAATTCGGGGCTCCGGCCGGGGGCGAGCCCGCGCTTCTGAAACTCCGTTCCCCACGCACCGTCGAGAAGCACCGGGACATGTGGAATCACGCGATAGGATTTCTTGCCGAGCATGCCTGAATATCCCCTCCCCGACGAATTTCTCCAACCGTCCCGTTCCGTCGACATAGCAATTCAGCGCGTGAATTCGCATCTTCAAGCCCGTCGAACGAGAGAAGACTTCGCCCGATGCCCCACCGTCCCCGCACGAACGAGCCTCCCTCACCGCTCGCTACCGTTGATCGCTATGTCACCGCCGACCCGAGAAGCGTCGTGTCTCCGTTCCGTGCGACGCTCATCTTCTACCCGCGGATGATTCGAACCGTCTGGCACGCCTCACGCCTCGCGCGCCGAGGCCGTTACGGGCGAGCCGAATGGGAGCGAAGCAGCAGGGATATCCTCGCGGCTCTCGAACGCGCAGGCTGCCGCGTCGAAATCGAAGGCATGCAGCACATCTCTTCGTTCGACGGGCCGGCGGTTTTTACGGCAAATCACATGAGTACGGCGGAGACCTTCCTCCTCCCCGCCGTCATCGACCCCGTGAAACCGCTGACGTTCGTCGTCAAACCGAGCCTTCTCGAATACCCAGTCTTCGGCCACATCATGCGTTCGAGGGCCCCGATCGTCGTTTCGCGGGACAATCCACGTGCGGACCTCATCACGGTGCTCGAAGAGGGGCGACGGCGGCTCGCCAACGGGATATCGATCGTGCTCTTCCCGCAAACCACGCGCATCACGGGCTTCGACAGGACCATGTTCAACACGCTCGCCGTGAAACTTGCGAAGGCGTCCGGTGTACCGGTCGTCCCCGTCGCGCTCCGGACCGATGCGTGGGGAAACGGTTCCCTCATCAAGGATTTCGGACGGATCGATCCGCGCATCCCCCTCCGCATCGTTTTCGCGCCACCGATGGGTATCACCGGCAATGGGAAACGCGAACACGAGCGTATCCTCGCCTTCATCGAGGAACATCTCCGGCGATGGGGCCTGTGAACGGCGATGCTGTTCTCGCAGATAGAGGAAACGAGGTTTCGGGAAAGGACGGCGAACACGCGAACACCCACGGGCGTACGGAAGTGCGCCCGTATCTTCCTCTTGCCCGCCGCCCTGTTCCTCCATACCGCGATGGGCACGGTGTGCGCGCAGGGACAGGAAATAAACGCAGCGCCGTCCAAGCGGCTCGGCACGGTTTTCCGGCAACAGTTCGTCGCACACGCCCACGACACGCTTCGTCTCGAGGGGAAATTCATCATCCCCTCGTCCGACACGCTTCTCGTGGATTCCGCCGTGCTGTTCATTGCCGGTACGGATTATGAACTCGATGCCCGCAACGGTCTCGTCGTTTTGACCGACAACGGCTGCAGGCGCCTCGACACTTCCATCGTGCATCGGTTCGACATCGTCTACACGGCGCTCGCTTTCCATTCTCCTCTCTCCTTCCGCTTGCGGAAACTCGTCGAACGACGGGACAGTGCTTCCCGCGACAGCGTGAAGATCGCCGTCCCGAGCAGCCCGCTGACCATCGACAACATTTTCGGCGGTGGTTTGCGGAAGAGCGGGTACCTGGGGCGAGGGTTCACGATAGGGACGAACAGGGATATGACATTGAACAGCGGTTTTCGGCTCCAGCTCGCAGGCAAGCTCGCGGAAAACGTCGATCTCGTCGCGGCGCTGACCGACGAGAACACGCCGATTCAGCCGGAAGGGAACACGCGGACGATCCAGGAACTCGACAAGGTCTTCGTCCGCATCGCCGGGCCGCGCCTCGCGGCGACACTCGGGGACTTTGCGATTTCCCTCGGCTCCACCGAGTTCGGCGTGTATGGACGGAAACTGTCGGGCATTCTCGCGGAAGGGTCGGCGGATGCCGGTGCACTCTCCTTGTCGTACGCTTCCATGAAGGGAACCTACCGCACGATGCAGTTCAACGGGGTCGACGGCGTGCAGGGACCGTATCGCTTGACGGGGAAGAACGGCCAGCCACGCATCGTCGTGCTCGCAGGAACCGAACGGGTCTACATCGACGGAGTTCTCATGCAGCGGGGAGAAATGCATGATTACGTGATCGAGTACGCAAGCGGCGAAATCACTTTCACCCCGAACAGACTCATCACGAGCGCATCGCGCATCACCGTGGATTTCGAGTATGCGGAGCGCCGATACGAGCGGTCGATGTTCGCCGTCGACGGGTCGGCCAAGGTGGCCGCAGACCGCCTCAGCCTCACGGCACGATACATCCGCGAGTCGGACGACCCCGATGCACCCATCGACTTCGATCTCGGACCCGCGGAACGCGCCGTCCTTACCGCAGCAGGGGATGACCCAGCCAAAGCCGTGCTCCCCGGTGCCGTCTACGTCGGGATCGACAGCTCACGGGGACGAGGAGCCGGACAATACATCCTCACCGATACCCTCGTCGACGGGACGGTCCGTTCGGTGTTCCGTTACGATCCTGGTGCCGACAGTGCGACGTACGTCGTCACATTCAGCTACGTCGGCCCAGGGAAAGGGGATTATGCACGGCAGAGTGTCGGCTTTTACCGCTTCGTGGGCGTCGGCAAGGGGGATTACGCGCCGGTCCGTCTCCTCTCCCCGCCCCAGCTGCATCAACTCGTCGATGTGAAAGCGAGCGGCGAGATCGTTCGCCGGTTGACCCTCACAGCGGAAGCCGCACTGAGCGATGCCGTGCAAAACCGCTTCTCGACCGCAGACGCCGGGGACAACACCGGCACGGCCGCGAACGTCGAAGCCTCCTGGTCGTCGCCCATAGGGGCGGCCGGCGTTCTCGATGTCCGGGCGAGATTCCGGACGTTGTCATCTTCTTTTTCGCCCATCGACCGGATCGACGAAATCGAGTTCTCGCGTCGGTGGGACCTCCCGTCGGCCGCCCGCACGGGTGAGACGCTCCGTGAAGGATCGCTGATCTGGAGACCGTGGAGTCGGCTGATCGTGCGGGGCGGCGGGGGAATGTACACGTCGGGGTCGTTCTCCTCGCGCCGTATCGAAAGCGGTTTGACACTGGCGCAGGACTCATCGCTCCCGAGTGCGGACTGGTCCGCCGAGTGGATCCGCAGCGACGACCATGCATCTCGCGGCCGCTGGTTCCGCCAACGCGGGGAAATCGTGTCCCCCCCTGCCTTCATCCAGCCCTCGTTCCGTTTCGAACACGAGAGGCGCTGGGCGACGGCGGGACCCGCCGACACTTTGACGCCGTCCGCACTGGCGTTCTACGACCTTCAGCCTGCTCTTCGGACGCGCGAATTCTGGAATATGGCACTCACCGCCGATTGGGGCTTCCGCGTCGACGAAGCGCCGGTCGGAGGTCGGCTCGAACGGCAGTCGGTGGATTACCGCCAACGGTATGGGTGGATCCTCCATCCATGGCACGACCTTTCCGCTTCGGGCTCGGTCACCATCCGCGAACGGCGCTGGAGCGAAGCGTTCCGCCGTACGGGTAATGCGGATTTCACGACGGTGCTCACACGAGGTCAAATCGCATATACCCCCTTCCGGCGTGCGGTTTCGACCGACATCCTCTACGAGGCGTCCACGGAACGCAGTGCAAAGCTCGAACGAATCTTCCTCAAGGTCCCGATCGGACAGGGCAACTACATCTATGCAGGGGACAAGAACGGGAACGGCATAGCCGACGAGGATGAATACACCCTCACGCGGTTCGACGGGGAGTACATCGCCTTGACCCTACCGACCGATGAGTTGTTCCCCGTGGTGGATCTGCGGGTGAACGCCCGTTTGCAGCTCCGTCCCTCTCTCGCCCTCCCCACGTCGGACGGTGTCCTCCGAACCGTTCTCCGCGCCATCTCCACCGAAACGCAGGTGCGGATCGACGAGAAGAGTTCGACCGAGCGAACGACGGACATCTACCTGTTGCGGCTTTCTTCATTCCTCGACGATTCCACAACGATCAACGGCGCCCAGCGATTTCGGCAGGACCTGTTTCTCTTCGAGAGGAGCCCGGATCTCTCACTCCGTTTCCGCTACGAAGCGAGTCGAGGTTTCACGCGCTACGCCGCGGCGAACGAACGCTCCACCCGCATCGAGCGGAGCGTACGTCTGCGTTCGTATGTCCTCCGTGAGTTCGGCGTGCAAGCCGACCTCGCTTTCCGAAACGACGACGTCTCCTCCTCCATCGCAAGTTCACGGGCGCGGGCGATCCGCGCGTCGGTATTCAACGTCGACTGGTCGTACACCCCCTCGCGTACGGTCGAGTGCGGTTTCGTGCTCGGCTTCACCAGCGCCGAGGACACGTACCCTGGTCGGGAAGTCACGGCTGGCATCAACGCGCAGACGCTGAGAACGGCCGTGTCGTTCGGCGGCCCGGGCCGTCTCCGCATCGAGCTTGAACGCAACGAAGTTACCCTCTCGTCAAATGTCGTTCAATTCCCCTTCGAGTTGACGGAAGGCCGCGCGGTGGGCAAGAGCTGGATTCTCAGAGTCCAGTTCGATTATCGCATCACGAGCTTCCTTCAAGCCACGACGACGTACCTCGGGCGTACCGAAGGGGGCGGTCCGTTCCTCCACACAGCGAAAGCGGAAGTCCGCGCTTTCTTTTAGAGACCTTCCTCTCCATCGAATGGATGTCATCACCATGATGCGGAGGCACATCACAGCGTCCCCCTCATTGCCGGTGCATCGCCAACGTTTTTGTTTCCGGGTCCTCGCAGCTTCTCGAGATGTTTCGCGGACCCTTCGCACGCTGGGGAATGCCTCCGCCGCGATACCGTTCTGCAATTCCCTGCGGTATCCCCCCAGGGAAGGTGTGCGATAGGCATCGGGGGGGAAAGCGGGTACTTGGCGTATTCTCCCATTCAGGGGAATGGATCCCGTCAGACGGTCCAGGTACCATCACGCATGATGGTTTCCCGCTCGCCGTCCGGGTACATGAGCGTCACGGACTTGACGATGACATCAGGTTGAAGCGAGGGGACGTAGACCCGGTCGATATGGACGACATGTTTCGGGTCGTTGAACGATTTCGGCGAAACGATCCCTCCGAAGTGCTCACTGCGCCCGAAAGCGACGTGGAGTCCGAGTTTCTCGTCCATGAGAAGGTTCCCGACTGCGGTACAGCCGAATTCACCGAGAACACCGTGACCGATCTCCGCGATGTTCCCGTAAGCGGGTTCGCGGCTCAACATGCTTCGCTCGCGCTCTGCCGCAGGTCCATCTCCGATTACCTCCACGGCACGGTTTCTCTCGACGCGGTATACGACGATTTCATCCCCGAACTGGACGGGGATGGTACCGTTCGTCCGGCTCGGTTCCCCTTCGCGTTCGCCCTCGTACGGGACGATGTACGTTTCACCGGAAGGGAGATTGCCGACCACCGCATCGTCATGGAACATGCCGCTGCTCGGCGTCGCTGTCCGATAACGGAGATCGGCATCGAGGGTATACAGACTCCCCCGGGCTTCGAAGAGAATGCGTTCCGCTTCGGCTCTGTCAAGACGCGTTTTCATGGCCATGATGCGCGCATGGACGGCGTCGTAATCCACGGCAAGAGACGGGAGCATCGAGGGAATGAACCCGGGCATGGTTGCACCGCGGAATCGGTGGATCTTGGCGAGCATTTTGCATGGTGCGGTTGCGGAGAACTCGCTGAGCACGATAATCCAATCCGTTCCGGAAAGCGCCTCATCGCGCGGGACGGGGAGCCCTTCAGCGCGAAGGCGCGCGGAATCCAGCTCGCGCGGGCGACCTCCCCATGAGTAGAAGGTGTCGGGGAGATCGTTGTTCGCACTTCCGACATTCGGGTAGTAGAGAATCGCGATGCGTTCCAAACCGAGTGTGTGCTTGAATGAAATGCATTTCACCCACCAGTCGTATGCCAGCTCGCGTCGTTCTCTCCACTCCTTGGAATCAGGGACCGTCTCGTCCGGCACATCCACGAGTATGGTGAGAACGCGGTCCGTCGGGCGAGGTGCGAATACGGTATGCAGTAATTTTTCGAGTTCATTCTCGGTAAGGGACATGGTCTTCCTCTAGGGCTTTTCTTTCAGGGAAAACAAGATCGGGACAAGAGGAGCGACTTCAAAACATGCGCTGGCGGTTTTCTATAGGCTCTTCCGCCGGCACACGTACTTGTGAAAAGAGCGCACTGCTCGTTTTTTTCTCGATTTCAATTATCGTACTTTGATCCGACAAATCGTCCTCTAGCCGGACGGGTTGTCAGGTACGTCATCCCATGAAGCACCTTTTCTATGCACTACGGCATTTCCCGCCTTCGCATTCATAGACTCCATGACACTTACTGTCCACGAGTGATTCGGACAGAACCGGAACATACTCGCCGTTCCAGGCCGTATTTTCGCTACGGCCTTTTCTCTTTTTCCTCCACGTGAACTCTTTCCATGATATGCTGATCCAACAACGCGAGGATACACCATGAGCAAACGCAAAAACATCACCATTGACGGAAACGAGGCGGCTGCCTACGTCGCACACAAAACGAACGAGGTGTGTGCCATTTATCCGATCACACCCAGTTCGAATATGGGCGAATGGGCCGATGCCTGGTCCGCACAGGGAAGGACGAACATCTGGGGAACCGTCCCGACAGTTGTCGAACTGCAGAGCGAGGGGGGAGCCTCAGGTGCCGTGCACGGGGCTTTGCAGACCGGATCCCTGACGACGACGTTCACCGCCTCCCAAGGCTTGTTGCTGATGATCCCGAACATGTTCAAGATCGCGGGCGAGCTGACGTCGACCGTCTTCCACGTTTCGGCACGGACGGTCGCCACACACGCCCTTTCGATTTTCGGGGACCACAGCGACGTCATGGCGGTACGACAAACCGGCTGGGCGCTCCTCGCCTCCAGTTCCGTCCAGGAAATCATGGATCAGGCGTTGATCGCACAGGCTGCGACCCTCGAGAGCCGTGTCCCCTTCCTGCATTTCTTCGACGGTTTCCGCACCTCGCACGAGGTGATGAAAATCGAACAGCTCTCCGACGACGACATGCGCGCGATGCTCCCCGACGCGTTGATCGAAGCGCATCGCAACCGTGCCTTGACGCCGGATCGGCCGTTCATGCGCGGGACAGCGCAGAACCCGGATGTGTTCTTCCAGGGGCGCGAGACGATCAACCCGTTCTACGCTGCGTGTCCGGACATCGTCCAGCGTGTCATGGACCGCTTCGGGGATCTCACCGGTCGCCGTTACAGGCTCTTCCAGTACATCGGCCACCCCGAAGCCGAGCGCATCATCATCTTGATGGGATCGGGCGCAGGACCGGTGGAGGAGACGGTCGCGTACCTCAACGCTCGCGGCGAAAAACTCGGCATGATCCGCGTTCACCTGTACCGTCCGTTTTCCGTCAAGCATTTCATCGAGGCGATCCCGTCGAGTGTGCGTTCCATCGCCGTTCTCGACCGGACGAAAGAACCTGGCGCAGCAGGTGAGCCCCTTTACACGGACGTCATGACCGCCCTCACGGAAGCCATGACGCAGGGGAAGCTGCCGACCACCGTGTTCCCACGCGTAATCGGCGGTCGTTATGGGCTTTCCTCGAAAGAATTCACACCGGCCATGATCAAGGCGGTTTTCGACGAACTGACGAACGATGAACCGAAAAACCATTTCACGGTCGGTATTCACGACGACGTCATGCATACCAGCCTCGCGTGGGATCCGAATTTCAACATCGAGGACCCGCGAGTGTTCCGAGGAATCTTTTACGGACTCGGTGCGGACGGCACCGTTTCGGCGAACAAGGACTCGATCAAGATCATCGGCGAGGAGACCGACAACTACGCGCAGGGCTATTTCGTCTACGACTCGAAGAAATCCGGCTCCATGACGACATCGCACCTCCGTTTCGGGCCGATCCCGATCAAATCCACATATCTCATCTCTTCCGCGCAGTTCGTGGCCTGTCACCAGTTCGTATTCCTGGAAAAGTTCGACATGCTTTCGAAGCTCGTCGAAGGCGGCGTTTTCTTACTCAACAGCCCCTACGGCCCCGACGAAGTGTGGGACCACCTTCCAAGGCCGGTGCAGGAAAAGCTTATCGAAAAGAAAGCGAAGTTCTACGTGATCAACGCGTACAAGGTCGCCGAGGAAACAGGAATGGGCGAACGCGTCAACCGCATCATGCAGACGTGCTTCTTCGCAATCTCGGGTATTCTCCCGCGAGAGGAGGCGATCGAAAAGATCAAACAGTCGGTCAAGAAGACGTACGGGGCGAAAGGCGACCGTATCGTCCAAATGAACTGGAACGCCATCGACCGAACCCTCGAGCGCTTGCACGAGGTCAAGCTCCCGTCAAAGGCGACCAGCACGATCGAGCTCCCGCCGACCGTCTCCCCCCATGCTCCGAAATTCGTCCAGGAGGTAACGGCCCCGATGATCGCCGGTTACGGGGACGATCTCCCCGTCAGCAAATTCCCGGTGGACGGCACCTTCCCGACGGGTACGACGATGTGGGAAAAGCGCAACATCGCACTCGAGATCCCGGAGTGGGACCCCGTCCTCTGCATCCAGTGCGGGAAATGCGCCATAGTCTGCCCGCATGCCACGATCCGCATCAAGGTATTCGAGGAACGGTACACGAAAGCAGCGCCAGCGGCGTTCAAGTATTGCGACTACAAGGGGCGCGAGTACCCGGGGTGGAAATACTGCATCCAAATCGCGCCGGAGGATTGCACCGGCTGCGGTGTCTGCGTGGATATCTGTCCCGCGAAGGATAAAGAGAATCCGGAACGGAAAGCGCTGAACATGATCCCGCAGATCCCCGTGCGCCTGCAGGAGAGGCAAAATTGGGATTTCTTCCTCACCCTTCCCGAAGTGGACAGGCGG
>JARYLZ010000057.1 GCA_029907355.1 Bacteroidota bacterium | reverse complement strand
GCAATTTCGGCGGCGAGACGGGGGGCATCTACACGCTCCGGCGGGGCCTGCAGTTCTCGGTCAACCTCATCGCGATCCGAACGCTCCTCGAGCTCGCTCCCGCGGAAGAAGTGGTACGCTACGCCCACCGCATGGGCATCGAAAGCGAACTGCGACCCTACCCTTCCCTGGCGATCGGGACCTCGGAAGTCGTCCCGCTCGAACTCATCAGTGCTTACGGCGCATTCGCAAACGAAGGCATCCTCGCTCAGCCGATCGCCATCACGCGGATCGAAGACCGCGACGGGCGCTTAATCGAACAGCAGAACAGCGGGCCTCTCCGCGAAGTGCTCTCGCGGGAAACAGCATTCATCATGACGAGCATGATGCGCTCGGTCATTACCGGCGGCACGGGTTCCTCCACCCGCGCATACTTCAACGGCCCTGCCGCCGGGAAAACCGGGACGACACAGGATTACGCGGATGCATGGTTCGTCGGGTTCACGCCGAATCTCGTGGCGGGTGTCTGGACGGGTTTCGACGACCGACGGATCACCTTCACCGGTTCGTACGGTCAGGGAAGCGTCGCCGCAGCACCCATTTGGGGACGGTTCATGAAATACGTGTACGGTGACCGGCGCATCAAGCTCCCCATCCTGGACTTCGTCCAGCCGGAAAGCGTCGTCCAAGAGCGCATATGTCTCGCCTCGCAGAGCTTGGCGACTCCGTTCTGCCCCGCGACGGCCGTAGAATACGTCAACAGGAAATACCTGCCGGGTGTGTGCACGATGCACACGACGGCAGGCGGTCCCACGGGGAGCGGGGTCAAACGACGCGAATCCGCTATCGAGTATTGAGCGCAGGCGGGCTTCCATCTCCACTCGGTGTTGGATCTCCGAGCGTGAATGCACATATTCGCCCATTCCCTCACTCACCATCCGGAGACCGGAACAATGACGGCATTATCCCGATACCTTGTCGCATGCCTCGTCATCGGAAGCATCATGTTCGTCGGTTGTGGCAAGAAGGACGCCAAGGAAGAGAGCGGGCAAGCGGGGACGCTCACCGAGCAAGCCGAAAAAGCGGCGAAAGAAATGGAAGAATCCGCACGGCAACTGGAGAAAGCGGTCACGATCGACCACGAGCCTGTGCCCGCGGTCTCGTTCCGCGTGCTGATGGGTTTCCTCCCGAAAGAAATCCCCGGCCTGACGGCGGGGAAAGCCGAAGGCGAGTCCCAGACTTTCAACAACTGGTCCTACTCCCTCGCGCACAATACGTACGAAAACGCGGATGGGTCGAAACGCGTACGCGTCGATATCTTCGACTACGCGTACATCGCACCGCTGTATCTCACGTACAACATGCTCTTCAACATGAAATTCAAGCGCGAGACGATAGACGGATACGAGCAGAGCATCACGCTCATGGACTGCCCGGCATTCGAGAAATGGTCCGTCGAATCCGGTGTGCACGAGGTGACGCTTCTCGTCGGCAAACGCTTCATTGTCAAAGTCGAGACGGAAGGTCTCGGCGAGGGGTCGGGTCGCGAGATTCTCAAGAAGATCGACATCAACAATCTCGCAACGCAGAAAGCTGCCTGACGGGAAGGGAGGGCGATCAGGGAATATCGTACCCCTGACGTCGCTGCGCTGCGAGTTCGGAAAGGATCTGAAGCCCCTCGAACGCCCGCGGACCCGGCCTGAGAAAGATGTCCGCATTTGCGATGCGGATGCCTCCCTCTCGCCCTGCACGAAGGCGTCGCCATTCGGGGAACAGCCGAACGGCAGAAGCCGAATCCGTTGCGAGATCGCTCGAAAGAAGAATGTACGAGGGGTCCGCGCGGACCACTTCTTCCCTGCCCAGGACGGGATAGCGCCCTTTTCCCGCCGCGCCGGCATTCTCCAGCCCCGCAGCCGTGATGAGTGCGTCGAGGAAGGAACCCCGCCCAACGGTCATCAGCGGTTCCAACGAGACGAGGAACAGCACGCGGGGCCCGTAACGCCCTCGGATGGGGCGTATGAAAGCCGCCAGCGAATCCTGAACGCGCCGCGCCCGTTCTCTCGCACCGAGCGCTTCCCCGAGCATACCGATCGTCCCGAGGATGTCGCTGAGAGTCCGCGGGTTCGAGATGAGAGTTTTTATCCCGATCTCGTCGAGCCGGTCGAATGTCGCGCGCGCATTCCCCTCGGTCGATATCAGTACGAGGTCCGGTTCGCGCGAGACGATCGCCTCGATGCTCGGGTTGACCATGTCCCCCACCCGCTCGATCCGGAGGGCTTCGGGGGGATAATCGCAATACCGCGTCACCCCGACCAGTCGGTCCCCGCACCCGATCGCGAATACGCACTCGGTGAGATTCGGGGCTAGGGCCACAACGCGGCGGGGGTACGCCGCAAACGTCACCTCGCGCCCCAAATCGTCCTTCACCGTAACGATGCCCGAGAGATCCCCCCGTTCATGCGACCGAGAGCACCCCGTCGCAGCGAAGAGGGCGACGCACGCAACGAGTAAGGGAAGGGAGAAACGTGCTATGCATCGGCCCATGCATGGAGCCGCGATCATTGGCCGATACCGAACACCGCCTTGACGATGTGCATGGCGACATTCGGGTTCTCCTTCAGGCGGCGCGTGGAATAAGCGTACCATTGCTCGCCGAACGGCACGTACACGCGAAGACGGTGCCCCATTGCCACGAGTTCGTCACGGCGTCTTGGGCGCACACCGAGCAGCATCTGAAACTCGTAGTCGTTCCTCTGGAGCTTGAACTCGCGCACGAGGGCAAGCGCCCGCTCGATGAGGACATCGTCGTGTGTCGCGATACCGACATATGCCCCCCCCTCGAAGAGAATCCGTAAAAGTCGCGAAAAATTATCGCGGACTTCCTCTCTATCCCGGTACGCGATGGAGACCGGTTCGATGTAGATGCCCTTGCAAAGCCTCAGATTCGTCGGCCCCCCTGCGAGTAGGGTACGGATGTCGTTTTCGCTCCGCCGCATGTATGCCTGAACCACCGTGCCCACGTGGCCCTGGTAATCCCTGCGGAGCCGCTCGTACATGCGGAGCGTCGCGTCGGTCGTGGGGTGATCCTCCATATCGATCCGAACGAAATTCCCCTGCTCCCGAGCGATTTCGCAAAGGAAACGAATGTTTTCTTCGCAGAAGGAAATATCGAAAGACAGCCCCATCTGTGTCGGTTTCAGCGACAGGTTCGAGTCCAGCCGCTCGCGATCGATCGTGCGGAGGACCTCTGCGCATTGTGCGCGCATGTGCAGGCTCTCCTCGCGCGTGCGGACGCTCTCGCCGAGCACGTCCATGGTCGCCATGATGCCCCGTGCGTTCAGGTCCCGGACGACGCGGATGCCGTCCTCCAACGTCCTGCCGGCGATATACGGGCGGGCGAAATGCCAGACGATCGGTTTCGGGACGAGCGGGAGGGAACGGGCGATGAGACTGCTGAGAATGGCCATGAGGGGAGGGTGCGGATTAGGTTGGAGGGAAATACAATATGTGCGCGTGAATTCGTTCCCCGCTATGCACAAGAAACGAAATTAACCGCATTCGTGAGGAAATTCAAGGCGAGAGAAAAAGGAAGATCGAGAGCCTGAGGGTGGCTCTCGATCCACGTGCCCAGAGGAAGGGTGGTTTGAGGGGAAAAATGAAGCGGATTATGAGGAAGGGAAAGAAGGGTCGTTCTGTGATTCCCGGAAAAGCCAGTCGGCGTATTCTTCGAGTAGACTCTCGTCTTGCTCGTTCTGGAAAGCCCTGCGAAGGGCGGAGATCGCCGTTGCACCACCGAATTTTCCAAGCGCTCGAATCGCCGCTTTCCGGACATTCCGGTTCTCCGACTCGATTCCGCACAATAGGATCGAGAGGAGGAGCTGGTGCATACACACGTTGCATAACCCGATGACCTTGATCTTCTCGGGTTCATCCCCGGCATCGTAGAGGTACTGCAAGGCGTGGACGACTTCCTCCCCAACTTCGATGCGCCCTGTCCGTTCGGTGATACTCTCGAACGCTGCCAGGATTTCCGCCCGATACAAACCCCAGAACGTGTTCGCCAAGCGGGCGAGCACGTGGATCTCCTCGGCACCGCCCAGGCACTGCAAGGCTCGGATGTAATGGGGGAGGAGTGTGATGCTGATGCTCTCCGGTGTCGGGTATTTCCTGTGCAGGAGGTGCAACGACTCCACGTCGCCGAGCTTGGAAAAAATGTTCAAGCAGACCTTATCCAATACCTGCGAGGTGCTTGTGATAAAGAGATTATTGAGCAGCCCGATCGCCTTCTTATCCTGTGACTGTTCGATTTCCTCTACCATTCTATTGACCAAGTTCTTTTCCACATCCCGGCTGGTGTCGGGAGAAGGGGATTGCGGCCGGGCGAAATGTGATTGCTGCATTGCGTTCAAGAATGTGGTTTTGTTCACGGAATGGCTGAAATCGAACCGTATCATTTCTTGCGGTGTTCTTGAAGGGAGGTCAAGCGTATTGCGTCACGGTGTTTTTTTCGATTTCATCAAAACCCTTCTTTCGAACCGCAACGGATATGCCAGAAAGGAAATTCGGGGTAATCCATAGCCCATCCTGCCGGGTAAAAAGTGTTTTTTCCCCTGACACACCCTTGTTATTCCATGTCTTAGGCGATTCTATTCGGGTTAGCGTGGGACCGGGGTCTTATCTGAAAGGCTCAAGGATCCCACCCCTTCGCATGTATTTTTTTCAAGATGATTACAAATCTCTCAACTTCGCGATGGTTATCGTCTAAACTTTTTACTATTAAAAACATGTCTCCTATCACAATAAACCAAGAATGGAAACTTCAAGCGTTTCCCCGTGAACGATACCATCGATTCTCGACCACCACCGGTACAAGGAATCCCTTCCGGCCTTGGGATGGCCGCCTCGATAGATACAGAGCACGAAGGCTGCTTCCGGCATCTGTTCACGCTTTCGCACCGTTTCCGGAAACACCGTTCCATCCGGTCTCCATACCGTCATGCCCGCGTACCGCCCCGACCACTGCGGACTGCGGGGAGACCCGTTATGTGACACGGCGCTTTACGTCCCGAGAAGTGCCCGGTAGACGTCCACAGTGCGTTCGGCGATACGTTTATCGGTGTACTCGGCGAGTACGCGCATTCTTCCCTTTTTCCCCATCGACCGCCGGAGTTCCTCCGACGCGAGGAGACGGGCAAGTATCGACGCTAAACTCTCGATGTCCCTCTCAGGAAAGAGGAAACCCGCGTCCCCAACGACATTCGGGATCTCGCCGTGTCTCGAGCCGACGACGGGCACTTCGCATGCCATCGCCTGCACGAGGACCTGACCGAACTGTTCCTTCCAATGCGGGACGGTATAGGAAGGGAGGACGAGCACATCCATGGCTCGGAGGTAATGCGGGATCTCTTCGTGTCGAACGGGCGGAACGATGCGGATGCGCTCCGCGATTCCATGGGCTCCCGCGCGCTCGAGCATGTCTCTCTCAAGTGAGCCGCCCCCGACGAACAACAGGTCGGCCTCCGCCGGCATCCGTGCGACGGCATCGATGAGATCAAGCACGCCTTTCTCTTGGACGAACCTACCGATGAAACCGATGACCGGTCCCCTGAGGCCGAGCGACTCCCGGAACGCGGGATCGCTCCCCGGGGAAAAACGTTCCGCATCCACACCGAGCAGGGGGAGGACGTGTATGGGTTTCGCGAAGCCTTTCCGCCTCAGGATATCGCGTGCATCGCTATTGCCGCAGATCGCGGCGTCAGAGTGCCGGAGATTGAAGCGTTCCACCAGAGGGAACGGGAACTTCAACCGTTTCTCGAAATTCATCCAGGTAAAAAAAACGGTCCGTGCGGATGGTGCGAACAGACGGCGCAGCCAGAGCGCCTGCAAGTAGGAAACCGCGTCCGTCCCCTCCTCGACGTGGAGGATATCTGGGCGAAACGACCGGAACACGTGCGCGAGGGAACGGTAGACGTGGGCGGCTTCCTTGCCGCTGAAGAAGACGCGCAGCGGAACCATGTCGAGTTCCTCATCGCGGTGCTCATCATACCGAAGCGTAAAGAGGTAATCGCGCCATGCCGACGGTACGACGATCTTCAGCCTGACACTGTATTCCCGGGCCATGACCCGCCATTTCTCACGGCCGACGCGGCTGATATAGGTGTGACCGATGACGAGAACGTTCATCGCCCCCCTCGTCGCACCCGGTCCTCCATCACTGTCCGATATACATCCGCTGTCCGCCGCGCGATTTCGACCCAGGAAAACTCGCGCTCGGCGCGCTTGCGTCCGGCGATTCCCATCGTCTCACGAAGCCCATCGTCGCGAAGAAGGCGGACGACAGCCTCCGCGATTCCCGTAGAGTCCCTCGGTTCGACGAGGATGCCCGTCACGCCGTCTTCGACGATCTCCGGTATCCCACCGACCTTCGTCCCGACGAGGGGGAGACCGCAGGCCATCGATTCCAGGCCCGAAATACTCGTGGCCTCCATGACCGAAGGCAGGACGGAAACGGACGCCAGTGCGTAGAAGGACGGCATGGCCGTGTTCGGGACGTTACCGGTGAAGACGACGCCCTCCGCCTCCCCTTTTTCGCGGAGAAATTCTTCGAAGCGGGCGCGTTCCTCGGGGAAGCCGCCCCCCACGATCAGGAACTGCACACCGGGGATGCATGCGCGGATCAAGGGAATGGCGCGGATCAGGTACTCGACACCGTTTTTCGGCTCGAGGCGTCGAGGACAGATCACGCTCGGCCGCGTGGCATCGATGCCGTAATCTTTATCGATTACGCCGAACGACATGCCCGGCCGGAATTTGTCGGTATCGACACCGTTCGGGATCGCGTAGATCCGATCCGCACGGACCCCGGTGAGAAGGGATTTCTCGGCCAATTCCCTGCTCGGTCCGATCACCGCGTCGGCATGCCCGAGCCACGTACGGATTTTCAGCCTCCCCATGCGCGTCTCGCACATCTCGAGATAGTTCGACGTGTGGTTCGTCCAGACGAGCGGAACGCGCCGGCGGAACGCCCGCGTCGTCCAACAGTTGGGGGTAAGATCGTGCCAGTGCAGGATGTCCGCCCTCTCGGATTCGAGCAGGTGGCGGATAACCGCCCGCACGGTACGGACATACGCGACATGCTTCAGGCGGGGCGTTGCCGAGGGCACGAAGAGGCGGTACACTGTAATGCCGTCCAGCATCTCGATATGGGCTTCCCCGTTCCCGAAGACGGCGTGCACGAGGCGCACCGTATGGCCGTTGCGTACATGGGCGCGTGCGAGTTCGTGGGTGTGCGTCGCCATTCCGCCGACGTTGGGCAGGAAATCGGATGTCAAGAAGAGGATCTCCATGCCGCTTCACCGGGCCGCGTGACGGATATCGTCCAGGACGCGCTGTAGCCGGTTCTCCACAGTGTGCTCGCGTAAGGCCCTCGCGTGTCCCCGTGCAGCGACGGCGCGGCGTTCCTCTTCGTGTTCGAGGTAGTACCGAATCTTCCCGCGCAACTCGTCGACCGTATCGAAGCACGCGATCTCCTCCCCTTCGGTGAACAGTTCCTCCGCTTGTTCTCTCGAGCGCTGGGTCAGGAGAAATCCGCCGAAACCCGGGATTTCCAGGGTTCGCACGTTGTGTGAATCTCGGTTTTGCAGGCGCAGGAAATTCAGGTGGATCTTCGAAACGGCAAACAGCTTGGATATCTCCTCTCCGTACACGGCATACCCCCGCCACCGCTTGCGCACAGGACGCGAAACCGGCACTCGATCCCACATATTCCCCCATACGGCGAGGTCGAAATCCGCGACCGCATCGAGCCAGCGCTCTCGTTCGGGCTCCCAGGTGCCTGCGAACACGACGTCGGCTGAGTACCTGGCTACATCCTCTTCCGACATCGCCTCCGGCATGCGGAGCATCTCGGGGTCGTAGCAGAACGGCAGGTACTCGACGCGCTTAGCCCCCGCGGCGCGTAAGGGTTCGACGAGCGAGCGGGCATAGATGTAGTAGATATCGAAAAGCGGTATGCTCGCGATACTGTCCTTCGTCGCATTCCGGTTCTCCCGGTTGAACGGGCCGTCCGGGTACCACTGTACCAGGAACGGACGGTGTTTCTCCTTGACGCGGCGGAGCGTTTCCTCGCGGATTGTTTCGCCCTTGAGCACGAATATGACGTCGGGTTTCGAGGCGGCAACGGCCTGCTCGAACTCCTCGTTCATGATGCGCCGGTTGATGCGGCGCGTCAGGGCGGAGACGAGCGGCAGCGTAGCGCCTGCGGAGAAATACGACCGGCGGTAATCGAAAACGTCCACCGAACAACCCAGTCGTTCCAACGCGTGCTTGTAGGACCACCCGCCGGTCCCGTACCAGTACTCGCAGACGAGCAGAATATTCATGGGCGTATCACCTCCCCTCCTCGGCGGACCCCCGAAGTGGGCGATCGCCGACGGGTTCCTTGCGCTTCAACGTGTCCCGCACGAAGCGGAATTTTTCTCTCACGATCTTCCGTTCGAAAATCATTTCCCAAATGCAAAAAATGAGGAAAATCTCCATCGCCGCAAAGAGGAGAGCGGGAATCGGGTGCCCGATGTGCGGGCGCGGGACGAGGAGGAAGACAACCGCGGTCAGAGCGGCAAACAACAAAGGGACGCCGACAGTCTTCATCGGCTGAAAAGAGACGGTCCGCCGGGTCCGGAGAAGGAAGGCGACGGTCATCGCAGTGATCCCCACGACGAGCGCCCAGGCGGCGCCGACGATACCGTGAAGCGACACGAGAGCGACGAGGCAGGGCACGTACACCACGATCTGGATGAAGCGGATCTTCGCCACCACACCCGGTTCCCCGAGAGCGTAGAACAGTACCTTCAGGTTCTCCGAAACGGGGTAGAGCACCGCGTAGAGCGCGAGGACCCGCAGAACCGGCCCCGCCGGCAGCCATCGCCCGCCGAACACCGCTTGCATGAAGAGATCGGGCACGAGCAGGAACACGAGCGCGAGGGGAAGAAGGATGCGAAGGAGGAAGAAATTCACGAGTGCATACGCCTCGCTCAACATGCGGGATTCCGTTTTGACCTTCGCATACAGCGGCAGGGCGACGCTGTTGATGGCGGGGTTCACGACACGCGACGGGTAACGCGCCGCGAGATTCGCGCGGTCGTAAATGCCGACCTGCTCGTAACTGTTCATCCGCTTGATCACGATCCGGTCCAGCTCCGTGTAGACGACCTCCAGGGAACGCGAACCGAGGTACCGCCAGCCGAGTCTCAGGAACCATGCAGCCGTCTCGCGCGAGAAGGACACGCTCACCTTCCACCCCGCCATGATGGAACTGCCGCCGAGGAACACCACCCCGGCGGCAATCTGCCCCGCCACCATGCTCCACACGCCTGCACCCGAGAAGGCGAGAGCGACGGCGAGCAGAGGGTTCACGGTATTCATCAACAGCGCGATGACGGAAATTTTCCGGAACTCGAGATTCCGCTGGAGGATGGCGTCGAAATGTTGGCCGAGCAGATTCAGAATATTCGCCACGGCCAGGGCGAAGATCACTGTCACTTCGGTGGCGGTGAGCGCGCGGAACAGCGAGTAGCCGATCACCGCGACACCGGTCATGACGAGGGACACGACGCAGAGCGCGATGTTCAGCACGAACGCGGTCGAGTAGAGACGGTCCCGTTCCTCAACCGACTGGATGACGGAAATGTTGAACGAGAATGCGGAGAGGATGAAAACGAATTGGATGATACTGTTCGCTGTGGCGAAGAGCCCGTACTCCTGCGCCAGGATCAACCGCCCGAGCACAGCCTGGGCGAGAACCCCGATCGCTTGGCTGATGTAGTTCGACCCGCTCGACCAGAGCACGCCGACGAGCGCTTTCCTCGCGATGCTCACACCGCCTCCCCCCACTCCCCGCAGAGTTGCCGGTACACCCCCGTCACGACATCGGCGTAACGCGCCCAGGTGAACTGCGCGACGTGTTCCATCGCATTCGAGCCCATCCGTTCCGCTTCGGCGGGATGGTCATGGAACCAGAGGATCTTCTCCGCGATCGCCCCCGCGTCCCGGACGGGAACGACGAAACCGTCGACGCCGTCGCGCACGACGCTGCCCGTGTGCTCCGTCACGATGGAAGGGACGCCGCATGCCATGGCCTCGTACGTAACGAGAGCGCTCCCTTCCTGCAAGGAGGGAAGGACGAACACGCTCGCATCGCTGTACCAGCGGGGGAGCTCGGTAGGCGGAACGTAGCCGACGTGGACGAAATGCCCTTCATGTTCGGCGAGGATCGACCGGATGTCCGGTTCCACCCGACCGACGAGAACCAGTTCGCCCTGTATCGCGGAGAGGCGCCGCCATGCCTCGAGAAGGTAGTGGACCCCTTTCTGGACGCCGATATTCCCGACGAAGAGCACGCGGAACACGGTATCGCGTTTGGGGAGTTTGCGAAACCGCGTGAGATCGGCCCCGTACGGCGCGAGGACGAGCTTTTCTTCCGGTACGCCGTGCGCGAGAAAGGTGTGACGAACGAATGCGGAGGGGATGATGACCCTGTCGGCGAGTTCGATTTCCCGGAGTCCCTTCTCGATGATCTGGGGGTGGGGATGTTCCGTGCGCATGCCGTAGCGTTCGAATTCCTCGCGGAGGATTTCCTCCTGGAAGCGCGGGTGAGCGGAACCCCGCTCGATCACGACGCGGGCGCCGAACGAGCGTACCACCGGGATGCTGATGAGGGCGTAATTGCCCCATGCGTGGAAAACATCGCATGGCGGGATTCTCCGCCGGGCCATCGCGTCGAAAATGTTATCCTTGACGTACGACGGGTAACCCGCCCGGCGCAGGGGGCCGATCAGGCGGAGGAAGGCACCGATGTACTCCGGTGCGGGCAGGGCGACCCACCGCTCGCGCGGGAGCGTACCACTAACGTACCAGGGCTTTGTGGTGATGATCCGCTCGAGCATTCCCCGCCGCTCGAGCTGTTCCGCGAGGGCCACTGCGTGGAAGCGCCCTCCGACCGAGATCACCACCCTCACCGCAGTCTCGCTCGGTTTCACGCGTCATACCGCACCGCGGCGTGCCGGCCGCTTCCTCCAGTACCGGAACGCCCACGATGCGGCGTACACCAGTAGGACGGCCGCGAGAAGGTAATTCGTGGCGACCGTCACCGCCAGACCCACCCGGTAACTGCGGGGTTCGAAGGAAAGTTCGATGCGATGGCGGCCAGCGGGAACGACGAGTGCGCGGAAGGCGTAATCCGTGCGCAGGATCGGGACCTCTTCGCCGTCGATCGTCGCCTTCCACCCGCTCGGGTAGTACGACTCGCTCAGCTTGAGGATGGCGTCGGCCGGGGTTTCCGCCTCGATGGTCATCCCGTTGATCCCGTACGTGACGATGGTTGCGCGCGAGCGGGCGATGAGGGAATCCGGTACGGGAGCGACCATCCGGGGCGGGGGCGCGCTCAGGTAGGCGATCCGGTCCGGTGCGTACGCGGGCGACATGCCGACTTTCTGAAGGAGAAGGGAATCGCTCCCCACCACTTCGTACGAACCGACGAAGAACGCCCTCGGCAGGACGAGCGTGTTCTCGTAAATGCTCTCGCTCGCGCCCTGGAAAGAACGGCGGAGCCACGGGACGCTGAGTTCGATGCTGTTCGGAACGACGACGTACTTGACGTTCAACATGCTCAGGAGCGCCCAGTTCGCGCGGTTCACCTGGTCCGCCGACTGGAAACGGAATTCACCGAACACCTTATTCCGGATGTCATCGTAGTATTTCAGTTTCGCGGGGTGGTAACCTGCCACGCTCTGGATCCCGAAGGCGACGTAATAATTATCCGTCCCGTGATTGATCGGGAGAATGCGGTAGAGGCCCTTGTCCTGTCGGAGCAACTGGACGACATCCGATTCCTGCAGGGTTTGCTGTTGGGCGCGCTTCGGCTCCATGCGCATGGGTTTATAATCCACGATCCACATATCGACGAGGAGCAGGACGAAGAGGCCGCCGTGGAGAACCGTCGGGGAAATCCTCCCCCGCGCGTAGAGCCAGCAGAGCCCTCCTGCGAGAGCGACGAGAACGAGCGCGAGGAGGGCGTCGTTCATCGCCATGTTATAGATACCGTCCCGCGTCAGCGATCGATATTCCGGTGGGACGTCTGAAAGGCGCCCCGCTTGGGCCGCCTCCTCCACCTGCCGGACCACGTTCCACGACATGGGCTGATGCTTCTGCATGCTGTCCGCGATCATCTGCTTCATGGAACCGCCGAACAGGAACAGGAAAACCGTGAATGCGGCGAAGGCAGCGACAGGCACCCAGATTTTCTTCGCCAGTTTCTTCTTCGTCACTCCCTCGGTCGCCCTCGTGACCGCTTTCGCCCGCCGGACCAACTCGCCGATCCCCACGGCCGCCAGCATCCCGACGCAGAGCGCGTTCAGGTACAGGATCATCGAGGGGATCCGGAAATTGTTGAAGAACGGCATGTACCGGAAAAAGAGATCGTAAACGAGGCTGAAATTCCTGCCGAAGGAAACGAGGAGAGCGAGGAGGCCGAGAAAAACCCAAAAGTGCACAAAACGATCTTTCGGGCGCAAAAGAATGCCGAGGAGGGCGAGGAAACACGCGACCGCCCCGAGGTAAATGGGCGATTCGGTGAACGGCATCGTTCCCCAATAGCTGAGATTCCCGAATCCCACGAAGGATGGGATGAAGAACGTGAAGACCTCGATGGGGCTGAAGGACCAGTTCGTCGCGTATTCGTAATCAAGCCCCCCACCTGCCGGGGCGTGGCCGGAGCCTCCGGAACCCATGCCGCGAATCGAGTAATCCTTGTATTCCCACGTCGCAAAGTACGGCCCGGAGAGCATGAGGAAAGCGAAGAGCGCGGCGCCGACCGTGATCGCCGCAACGATCGCCGTGTTCCCGATCTTTTCGCCTTCGTACAGCTTGTAGAGGATGTACAAGAACACGACCATCATGTCGTAGAAAATCATCTGCACGTGCCCGGAGTTGAACGTCATGTGCAGGGCGGCGATTAACAGGGCCGCCGTGAGGAGAGATTTCTTCTCGAAGAGCATGTCCACGAGAAGGAGCAAAGCGGGGAGCCAGGCGAACACGGTGATCTTCGTGTTATGCCCGGCCATGATCCAGTTCAGCGAGTACAGGGAGAAGACCACGGAAACGGCAGCGATGAACGCCGTCATCGGCTCGAATTTCTTGCGGAGCGCGAAAAGGTAAGTGAATAGGCCGAGAAGGAAATAGTTGAAAACGTTCCAGAATACGTCCGGTAGGGGGAGAATTCCGATGATCGCCTGGACCCAGCCGTAGATCTGCATGAGCAGGAGAGGCTTCAGGGGATCGAGGAATGTGTGGAGATACATGCCGTGACCCGGCGACGATGAGCCCCACGTCGGCATCCCGCAGAAGATATACGGGTTCCAGAACGCGTTCTCCCCCGATTTCTTCGCCTGCTCGAGGTATCCCTGCTCGTATTGGATGGACGAGATGTTGTCCGGCGTGTTGAATACTTTCCCACCGAAGAACGCCTCGTGGAAGAATACGATGAGGAGCAGGGCGATCAGGGATATGAAAACCGCATGAGGATGTTTTTTCAAGAGGTTCGGCGCGGAATCCTGATGCGTTCGCGCTGCCCGTGCAGTCCGCGAGCTTCTCGCATGTTGTTTCGCCATGAACAATCGACCGATTGGTGGAAATTTTTACTCGATGTCCGAAGAAAATAGAAAGGGGTCCTGCAAGATACAATGTTCAAGCCGGGTCATGGGAACGAAAAAGGCCTTCCTTCGGAAGGCCTCGAAAAGTGGTAAACGCGGGATTGATTTTCACGAGACCCGTTTCGGCGCGCCCTTCGCCGCAACGGTCTTCGTCGCGCGAACGCTCACCTCCACGTGATCGAGATCGACGCTGACCTCTGCATTGCAATACGGGCAGAATTTCGCCGACTGGACGTCGAAACTGATGGTATTGCGGCACAGGGGACAGTCGGTGATCACCATCCCGATTACTTTTCCGCTCTGCTTCGCCTTGATTGGTTTCACCATGGGTTTGTCGTTTGTTTTCATTCGTTCACCGGTAAGTCATAAAAGAATAAATCAAAATATACAATTTTTTTTACGAAAATCAATGCTTTTCGCCGGTTCTGCTCCTTTTTCCCCGTTTCAAGGGCTCTTCAACGATCACTGCGCACCGCGGAGAGAAGTTTCCGCTCCATCCAGCGTCCCGCCTGCGAGATTTTCTTCCGCCACCTCTCATACGGTCTCTCGGTTTTTCCCGTTGCTGAACCCACCATGGAACCACCACGGCAGTTCGAAGCGGAAACTCGAGGAGGCGATTTCTCCCTTCAACCGTTTCTCTCACCTAACGGTGTCGTTTCCTTACCATCCGTCCCGACATGAGCAATATCCAGCACTTCCTGCATATCGGAGACGAGGTGGAATGTGATCTCTTCCCGCACTTTTTGCGGTATCTCTTTGAGATCTTCCTCGTTCTTTTTCGGGAGAAGAACCGCCTTCATACCTGCCCGGTGGGCTGCAAGCACTTTCTCTTTCACCCCCCCGATGGGCAGGACGGCTCCCCGCAATGTGATCTCACCGGTCATGGCGAGATCATTCCGGACCAGGCGCCCCGTCAGGAGGGAAGTGAGGGCTGCGAGCATCGTCACACCCGCCGAGGGCCCGTCTTTCGGTACCGCACCTGCCGGCACGTGGACGTGGATATCGTATTTCTGCCGAAAATCGGGTTCGATTCCGAGTGCCTCCGCCTGGGAGGCGATGTAACTGAGCGCGGCTTGGACGCTTTCCTTCATCACATCGCGGACCTGCCCGGTGACGATGAGCTGGCCGTTCCCCTTCATGCGCGTGGCTTCGATGAAGAGAATGTCCCCCCCTACCGGCGTCCATGCGAGACCGGTCGCTATCCCGGGGCGGGTAAGCCGTTCGGCCGCCTCGGGGTAGAACTTCGCCGAGGTGATGTATTCGGGAAGCATCTCTTCCGTCAAGGTCACGCTCTCGACTTCCCCCTCGGCGATCCGCCGGGCGACACCGCGGCACACGTCGGCGATTTTCCGCTCGAGATTCCGGACCCCGGGTTCGCGCGTGTACCGGTCGATGATGGCGGCGATCACTTCCTCGGACATGCGGAGTTGATCTGCCTTCAAGCCGTGTTCCGCCAGCTGTTTCGGAACGAGATGCCGCACGGCGATCTGGACTTTCTCCTCCAGGATGTAACTGGGGATCTCGATGATTTCCATTCGGTCGCGGAGGGCGGGTTGAATCGGTTCGACCATGTTCGCCGTCGCGATGAAGAGAACGCGGCTGAGGTCGAATGGGACTTCGAGGTAATGGTCGCTGAAATGCACGTTCTGTTCGGGATCGAGCACTTCGAGCAACGCAGACGTGGGATCGCCGCGGAAATCCATCCCGACCTTATCGATCTCGTCCAGCACCATGACGGGGTTGTTGGAGCCTGCCTTTTTGATGCTCTGGATGATGCGACCCGGCAGGGCGCCGATGTACGTCCTTCGATGACCGCGGATTTCCGCTTCGTCGCGGATACCCCCGAGCGAGAAACGCACATACCTACGGCCCATCGCCTCCGCGATGGAGCGCCCCAGCGACGTTTTGCCCACGCCGGGCGGCCCGACGAAACAGAGGATGGGACCGCGCATATCGTTCTTCAATTTGCGCACCGCCAGGTACTCGAGAATGCGTTTCTTCACCTTCTCCAAACCGTAATGGTCTTCGTCGAGCTTCTTTTGTACTGCGGCGATGTCGAGCGAGTCCTCGGTGGAAATGCCCCAAGGCATGTCCAGGAGCCAATCGAGGTACGTGCGCGCGACCGTGTACTCGGCGGAGGCCGGGTTCATCATGTTCAGCCGGTTGAGTTCCTTTTCCGCGACTTTCCGTACCTCCTCCGGCATCGCCGATTCCTCGATCTTCTTTTTCATCTCGTCGAGTTCGAGGCGGTCCTGGTCCTCGCCCAGTTCCTTTTTTATCGCCCGGAGTTGCTCGCGGAGGAAGTACTCCCGCTGGGTCTTGTTGATCGTGTCCTGCACCTCGTTCTGGATTTTCTGGCTGAGTTCCTGCCTCTGAATCGTCTTCGTCAACGCGACGGTCACCTTCGCGAGGCGGTCGCGGAGATCCGGCGTCTCGAGAAGCTCTTGCTTCTCCGGCACGGAGAGATGGGTCAGAGCCGAGACGAGATACCCGAAAGTCATCGGGTCGTCCGTGTTCATGATCAGGCTTAGCTGCTCGGGGTTGAAATCCGGTACGAGGTCCGATAACCGTTTGAAGAGATTGCGGATATTCTGCATCATAGCCGGAATCTCTTCCGAAAGCTCGATCGTGAGATCCACGTCGTCGATGCGGGCGACGTTCGCGAACAGATACGGTTCCTCGCGGATGAGCTCCACGAAACGCGCCTTGTACATGCCCTGCACGACGATGCTTTTCGAACCGTCGGGCATGGGGTATATCTTGACGATGCGGACAACCGTCCCCACCGTGTACAGATCATCGATATGCGGGAGATCGACCGAGGAATCCTTCTGCGTGAGGACCAGAACCGGACTCTGCAGGCGATAGGCATCCTCGATCAAGCGGATGGAACTCGGCCTCCCCACGAACAAAGGCATGATCTGGCCCGGGAAGAATACGACATTCCGCAACGGCAGTACCGGCATAGCTTCCAACCGTGCCGGGTCGACCTCGACGAGGTCCTTTTCCTGCTGCATACTTTCAGAAAACATGCATTTCTCCAATCTTACGGCACCGGATCGGCGACATGCGAGAAATGAGTTCATTCATGGCGATCATTTCGTCGACCGAACGGGTGCATGATTGTTTCTTCCCACCCTTCAATCCACGGCAGGAAGTAAGACTACCATGAATATACAAGTTCTATGCCGTTAAATCACTTAAAAAATGCGGAGAAAATGCAATTTATCCTTATTTATTCGATCACATAGGCAAAATATGTCATCGTACACCTGAAAAAAAGGCAGGTTTAAAAACGAACAGATAAGGAACGAGAAACATCGGCATGTGCCCTGAATGTACATTCATCGTTGTGGTCTGCATCCGCGGATAATCTGATCCCGACAAATGCGGTTTGCAGAAAGGCGGGGCTAGGGGTATGTTGTGGTGCAAAGTAGGGTGTCATGCCGCGTTTCGTAAGTGATATGGTGCAGGTCCATGTCTGCCGGGAATTCGGGGACGGATCGTATGAACACCTCCTCCTTCGCCGGTCGATGGGGGAGATTCCATACCCGGGGATTTGGCAGGTTGTGACAGGTATGATAGAGCCCAGCGAGACTGCCATCGAGGCTGCAGCCCGTGAGTTATACGAAGAAACCGGTATACGAACCGACGAGTTCATCGTCGTCCCCTTGGTGTCCTCCTTTTTCGACCCGGTTGCCGATACCGTGCACTTCGTGCCGGTGTTCGCGAGCATCGTCCCGCCCGGCACGCCGGTTCGTCTCTCGCCGGAACACCAGGCCATCGCCTGGCTCTCCGCGAGTGAAGCCGCCGCGCGTCTTCCCATTCCCTTACACAGACAGGCGTTGCATATTCTTGAAGAGACGGTTTTACCGGCGCCGCACAACCATGTTTTCCAGAGGGTCCGTTCCCCTTTAAGCATCGGGGAATAATCCAGAATCGGCAGACTGCTCAGAGTACAATACGAGCCCGACTCTCCTTTTCTGAAAGGCTGTGCTGTGCTGACCGCCCTCTACACAGGAAAGCGCGATGTCGCCTCACCCCCAGGAAGAGGTACGCAAGAAAGATCATGACGGTGGCGTACCACAACAATGAACCGTCTTCGTTATTCACTCTTCAAGAAGCATGTACTTGGAAACGGCAATAACGATGAATCCTCAGTCGACTCACAGGGGTTCGATAGAAATTCGCTAGTGACTCACGGGTTCGTGGACAGGAACAGCTGGCTTTCCTTGTAGTACGATGCGCACGTAACTCATTGTCTTATAATGAATTAGCACTCCCGTGCATCGAGTGCTACCTTGACCTGGATTGCCGGATTCACTATTTTTCCTCCGCGTTACGGTCAGGGTAACGTCAGAGAGCGGACCGCTGTACACAGGTGCAGGGATATGGAACAGAAAAAAATCGAGCGGTAGGAGTGTCATGCTGGAAATCGCCGACAAGTATGGTCTTACATTACGCGAAGCGTTGGTCTTGCAGCACGTCATCCGCCAGTACATCGCGACGGCAAACCCTGTAGGTTCGCGCACCGTGTCCAAGCAGCTCCATTTGAACCTCAGCCCTGCTACCATTAGGAACATCATGGCTGACTTAGAAGATAAGGGGCTGCTCGGGCACCCGCACACATCCGCCGGCCGCGTCCCGACGGACAAGGGTTATCGCTGCTACGTCGACACGCTGATGCAAGGGATGAGGCCGAAAGAGGAAGACGTGGCATTCATCGAAACACGGCTGGAGGACGAGCAGTTCACCACGATCGAGGATGTCATCCGCAAGTGTACCCACATCCTCAGTGCAATCTCGCATCAACTGGCCCTCGTTTCGGTACCCCTCATCGGGAACGGCAGGCTCGAACACATCGAACTCGTGCCGGTTTCTTCCTCACGCGTGATGGTCATCCTATCTATTATGTCGGGGATCATCAAGTCCATCGTTTTCGAGGTCGATTCGGAAATCCCGCGACACGTTCTCCAGGAACTCGCCTCGGCGCTGAACGAGCGGCTGGGCGGTTTGACTCTGCGGGAGATCCGAGAGACGCTCCCCGACCGCATCCGGGACACCTCGATCGACGCGCCGTCCATCGTCGAGCTGATCATCAAGGCGAGCGACCGGTTGTTCTCCGACGAGCTGGACGAGGATCGCGTGTATATCGATGGTGTGGGAGAAGTCACCCAACATCCCGAATTCAGCGATCCCGTGCGTCTGCGGCGCATCATCGAGCTCGTGGAGAACCGCAACATCATCATCCACGTTCTCGACAGCGTCGGGGACTCGCGTGACGTGACGATTCGGATCGGGAGCGAGTTCGAGGATTCGGCGCTCCAGGAGTACAGCATGATCGCGGCGCCGTATGCGGTGGGGAGCGCGGCCGGGAGGATAAGCATCATCGGACCGCGGCGTATGGATTACGACCGCCTGATCCCTATCGTCGATTACATCGCAACCTATCTTTCCAACGCTCATTAACCACAGCGGACGGAACATGCTTCATACAGGAGAAGAAGCCGCTCCCCTCCCCACGGGGGAAGCGGAAGAACAAGGAACGATCGAATCCCCTAGACAGGGAGAGGATACTGTGCCGGTCGGGACCCGCAGCGGGGTAACGGGGGAAACGGCAACGGAAGGGAGCGAGCTCGAGAAGGCACAAGGGCAAATCGCCCTGCTCAAGGAACAGCTGCTCCGCAAAGCGGCGGAGTTCGAGAATTACCGGCGGCGCACGATCGAGGAGCGCAATGCTCTCGTCGCTTTCGCCACGGAGGGGTTGATGCGCGACCTTCTTCCCATTCTCGACGACTTCGACCGTTCCATCGCGAACGCGAAGCAGCAACCCGATTTCGACTCGTTCTACGCTGCAATGGAACTCGTCCGCTCGAAACTCCTCCGTGTCCTCGAGCAGCGCGGACTCAAACCGTTCGACTCCGCAGGGAAACCGTTCGACATCGAGTTCCATGACGCCGTTATGCGCGTCCCTTCCCCGGACATCGAGCCCGG
>JARYLZ010000056.1 GCA_029907355.1 Bacteroidota bacterium | reverse complement strand
TTGCTCCCGTTCAGGCCGCGGACCCCCGGCCCCGTCCCCGTGTTCGTTGCCTCGACGATGCCGGAGGGATCCGCCGCGGAACCGCTGAGTCTCAACGGCACATCGAGGGAAAGGGTCACGTTGCCGCTCGTGCCGCCGCCGCTCAAGCCGCTCCCCGCGGTGACGCCCGTTATGGTGCCTGCGGTCCGCCAGAGCAGTCCGCTGCCGTCGGTTCCGAGCACTTCGCCCGCCGCACCGCCCGTCGCCGCGATGGCGCTCTTGGTGACCGCTCCCGATGCGAGCTTTGCCGCCGTCACGGAACTCGCGGCGATTTTCGGTGCGGTAACGGCGTTGTCGGCGAGTTTCGCCGTCGTGACGCCGCCGTTCGCGACGAGAAGCGTCACGTCGCCGGCATCACCCCCCCCTGCGAGGCCTTCTCCCGCATGAACGGCAGTGATATCGCCGACGCTCGACGCGGCCGCAATGGTCAATGCATTGCCGGCGCGCGTGATCGTGATGTTCGAGCCCTCGACCAATTGTACGCTGTCCGTGACGCCGTTGACGTGCCGGACGACGGCCCCCGTACCGATGGCGGAAGCCGTCACGGCGCCGGGAGCGAGCTTCGAAGCCGATACCGACCCGTCGGCGAGCTTGTCGGTCGTCACCGCGCCGCTCGCGAGTTTCGTCGCGGTCACCGCGCCATTCGCGAGTTTCGTCGCGGTCACGCCGCCGTCCAACAGGAACAGCGTCACATCCCCGGTCTCCCCGCCCCCGCCGATGCCGTCGGCACCGTGCACGGCGGTGATATCGCCGCCGCCGCCCCCCGGCGTGGCGGAAATCGTGAGCGTATTCCCCATTGGCGTGATCGCCACATTGGACCCTGCCGCGAGAACGACGTGATCGCGCAGCTGGTTGATGCTCCGCACGACGGTGCTGTCCGCGATGCTCGCCGGCCCGATACCGCCCTGCGCGACGCCGAGGGCTCGGAACGCATAGGGTGCGGATGCGAACGCCGTCCGCGGCGCGAGTTCCGGCGAAACGCCGATGCGGATCCCCAGCCAATACGGCTTGTCGAACGGGAGCGTCAATGGGTTGACCGAGCCGAGCTGAACGTTGAACACGCCGTTTCTCACTTCGACGAGCGTCCCCTCTTCCCAGAGAGGCGTCCCGCCCGTAGCCGTATCAAACAGCCGAAAGACGATGTTGTAGTTCCCGTCCGGAACGGGCGTCCCCGTCGCGTCGGCAAGGACACCCTGATAGCTGATCGTCCGCGGCACCTGGGCCGCAGCGAAAGACGCGAGAGAAACGATCACAACGATCATGCACCGAATCCACTTCATGGGATTCCCCTTCTCATTGTGATGGGAAACGTCTGAAAATGAAAAAAAGACAAACGCCGTCGGTGTGGCGATACCACCCGCACAGCGTCTACCGCTCCGGGAAAAACCGTTATTGAACACCCGAAAATAGTTTTCAATAGGTCCAATTTCAAGGAAAAAAAATCATCCGGACGCCGAGACGGTCGGAATCCTATGCCCCCCGACACGTCGGTTCGGGTTTGGGAATCGATGGACGTACTTCCCTGCGGAAAAGGGCGGCGAAAGGATCGCTCAGCGTCCTCCGGCGAGGCGGCGGAGTTCCTCGAGGAGTTCCCAGGCTTGGATGGGGGTCAGGGCGTTCACGTCCACGTTGCGGAGGCGTTCGACGATGTCCATGTTGGCGGCTTCGAAGAGCGATATCTGCATGGGCAGGGCGCGTGCCGTTTTCCCGGCTTTCGCTGCCAGCACGCTGAGATCCTGCCCCTCGAGCGTCCGGAGAACTTCCCGCGCGCGCCGGATCACCGGGTCCGGCAAGCCGGCCATGCGCGCCACGTGGATGCCGTAACTGTGATCGGCGGTCCCGCGCGTGACGTTCCGGAGAAAGATGATCTTGTCCCGGTACTCGCGCACGTCGACCTTGTAATTCCTGATGCGCGGGAAGATGTCCGCGAGTTCGTTGAGCTCGTGATAATGCGTCGCGAAGAGCGTCTTGGCGCGGGCCGCCGGGTTCTCGTGCAGGTATTCGGTCATCGCCCACGCGATGGATATCCCGTCGAACGTGGACGTGCCTCTACCCACCTCGTCGAGCAGGACGAGGCTCTGCGGGGTGGCGTTGTGAAGGATGTTCGCCGCTTCCTGCATCTCGACGAGGAACGTGCTTTCCCCCGCCGCAATGTTGTCGGACGCCCCTACCCGCGTGAAAATGCGGTCGACGATTCCGATCTCCGCCGACTCCGCCGGCACGAAGCTCCCCATTTGGGCGAGGAGAACGATGAGCCCCGTCTGGCGGAGGAACGTGCTTTTCCCGCTCATGTTCGGCCCGGTGATGATGAGGATCTGCTCGTCCTCGTCGAGATGGACGTCGTTCGCGACGAAGCGTTCCCCAGGCGGGAGCATGCGCTCGACCACGGGGTGCCTCCCGCCACGGATCGTGATCGCCGGCCCTTCGTTCACGGTCGGGCACACGTACCGGTGCTCGACCGCGGCCGACGCGAGGCCGCAGAGACAGTCCAGCACGGCGACCGCCCGCGAGAGGCGCTGGACCCTTTCCGCCGCTGCTGCAAGCGAAGCGCGCAGTTCCTCGAAGAGCTCCGTCTCGATGTGCGCGATCTGTTCCTTCGCGTGGAGAACTTTCTCCTCGAATTCCTTCAGTTCCGGCGTGATGTACCGCTCGGCGTTGACGAGCGTCTGGCGGCGCCGGAACGTCTCCGGCACCTTGTCGAGATTTGCGCGGGAGACGGTGATCGAATACCCGAACGCACGGTTGAATTCAACCCTCAGCGACGCGATGCCGGTCTCCCGCCGAAGCCGTTCCTGGTAGGACGACAACCATTCCCGCCCGCCGGCAGTGATGTCGCGGAGTTCGTCCAGTTCCGCGTGGAAACCAGGTCTGATCGCCCCGCCTTCGGTGAGGGACGCTGGCGGGTCTTCCACCAGCGTCCGCTCGATCCGTTCGACGATGTCGTCCGTCGACTCGAGCTGATCGCGGAGCGAGAGGAGGAGGGGAGCCCCGACGTTTTCCAGCGCCTCCCGCAGGAGGGGAACGCGCCGGAGGCTGTTTTTCAGGGCGACGACCTCACGGGGCGAAGCGCGGCCCGTGCAGATGCGCCCGATCAGGCGGTCGAAGTCGCCCGTTTCCCTCAGCAGGCCTGCGATGCGGGCGCGCCGGTCCTGCGCTTCCACGAGTTCGCGCACGGCGGCCAGCCTCTGCCGGATCGGTTCGAGTTTCCTGAGCGGGTGCGTGATCCAGCGCGTGAACAGGCGGCCGCCCATCGAGGTCTGCGTCCGGTCGAGAATGCCGATGAGCGTGCCGTCGCGACCTGCCCCTCCCATCGATACCGTGATCTCGAGGTTCTTTCGGGTCGCCGCGTCGAGGAGGATATAGTCTTCCGCGTCGCTCCGCCGTAAGCTTCGGATGTGCGGCAGGTTCGCTTTCTGCGTTTCCCGGAGGTAGTGAAGCGCGGCGCCGGCCGCTACGATGCCCGCATCCATGTCCTCGATCCCGAACCCCTTCAACGTCTGGGTGCGGAAATGCGTCACGAGGAGCTCGTACGCGACGTCGCGCGTGTAGAGCCAGTCGTCGAGCCGCGTCAACGGGACTTCGATCGGGTGCCGCCCGAAAGCGGCACGGAACCGTTCGAGGTCCTTCTTCGCCACGATGATCTCGCTCGGCGCGATGGATTCGAGCTGGTCACGGAATGTTTGGATCGCGTATTCGCCCGTGTAGAAATCGCCCGTCGAGGCGTCCACGTGCGCGATGCCCACCCGTTCCCCCGCGAAGACGACCGAGGCGAGGAAATTGTAATGCTTGTGCTCGAGCAGTTTGTCCGTGAACGCGACTCCCGGTGTGATGATTTCCACCACGTCCCGCTTGACGAGGCCGCGGGCGAGCTTGGGGTCCTCGAGCTGTTCGCAGACGGCGACACGGTAGCCGGCGCGGACGAGCTTCGGCAGGTAAGCCTCGAGGGCATGGTGGGGAAAGCCTGCGAGGGGGACATCGCTCGCGGCACCATTGGACCGTTTCGTCAGCGTGATGCCGAGGACGCGCGCCGTCAGGATCGCATCATCCTCGAACGTCTCGTAGAAATCCCCCATACGGAAGAGGAGGATCGCGTCGGGGTACTGGTCCTTGATGCGCCGGTATTGGCGCATGAGCGGTGTCGCCGCCGCAGTAGGCTTCCGCGGCGCCTCATCCTCCCGTTCGCCGGGCATCATCACCGTGAGTTCGTCCTCTTCCATGCCGTCTGCTTCCGCTTCACCGTTCTGTCCCTGCTCCCCATCCGCCTCAAATGAGCACGTCGACGATCTCGAACCGTTCCGCATCCACCACTCCCCGGTCCGTGACCCGTAAAGCCGGTACGGGCGAGAGCGCGAGGAACGATAAGGTCATGAACGGGTCGCGGAGGACACAACCGAGACGACGCGCCGCTGCGGAGAGGGCGTGCACAGCGGAGCGCACATCCTCGAGAGGCCGATCCGAGACGAGTCCGCCCACCGGGAGCGCAAGCCGCGCCGCCACCGTTCCCTCGTCTATGACGCACTGCCCCCCGCCGAGTTCCGCCAGCACGCGCACCGCCTTCGCGATATCGCGGTCGTCGACGCCGACGGCAATGATGTTGTGCGCGTCGTGGCACACCGTCGAGGCGATCGCACCCCGCCGCAAGCCGAATCCGCGGACGAAGCCGACGCCGATATTCCCCGTCCCGCGATGGCGCTCGACGACCGCGAGCTTGAGAATGTCCCGTTCCGGATCAGAGACGACGAGACCGTCGCGTATGGCGGGTTTTTCGACGAGGGCGCGCGTGAGGATCTGGCCCGGAATGACACCGACCACGCGGATACCCCGCAGCTCGCCCCGCACCGGTACGGCGAATGCGTCGTCCGGCAACGGTTTCACATGCATCGGCGACGGGAGCGCCGGCGTCCCTTTCCCGGTTTCGCCCAGGAATGCTCCCTGTCGGGCAACGAGTGTCCCCCGGTAATAGACCTCGATAGGACGGGCAGCGCGGAGGTCCTCGAAAACGGCGATGTTCGCGTAGTACCCCGGTGCAATCGCTCCGATACCAGCCAGACGGTAATGACGAGCGGTGTTGATCGTCGCGAGCTGAAAGGCGAGCACCGCATCGAGCCCGCATGCGATCGCCGTCCGAACGGCATGGTCGATGTGCCCCTCTTCCGCGAGGTCGGCCGGGTGACGGTCGTCCGAGGCGAAGGAAAAATTCGTGGCGTTCATGGGGGTGACGAGCGGCAGGAGATCACGGAGATTCCTCTCGGTCGAACCCTCGCGGATGAGGATATGCATGCCCCGCCGCAGTTTCTCCTGCGCTTCCTCGGCAGCGGTGCATTCGTGGTCGCTCCCCGCGCCGGCGAGGATGTACGCGTTCAGATTGCGCCCGCCGAGCCCCGGCGCATGTCCGTCGACGGGGTATCCCGCTGCGCATGCGATCTTCGCCAGTTCGGATTCCCAACCGAGGTAGACGCCGGGGTAATTCATCATCTCGGCGAGGCCGATAACGCCCCTGCGCCCGAGGAAGGACGCGATGTCGTCCGGTCCGATTTCGGCGCCGGACGTTTCCAATGGCGTCGCCGGGACGCAGGATGGCACCATGACGGAGACATCAAGCGGGACGCCGCGTGCCGACTCGATCACGTACTCGATGCCCGCGGTGCCTGCGACATTCGCGAACTCGTGCGGGTCGACGACCACACCGCCGGTCCCCCTCGGGACCACAGCTCGGGCGAACTCGGGGATGGTCAGCATGGTGCTCTCGAGGTGGATATGCCCGTCGATGAAAGACGGTGCGAGGAAAAGCCCTTCGGCCTCCACGATCGTTTTCCCTTCTTCATAATCCCCGATCCCGACGATACGCCCGCCTGCCACGGCGACGTCCCCTTCGTGGATTTCCCCGCTGAGAACGTTGACGATTCGGCCGCCCCGGAAGAGGAGTTCTGCGGGCTCTTCGCCGCGCGCGACCGCAAGAAGGTACTGCAGGTTTTCCATCGATCTCTCACCCGTGAAATGGGAAGGGTTCTGCATCCGATGTATCCTCGCTTCGTGTTCGCCTCGTTTTCCGCCGCGTCATTGCCCCCGGTCCCGCAGTCGCGCCTTGAGCTCCATGATGCGCCGGTAGGATGCGTCGATGCGTTCCGCAGGGATGGTGCCATCCTCCACCAGACGCAGGAGAGCGGCAACGGCTTTCCGTGCGATCCCCTCGTCGAAGGAGTCGGTGTTGTTCGCGAAGAGGAGAATATCGTTCCCCGCTTCGACCGCGAGCCGCACGGCCGTCTCGAGGCCGTAGTGTTCCCGGATCGCGCGCATTTGGAGGTCATCCGTCACGATCACGCCGTCGAAACCGAGACTATCGCGGAGAATCCCTGTAACGAAACGGCGGGAGAGCGTGGCGGGGTAAAGCGAATCGATTCCGCGGTGGTACACATGAGCCGTCATGACCATATCGCACAAACCTTCCGCAATGAGCGCCGCGAACGGTTTCATTTCCGCCTGTGACCAGGTTTCCGTGACATCCACGAGACCGAGGTGGGAATCGTCCCGCGAGCTTCCATGCCCGGGGAAATGTTTCACGGCGGCGAGCATCCCCGCACACCGCATCCCTTCCAGAGCCGCACGGCCGTGGAGAACGACGGAGTCGGGGTCGGATGAATAGCTCCTCTCAAGGCGGCCGATGACGGGGTTCTCCGGGTTGACATTGACATCGAGGACGGGGGCGAAATTGACGTTCACCCCATGGGAATTGAGCAGACGACCGGTCGCCATCGCGTATTCCCGCGTTTTCTCCGGCCTGCCCGTTCCGCCGAGCGAAGCTTGCGAAGGCGAATCGGGGAAGCCGTGCTTCCGTTTGAGCCGGGAAACCTTCCCCCCCTCCTGATCGACGGCGATCAACAGCGGAATGCGGGAGAAGCGCTGGAGCGTGGAGGTCAGCCGCCGGAGCTGGGCGGGACCCGAAATATTCCGCACCGGCGATTTCGTCTCGACGTCATAATCGAAAAGAATGACCCCGCCAAGCCCCAGCCCCACGATGTCGCGAACGATGGGCGACATCTCGTCCACCGTCAAGCCCCGGAATCCTGCCATGACCATCTGGCCGACTTTCAGGCGCAGGCTGTCCCCGTCAAACGTGCAAGGACCGGGCTGAAACACCGCAAACCCGCTTCCGACCATTATCCATGCCGTCAACGAGTAGAGTGGAAAAAGGAGGGGGCTCATCGTCGCGAAATCTTGGAAACGAGAAGGGGAAAACCAACTTCCAATGGAGAACGGCCCACGTGCTGCCTGGGGAAAAATACCATCTCGGAAAAGTCTTTGCATCCTTCCACCTGATCCTCATCACCCCGATTTTCTGCTCCCGATAGTTCACGTTGATTGGAGGGAAAAGCTCACCGGTCATCACCCTCCGCATGGGGAAAATCGTGAGTGAAATTCACATGTGAGGGAGTATTTTTCACACGAAAAGATAAAAATCGGCTTAAAATCGCCCTCGACGGTTAAAATATAGTGGCTCGGAATTTGCAGTTCTCTTCTCTGCAGATGATTTGAGAGACGAGAAGACATGACCGGGCAAAGCATATTCATCGAGTGCAATGGATGCGCAAGAAGCGCCGCATCTTCCGCAAAGAATCGTGCGGCCATCGCAGCCCATCTCGAAAAAGCCGGTTTCTTCCGGGCACTCATCCTCTTCCTTGTCACGCGAATTCGAACGAGAGAAAAACCGTAGACTCCTCATAACGTGTACCTCCTTCTGTACCTCCAGCGCTCCCTCCGGGGGGCGTTTTTTTTTCACCCCTGCAGGTGTCCCACCCATGCCGATGAATTCCCTCCTCCGCCTGTTCCTCTTCCCTCTCCTCTTCTCCACGACGGCATGGCCGCAATCGCGTCTCCCGTTCATCCCGCTCGACATTCCCGTCCGTGACGGGCACACGCTCGCCGCGGATCTCTATGCGACGGACACCACGACCGCCAAGCCGGTGATTCTCATTCAAACCCCGTACAACAAGGCGTATTACCGTGTCGGCCTCGCACGGCAAGGCGGGCCCTCGTTCCCCTTCGATACCGCGAAATACCATTATGTCATCGTCGACTGGCGCGGTTTCTACGGTTCGTCGCAGGCCGCGGTGGCCGGTTACGACCGCGGGCTCGACGGCTACGACATCGTCGAATGGGTCGCTTCCCGACCATGGTGCAACGGGAGAATCGGCACGTGGGGGGCTTCCGCCCTCGGGCTCATTCAGTTCCTGACCGCTCGTCATCGGCCGCCCCACCTGGTTTGTTCCGTCCCTCTCGTGAAGGATTTCAAAACGAAATACGGAGACTATTATTACGGGGGAGTGTTCCGCCGGGAACATGTCGAAACACTGGAGCGGTTGGGATTCTTGAGCGTAGAGACGGTTCTCTCTCAGCCGCTCTACAACGCGGTCTGGCGCGCGCTCGAAAGGAACACCGACATTGCCGAGGAAATCGCCGTCCCCATGCTGCTCATCGGCGGTTGGTTCGACCATTACCCTGACGATGTCATCCGCGCGTTCGAAGATCTGCGGGCGCGCAGTGCGCCTGCCGTCCGCAATTCCCACAAACTCTTGTTCGGGCCGTGGACGCATGGAGAAGTCGGCGCGGCGAAACAAGGGGACCTCGATTTCCCCGATGCGACGGAGCAGGCTCGGGAATACGCGCTCTCGTTCTTCGGGTATTACCTCTGGAACGAAAAGAACGGCTATCCTCTGCGGCCGCCTGTCCGCTATTACCGAATCGGGGACGAGATATGGCGCGATGCGCAGGACTGGAAGAACGAAACCCGCGATTCGATCATACTCTATTTCCGAGGGGCGGCGCTGCTTTCCCCCTCTCCCCCGCAGACCGAACGGGATTCGGCGACCATTCGATTCGATCCGCGCGACCCTTCGCCCTCCTGCGGCGGTGCGCGCTTCAACCCGTTCGACCCCTCGGCGGTGCCTGGTCCGCTGGATATCCACGGGACCGTCGAGAGCAGAAACGACGTTCTCCTGTTCAGCACCGACCCGCTCGACGAAGAATGGAACATCACCGGGCCCGTACGGGTGGACGTCTTCCTCTCTTCCGACAGGGTGGACACCGACATCGGAGTCCGTCTCTGCGATGTGTACCCCGATGGACGATCGATCATCATGACGGACGGCATTGCACGCTCACGGTTTCGCGAAGGGCTCGAGCGTGAAGTTCCTCTCCCCATCGCTCGTCCCGTCTGCATCCCGGTATACCTCCAGAATCTCGCATGGACGATTCGGAAAGGCCACCGTCTCCGAGTCGTCGTTGCATCTTCGAATTATCCCCGTTTCGATGTGAACCCGAATACGGGGGGCCCGCTCTACGTCCCGGGCGACACGTTCATCGCCCGGAATACCGTGTATTTCGATGCGCTCAGGCCTTCGCGGCTGACGTTCGGTACGGACGCTCCGACCCGGCTGCGGATCCAATCCCCTCCGGACGGGATAGGCCTCGGGCCGGTTCTCCCGAACCCGTTCGAGGGAATCGCGTCGATCGGGTTTTGTGCCCATGGAATGAGCGGAACGGTTTCGGTGTCGGTCCACGACCCGCTCGGAAGACGCGTCGCCGTCCTTTACGAGGGATCCGTAGACGAAGCGCCTCATATCCTCCACTTCGATGCACGCGGGCTACCCGCCGGGGCGTATTTTTGCATACTCCGCTCGAGGTCCCACCGCTCCAGTCTCGTCCTGCATCACCTCCCGTGAGATCTCCGGCCTGTCCGAGCGGTTCTCGAAGGGATAGCGGTGGTATCTCTTCCTCGCAGGGAATTCCCCATCCTCGGTGTTTCCCTCGTTAGGTTTTCCGATAGGCGCATGGTAGTTTCGCACGAGAGAAAACGACAACATCGTGACCCAGGCATAGAAGAAGGGCAGGATACCTTCGTGAACGTCGAGAGTGGCGCGGGACGGGAGGCGCGGAGAAGATGGAAGGGGATGTTGTATCACGCCCTTCTCGCATGCTCGTTGATTGCCTTTCCGGCGTGTAACCTCGTTGAAAAAGCGCGGCCCGCATCCGTCCCGGAGCGGGAGGATGTCGACATGCCGAGCATAGACGCCGAAGCCGTCGCGGCGGGTATTCGAGCGATCCTCCTTCCGCCCGAGGACACGATTTCCCCCCGAAAGGTCCTGCTCTCTCACCCGAAACTCCTTTACCATTTCTATCGGTCACGGGATTTCGCCCCTGTATGGGTTCAATCCTTCGAACCCTCTTCCCCCATGGGGAAATTCCTCGCGGTGCTCGAACACGTGGATGAGCACGGACTCGATCCCGCGATGTACGGTTCCGAGCGCATCAGCCGCCTGCGGTCATCGTTCCTGTCGGCCCCTTCCGCCGCGGACTCCGTTCTGCCCCTCCTCGACGTGGCGATTTCCGATGCCGCGATCAGCCTCGACACGGATCTCCGCGCAGGGGTCTTCGCCCCAATGGACCTGTACCCGGAGAATTTCAATCTCCCCGTCAAGCCTCGCAGATCTTCCGCATCCGTCTTGGCGGCGGTGGATATCGCGGAGCATTTCCGAACCATCGCCCCCCGCAACGGACGGTATACATCGCTGCAAAACGCCTTGAGACTCCTCCGTCAAATGGCCCGGGGGGATACGCTCGAAACCATTCCATTCCCCGGCGGAAAGATCGAACCCGGCCAGCATGCGACGATCCTCGGGCGAATCGACAGGCGGATCAGGTTTCTCCGACAGCTCCGTCTCGGCGGCTCTCCACCCCTACCGGAAAACGCCTTCACGAGCCGGTACGATGCGAAAGGGTACACGGTGTACGACTCCGCCCTCGTGGAAAACGTCAAGGAGTTCCAGCGCAACCACGGCTTGCTCGACGACGGCGTGATCGGCGAACGGACGGTGAAGATGTTGAACATGCCGCTTGCGGAGCGAATCCGTCTCGTCCGCCTGAACCTCGAGCGCTGTCGCTGGCTGAATTTCCCGGACACCGGCAGCTACGTGAGAATCAATATCCCGGAATTCTACCTCCACGCCGTACACGATGACCGCACCGTCGAACGGATCAAGGTATGTCTCGGGATGCGTTACACGGTGGTCATCCGCGGACACCGGCCGATGAACTACCAGACACCGATGACATGGGGGTACATCAGCGCGATCGTGCTCAACCCCCCATGGTACGTCCCACCGAGCATTGCAGCGAGGGAAACGTACTACGCGGCCTTGAAGGATTCCACGTACCTGCGCCGGCACAACTACCGCATCGTCCGCGGAGACTCCGTCCTGCGCAGCGGTTCCATCCGGCTCAAGGAGTACGACCCCAACAACCTCCCCTTCCGTTTCGTCCAAGGTCCGGGGGAAGCGAATGCGCTCGGTCGCATCAAGTTCGTCTTCGACAACCCGTTCGGCATTTACCTCCACGATACGCCGAAACGGAAACCGTTCACGTATGCCACGCGGACGGTGAGCCACGGCTGTATCCGCGTCGAGGAACCGATGCGCCTCCTCTCCTTCCTCCTGACGCCTCGGGACAGGTGGACGTTGGACAGCGTCCGCCAATACCTCGATCGCACACAGGCCACGAAGACGTTTTCCCTCGCCCGGAAAACGCCCATCTACATCGACTACATGACGGTGTGGGTGGATACGGACGGCGTCATCCAGTTCCGAGACGATGTCTACGGAAAGAACAGGGTTCTCGCACACGCCTTCGCGGCGCTTCCGGGTGCGAAGTGGTGACGCCGCCTCCGAACGGCTGCGGACGTCGGTATTTCCGGATTTACCGATCGTCCCGCTGAAACGGCGCCAGGACGACCTGACCCTTCTCCCCTGACGACCGAGCTTCCGTACGGGCGCTGAACCGCCGTGAGCATCCCCTTTCCCGACACAGCACTTCCATCATAAGCCGGTGGAGATTGCACACCATGGAAACGAACCAGCCTATCGACTCTTATTCCGGCTACCTGCATCTCGACCGTCTGCTCGATTGCCAGAGGCCGAGGAGCGGCCAGGCAGAACAAGCGGTGCACGACGAAATGCTGTTCATCATCACGCACCAGAGCTGCGAACTCTGGTTCAAGCAGATCCTCCACGACATGCGTTCGGTAGCGGACATTCTGCACGACGTCCCTTCGGGCTCCAGCCTCCCGGATACGGCGGTCGTGCGGAGCCGTCGCATTGCGGCCGTCGTTCGTCACCTCACCGACCAATGCGGAATCCTCGAGACGATGGATCCGTGCGACTACGCCGATTTTCGCGGTCTCCTCTACCCGATATCGGCATTCCAGAGCGTACAGTTCCGTAAGATCGAGATTCTCTTCGGGGTGCGACGGGAACAACAGGTCCTGTACGACGGCTATGCCCACTCCTCCCGCATCCCGGTGGCGGATAGAGATGAACTCCGGCGCATGGAGGAGGAACCGACCCTCTTCGACCGCGTTCAATCCTGGCTCGAGCGCCTGCCGTTTCTCGAGGTGGGTGGCTACTCTTTCCGCCGCGCATACCAGGATGCCGTACGGAGAATGCTCGGGCGTGAACGGGAGGCCATTCGAGAGAACGAGGCGTTCTCCGCCCTCGAGAAGCAGAAGTACCTCGTCGAGACATCCACCGTGGAGGAGCGTTTCGACACGCTGTTCGACCCCGAACGATACCGCGAGATCGCCGCCACGGGCAGACGGCGGTTCTCGCACCGGGCGATGCTCGCCGCCCTTTTCATCATGGTCTACCACGACAGGCCACGCCTGCAAACCTCCCGCCGATTGCTCGATGCGCTGATCGACATCGACGAGGCCCTCGCCCTATGGCGCTATCACCATGCCCTCATGGCGCACAGGATGATCGGTGAGAAAATCGGAAGCGGGGGATCCTCCGGTTTCCATTACCTCAAATCGACGGCCGAGAACCGACGCGTGTATACCGATTTGACCGCTCTCGCGACGTACCTGATCCCCCGGACCGATCGACCGGCTCTCGACCCTCATGTCCTCCATATGCTCGACGGCGAAATCTCCCCCTGACCGACGGCCATGTCGAACGACTCCGCCGAACGGCGCGCTTTCCTCCTCGAGCACGCCGCGTCTCTCGCGTCCCGGTTGCTCGCCTCACGTGAACCCTCTCACGACGTGAGCGCCGAGTATCTCCGCCGGAGGAAATCCCTCGCCCCCGAGGAGAAGCGGTTCATCGTCTCGTGGGCGTATGCAACACTCCGTGTGAAACCTCTCGCAGACCACCTGCTGGGACATTTGCTCGATAGAAGCGACAGCCGCTTTCCCTTCGCCCCCAGAAAGCTAACGACGACGGCCGCCGCAACGGTTCTCGCCGTGATGGCGACGGGGGTTCCCCTCGAAGGGTTCCTGCCGGCGACCGTCGAAAAAATGGCTTACGACCGCGAAGTCGCGGACGCCTGTTCCGCACTTCTGTCACGCGTGTTATCACTCGAGACGGAGACGGCACGTGATCTCGTCTCCCGTGCTCTCGCGGGGGCTCGGGACATCATCCGCCGTGCCGATACCATCATCGCACAGGCTTCAGCCGTCGCCGAACAAGACGCCGATATCCTTGCCGCGGTAGCATGTGTCCCTCCATGGATGCTGCGATCATGGGCAGAACACCCCGAGGCGCCACTGGGGTGGGCTCGCGCATACGCGCTCGGGGCGTCACTCCGAAACCCCGCACCGGTCTGTTTGCGAGTGAACGCGGGGGTCCTGGCGAGGGATGAGGCTCTCGCTATCCTCGAAAAAACGGGATACCGTTGCAAACCCGCATCGATCGCTCCCGCCGGCATCGTGTGCGAGGAGCGGGTTGACGTGCGCAGAATCCCATCGCATGTCCGCGCCGCGCTCGAGTTCCAAGACGAGGGGAGCCAGCTCGTGTCCTATGCCCTCGCACCCGCGGAAGACTGGGTGGTACTCGACGCCTGTGCAGGGGCCGGAGGAAAGACGCTTCATCTCGCGGAGCTCGGGGGACCCCGCTGCCGCATCGTCGCAGCCGATACCGAGAAAGCCCGTCTCGAGGCGCTGGCCCGAAGAGCGCACCGCGCAGGAGTCCGGAATATCGAGGTCGTGCTCACCCGACACGAGAAAACGCGAACACGGGAACGGCGACGGAAACTGCCGCCGACTTACCATGCCGTCCTCGTCGACGCCCCTTGTTCCGGGATCGGGCGGGCGCGGCGTGACCCCCTCGTCAAATTCCGCGTGAACCCGGGAAGTCTCGAACGGCTGTCACGCACCCAGAGGAGGATTCTCGAAGAAGTCGCGGGAAACGTTCTCCCCGACGGCATCCTCGTTTACGCGACCTGTTCTCTCATGGCTGCCGAGAATGAGTCCGTTGTGCGGCATTTCCTTTCCGACCACCCGGAATTCGTTCCCGACGATCTCGAATCGGTTTTCGCACGGCAGGGAATCGAAATCCCCGGCCTCGAGCGGGGCGCTTGGCACATTCGTTTGACACCCGCCGAGCACGGGACGGACGGTTTCTTCATCGCGAGAATGCGGCGGGCGACATGAAACACCCCCGCAATCGGAGAGGGAACGAGGCCGTCTCTTTTGTTCCCCACCGAAACGAGCGGAAATTTCTCTCAGCGTGGAGATCGAACCTGTCGGTGGAGTTTTCTCGAGCCTACTCCGGCAGGATAAATTCCCCCCCCGGTCTCTTCCACGGTGAGAACGACGGAATCCGCGTCTTCCCAAAGAAAAACCAGGGTGCGTGTGGAGCCGTCCGACCCACGCAACTCCCCCGCCCATTTCTTCCCCGAAACCGCGAGGGTCCCCCAGAACACTACCCCGTGGTTGGAAAAGATATAAAGAACGATTGCATGCTCGCCCGATGATCGGAGGTACATGTGTTCTTCACCGGAGGAGCACGGTTCTTTCATCGTTCTCCGGAAGCATGTCTCGCAGCGGAGAAAGCCGTCCTGCAACACCGGCACGCATCGCATCGTGCACGAGGTGAGGCCGTCCCTCGACTCGACCACACCATCCCAACTCCCTTCGAGAAACGGAAAGGCACGGTCCCGAAGAACGCTTTCCTGGGCAGTCGCGGATATCGACAGGAAGAGGACAACCATGATGAAGATCAAGGGCCGGCTTTTCAACCATGCCGCTGAGGGTCTCTGCCCGGCAAACCGCCAGCGGCGCGGGGTTTTGATGTCAGGGCCGAGTCTCATGGTATCTGGGCATTCCCATCGTTTTCGCCGGCAAGGACGGGAAAGAAGAGCCCCCCTCGTTCCAGGACATAGGCGAGGGCGCTCGGGGGAACGAGTTCCGCCGCCGCGTCGACGGCTTCCTGGAGCGTCGTGCAGGGGTGCATGCCCATTGCACGAACGTCTTCGCGCGGGAGTGTACTGACGAGGAATACCGTCCGCGACGCCGTTTTCGCCATGACGGAAACGGCGGTGTGAGCGTTCATCGTGTACCGCTCGCGCAATGCCTCGCGGAGAGCCGCCGGATCCGCGAAACGGAACCATTCGAGGAACTCGTCGTTCCCGATCCCTTCGTCGCATGCCGCCGCGCACACGACGACGCCTCCGGGCCTTGTGATACGGACTGCGCGGTGAAGCGCTTTGTGCGACTGGATGAACGTCATGTCACGCGGCCTCCCCCCTGCGGACACCAGCGTCACGTCGGAATGGGCCGTGACCGTCAGCCGGTACATCGTGTCTGCGAGAATGCATGCCTGCCTGTGCGCTGCGAGAATATCGCCGTACACGGCATGGGCCACGCGCTCCTCGGCATCGAGGACGAGACCGAGATACGTGCAGGGCGGGAAAAAACGTGCCGCATCGATGATGTCCTCCGCGACGGGGTTACCCGCCACCGACCCTTCGCGGCAGGCGGGGTGGAATCTGCCGTCCGGCAGGAGGACGCGTCGATGGTTTTGAACCGCGCTCTCGTATGCAGCCGTTCCGGGCATCAAGAGCTTCGGCCCCCCGCCGTACCCTGCGAAATAGTGATGGAGAACCGTCCCGACCGCGACGACTTTGTCCGCCGAGGCGACACAGCGGTTCAACAGGACCTCTGTACCAGCGGTCGTCGTGCCGACATGCACCATCGCCGCCCGTTCATGGGAGTCGTGGTCGACGACCCGATACCGTTCGAAAATATCGGGGCCGAGAATGGACCGTTGTGTCGCGGCATCCTGCGCCGCATGGGTTCCGCGCGCGAAAACGATGGTCACATTTCCCGGCGGGACGCCGCCGGCATGGATCCGCGCGAGGACGTGGGGGAGGACGATGTCGATGCGGCTCCTGCGCGTTTTATCGGGAACAACGATCGCGACGCGGTCGCTCTTTTCGATGAATTCTTCCAGCGGTTCCGCATCGGCCGGTTCGTCGAGAGCGCGCGCGACCACTTCCGCTTCCCTTCTCCCCGATTCCGTGGAAGAGGGGTCGAGCCGGACAGTATGCCAGGACGCAGGCGGTTCCGCATAGAGCATCCCCGCCCCGCAGCGAAGCGCGATCACGCGGGAGTCACTCGATGCGAAGAGCGGGCCGGATGGTCAAAACGCCTTTCCGGAACCCGAGGATGCGTTCGAAATCCGCCACGTAGATCATCGGGCCGCGCACGCGCACGCACCGCGGCGAGATGAATCCCTTGATCGTCATGGGGTCGATGCGCTCGATGAGCGTGCCGTCGGGGCTGTAGTGAAAGACGACACCTGCTCCGGGGTCCGCTACGTAGACCTCGTTCGTCGCGGGGTCTGTCGCGGCATCCCACGGGGAAACCAGGGATTCGGTGATGGATCTCTTCACGGAGAAATCCCGTGCGTCGAGCACCTGCACCCGGGCGTTGCCGAAGTCGGCGATGTACAACGAACCGTTCGCGTAGGAAATGTTCTTCGGGTCCTTGAACATTCCGGCGGCCTTGTGGCCGACGAACGCGCCTTTCTTATCGAACACTTTTATCCCGTCGGCGTCCAACACGTACACGCTTCCCCCAGCGCACGCCACGCCGCGCGGGTCGCGGATCTCCTCCGAGAGGGTGCGGACGGCCTTCCCCTCCCGGTCGAAGACGCGGACGTTTTTCGCCCCGCCATCCGCGACGTACAGCGTCCGGTCCTCATCGATGAAGAGACCGCGCGGGCAGGGGTTCTCGCCCTCCAGTCGGTATTCGTTCGCGTACGTGCCGATACTGGTCAAGCGCTGAACGATGCCGATGACCGGGTTCGAGATATAGAGGGCGTCATCCAGGATCGCCATGTAGGAGAGGTGGTCGAGCTGTCGATCATTGGATTTTCTGTAGAAGGAAGGCCGATCTACGACGCCTTCGCCGAGCACCTGGAACGCGTCGAACTTCGGCCCCGCAGCGCGGGCGAACAAACCGGAATAACCGGAGACGAACCGCAACTCCTCGAGGGCGATGGACTGTTCCCCGACGAAAACGGAATACGAACGTCTCAACGGATCCACGAAGACGCGTAACGTGACCGGGCCCGCAGGCAGGAGAAAATCGACGACGCGGGTCTCGACGTATTTCCCGTGGAAATCCATGTACCCCGTCGAAACCGTGTTGCCGGAGAGATAGGTTACATGAGCGTTCGCCGCGCCATCCGTCCGCTCGGCGCAGAAGATGACCCCGCCCCCCGCACCGACGAATGTCGCCTCTACGGTGTACGGTTTCGTCCGCATCAAGTATTGGCGGTTCAAGAGAATGAGATCGCCCGTGGAACCGACCACCGTCGCACCGCGCTCTCCGACGGACCATTTCCCTGTCGTCTGGATCCATTGGCTGCTCAAATCGCCGGGATTGAAGTCGTCCACGATCCAGCCGGACGTGACGCCGGACGATTGGGCGAAGAGAGCCGGCGCGAGCAGGAGACTGGCGATGAAAGAGAAAAATGGGCGCATCAGGCTACCTCGGAAATGGATGTCGGGGAGGAGATGGATATAACATCGTCGTAATGTACGGACTGACGGATATCTTCGCAAAGCGCATCGCTTCATGACTCGAGGAGGCTGTCGTAAATATCGATCACCGCTTGCGCGTTCTTCTTCGCGTCGAAATGTTCTTCCGCAAAGCGCGTGCCGTTTTCCCCGAAACGCCGCGCTTCTTCGGGGTTGTCGAGAAGGCGCAGGATCGCCTGAGCCAGCGCATCGACATCGCCGGCGGGGACGAGAAGGCCGGTCTCTTCATGGCGGACCAGTTCCTGCGGTCCCCCGAGATCCGACGCGATGACCGGGACCCCCATCGCGGAAGCCTCGATCACCGGGCGCGCGAAGTGGGGGACGAGCGAGGGGAAACAGAGGATCGTCGACGCGGCCAGAAGTGCGGGCACGTCGTGCCGAACGCCGAGGAAACGGACGGCTCTGCGGTGCCTCGGCGGGATCGACGCTTCGACCTCTTTCCGATACTTCGCCCCGCCGCTCAGGATCGTGCGCAGGCTCCTGTCGGGGATGGGACCTGCAATGGCGAAGACAACGTCCTTTTTTCTCTCCAGCACGTGTACCGCAGCGCGGACAAATTCCTTCGTCCCCTTGATGCGGTTCACACCGCCGAGGAACAGGACGAGCGGGCGCTTCTCGTCGAGGCCGAGTTCGCGCCGTACCCCGCTGCCGTCCGCACCGGGGTGAAAGACCTCCCGATCGACGAAATTATATACCACGCGGACAGGTACCGCAGCGGGGAGTTGGGACGCGTCATAGCGGCTGATGGCGATCACCGCGTCCGCATACGTGGCGACGATTCTCCGCACGAACGCGCGCCGCAAACCGAAATAGCCCCGCGCAATGGGTTCGCGGATATGCCAGACGACCTTTACCCCTTCCCGCCCGGCTGCGATCCCGAATGCGAGGAGCGTCGATGTGTTGAGGTGGACCAAATCGAAACGCCGGGCGGCAATGAAGCGGCGCGCGCGTTCGATGGCGAAGGGGAAATGGAGGAACCGGTACAGGATTTTCGGCAGCTGCCACCACGGGTACCAGAGAACGGTGGTATGGCTGAAGTCGTGGATACGCGGCAAGACAATGGTCTCGATCCCTTCCCGCCGGAAGAGATCGCTCGCCTCGCTTTCGTGGAGACAGAGAACGGTGGGTTCGAAACGCTGCGGCAGAGAACGGATGAGGTACAGCAAACTGAGGGGAGCACCCCCGATCCCCTTCCCGTGGTGGACGTAGAGAATCCGCGTTGCGACCGCCATCACTCCGCCCTCCGGGACATCGAACACCCCTCGCGTCGCCGTGGGTCGGATGTTCTCATGGGGCCACCCGCTCGGGAATGCACCGCCCTTCGTCGTTCACCGCGTCAGAGAACCGGTTCGAAGCGTGCGGTGAAATGCCGGAGCATCGGCGAGGAATAGACGATCCGCATGCCGCGCAATGTCTCGCGCGACCGGTACACGTTCTCGGTGACTTCCACGACGTAATCCATGTGGCTGCGGGTGTACACGCGGCGGGGAATGGCGAGGCGAACCAGTTCCATCGACGCCGGGATGAAGCTGCCGTTTTCGTCGGTCTTCCCGAACATGACGCTCCCGATCTCGACGGCCCGGACTCCGCCTTCGAGATAGAGCGCGCACGTGATCGACTGGCCGGGGAATTGCTCCGGAGGGATGTGCGGGCAAAACCGGAGGGCGTCGAGGTACACAGCATGACCGCCGGGCGGTGTGAGGATGGGAATGCCCCGTTCCTGGAGGCGGGCGCCGAGGTATGCCGTGCTCTCGATGCGGTAATGCAGGTAATCCTCGTCGAGCACCTCTTCCAGCCCTTGTG
>JARYLZ010000055.1 GCA_029907355.1 Bacteroidota bacterium | reverse complement strand
ATCAAGCTGTTCGGGTTCGACGTGTTCGCCGAGTATGCGCGCAAGCATTCCTACGGTACGACGCATGGGTTCTCGCGCGACATCCCCTACGACAAGACGGGCGAGGGCTGGTACGGGAGCGTTTCTTTCACCGGGTTGGAGGGTTTCGGCCTGACGTTCGAGTACAAGAATTACCGCTTCGACGTGGTGGACCCCGACGCGAGGAAGGACGCGAACCGCCCCACGCGGATCGTGCCCGTCCAGAACCCTCCGATCGTGCACAAGGAACACGCATTCACCCTCCTGACGCGCTCGCCCCACACGATCGATTTCAACGATGAAACGGGCTGGCAGGTCGACGTGTTCTCCGCGGTCGCCCCCAATCTCGTTCTCAACCTGAACGGCGCGGTAGCGAGCCGCCAGCAGAGCTGGGTGCGTCTCCCCGGCGGGAGATACCGGCCCCTCTTCAAGAGCAACGATCTCTTCCCGGCCCTCGACGAAGAATTCTCACCTTTCTGGGAAATATACCTCGACGCGGAATGGTACTTCGAGGAGGAATCGTTCGTGCGCCTCGCGGTCAACCGGCGGTCGGACACGCAGTACGAGGAAGGGGTGGGAAAAGGACACCGCGTCGCGAGCACGACCTTGCCCGTACGCATCGAGTACATGCTCGACGAGGCGTTCAGTCTCGGAGTCAGCCTCGAACAGCAGTGGGCGAGCGACAATTCGTATCCCGTCGACGACCGGACGTTTTTCAACGAGTTCGTCTCGGTGACCCTCGCCCATGCACCCGACTGGGCGGCGACGATCCGCGCCGAGTTCACGAGCGACGAGTTCGACCCTTCCGGGAAGAAGAGCTGGATCACGGGCGAGTTCACCTATCGTCTCGGCAACGTCCACACCGCCACCGTGAGTTACGGTTCCGAGCGCGGGGGGTTGATTTGTTCGAGCGGGGTCTGCCGAGTCGTCCAGCCGTTTACCGGAGTGCGGGTGCAGTTATACACCCAGCTGTAATCGGGAGGGATGATCCCGAGACTGAGGGCGGGGGAAGCGGGGAGCCGAGAGCGAAAGGGCGCTCATGCAGAAGGAAATCATCATCAACGTCACGGCGGATCAGCACCGCATCGCCATCGTCGAGGACGGCCGCCTCGCCGAGTTGTTCATCGAGAACGAGGAACGCGGTCGCATGGTGGGCGACATCTACCTCGGGACGGTCGTGAAGGTGATGCCCGGAATCCGCGCGAGTTTCGTCGACATCGGGCTGGAACAGGATGCGTTCCTCCACTTCTCCGACGTCGGCGACAATTTCCGTGATTTCGGCGCCATCACCGGAGACGAGAACGGTGTGGACGAGGAGCGGGAAGAGCCCGGAGAGAATGCTCCGGACCGCCGCCGCCGCCGCGCCCCTCTCCTCCAGCGCGGCCAGGAAGTCGTCGTCCAGGTCTTCAAAGAACCTGTCGGGGCCAAAGGGGTGCGCGTGACGACGGAAGTCACGCTGCCCGGTCGTTTCCTCGTTCTGATGCCGTTCGAAGGTTCCATCGGGGTTTCGCGCAAAATCACGGACTTCCGCGAGAAGAGGCGCCTTCGGCGCATTGCACGCTCGATCCTTCCGCCCGGTTTCGGCGTCATCATCCGTACCGTCGCCGAAGGGCAAGACGAGGAAGTGCTGCGAAACGATCTCCGGCAACTGCTCGAGACCTGGCGGGGGATCGAACGCACGATTCGGACGTCGCGTCCCCCGACCCTCATCCACAAGGACATGAACGCCTCGTCCAGCACCATCCGCGATCTGTTCTCCGAGGACGTCACGCGCGTCGCGATCGACTCCCCCAAGCTGTACCGGGATATCCGCGCGTATATCAACCTCGTGGCGCCGAAGAAAGTGCACGTGCTCGAGTTGTACCGCGACCGGCGTCCGATCTTCGACCGGTTCGGCATCGAGCGGCAGATCGACCGGCTCATGGACCGGAAAGTGTGGTTGAAGAGCGGCGGCTACTTGGTTTTCGATCGCACGGAAGCCATGTCGGTGATCGACGTGAACTCCGGCCGGTACGCTGCGAAATCCGACCAGGAACAGAATTCCCTGCGGACCAATCTCGAAGCGGTGCGCGAGATCGCCTTGCAGATCCGGCTTCGCGACCTCGGCGGGATCATCGTCATCGATTTCATCGATATGATGGAGGAGGCGAACAACCGCAAAGTGTTCGAGGAGATGCGGCGGGAAATGCGCCGCGACCGGGCAAAATACACCATCCTCCCCATCTCGGAGTTCGGCTTGATGCAGATCACGCGGCAGCGGGTTCGGGAGAGCGTGCAACTCTCGGTCAGCGAAACGTGCCCGACCTGCCGCGGGGCGGGCATCGTGCAGTCGAAACCGTCCCTGCTCACGGAAATCGACCGATGGTTGACACGATTCCGCCTCGATTCCCGGGAAATCAGGCTGCGTCTGAACGTGCACCCGGAAATGGCGCGATTCCTTACCGCGGGTACCATCCCACCCTTGATGGGTTTGATGCTCCGCCACTTCGTTCGGATCACCCTCGCTCCGGATATCTCCATCCCCGTAGACGGGTTCCGCTTCTTCTCACGGAAGCGGGAAATCGACATCACCGACCAGTACCGATGGTGAGCTGTGGGGCACTGCTAAATCATTGAAAAACCGTATAATCGGGGCGATTTTCCATTGGAATATCCGCCTCGTTTCGTTATATTTCATCGATGAAGCGAAACACATTTTTCCGGCGGACGTCGGTTACCGTCGTTTCGGTCGTCATGATGCCGGGTGCCGGATAGAACAAGGGCGTGTCCGGTACGCACTCGTCGATCAATTCCGGAGGGACTCATGAAATTCTCGGTTCTCAGCAGCGACCTCTCCAAAGCGCTCGCGAAAATCATCGGCCTCGTTCCCACGAAGTCCTCACTGCCGATCCTGGAGAATGTCCTGTTCGAGCTCACGGGCAACGACCTGCGCATGACGGCCAGCGACTTGGAGATCACGATGCGGGTGAACCTGCCCGTCAACGGAATGCGGGACGGGGTCGTCGCCGTGCCGGCGAAAAAGCTCAACGAGACGCTTCGCGCGCTCCCCTCGACGGACGTGACGGTGCAGGCCGACGCCGGAGGTTCGCGACTCCAACTGAAAACCGATATCGGGGAGTACCGGATGGCGGCGGCTTCAGCGGGCAACTACCCCGAAATCGAGGAGGTCGTGGAGCAATTCTCGCTCACGATGAGCGGTGCCCTCCTCCGGACGATCGTTTCGACGACGGTGTTCGCCGTGAGCACCGACGATTTGCGCCCCTCGATGATGGGCGTTCTCTTCCAATGGAGAGACGGCGAGTTCCGTGCGGTCGCGACGGACGGGCACCGGCTCGTGCGGGTGACCCATAGCGGGGAAATCGCCAGACTCAGCGGCGAGGAAGAGCGCGAAGTCATCATCCCGGCGAAAGCGCTCAACCTTCTCCTGCGTTCGCTCGATTCCGGTGAAGTGTCGATCCTTTTCGGGAAGACGAATGTCCGCTTTTCCTTCGCCGACCTCCAGTTGACCAGCCGCATCATCGACGAGCGGTACCCGAACTACGAGAGCGTCATCCCGCTCGAGAACGACCGTCACTTGACGGTCAACCGGCCCGCGCTGCTTGCAGCGGTGCATCGGTGCTCGATTTTTTCCAACGCCGTCACCAACCAGGTGCGCTTCTCCATCGCGCCCGACAGCGTGCGGGTGTTCGCCGAGGACATCGATTTCGGCGGGGAAGCGCGCGAGTCCCTGCCGGCGACGTTCACCTCGGAAGAGGAGCTCGACGTCGGGTACAACGCGCGGTATATCAGCGATGCGCTCTCGCATCTCGAGAGCGACGAGGTTACCTTTTCCTTCAGTGCGCCGTCCCGGGCCAGCCTCCTGCGCCCCCATCCCCAGCCGGAGGATCTCGACATCCTCATGCTGGTGATGCCGTTGCGCCTCAACGCATGATCATGCTTCTGACGCGTCTCCGCCTCCGCAACATCCGGAACCATCGATACAGCGAACTGGAGTGTCCGCCGGGGGTGATTCTCCTTTGGGGGGAAAACGGCGCGGGGAAAACATCGGTGCTCGAGGCGGTGGCGATGCTCTGCACCGCGCAGACCTTCGCTGCGGTCCCCGAGAGGAGCGTCGTTTCCCGCGACGCCTCGGAAATGGAACTGGGAGGAGAGTTCTGCACGCATCGCGGCGTCCGCCACGAGGTCGTGTACCGATTCCCGCGCGACGGCGGTCGGAGGAAGATCGAGATCGACGGCGCACCGCTCACGTCCGCGGCGGATTTGATCGGCCGTTTTCCCCTGGTCACGCTGTCGCCCGACCATGGAGCCGTCACGGCAGGCAGTCCGGCCGAGCGGCGCCGTTTTCTCGACATCGTCGTCTCGCAGGTATCCCATGCCTATCTGCTGGACCTGATCGAGTTCCGCCGCATTCTCCGACACCGCAATGCGTTGCTCGCGGCGCACGAGAAGCTCACCGGCCGCCTGCGCACCGAACTCGAACCGTGGGACCGCGCCTTCGCCGCTGCGGCCGTGCGGATCGTCCGTCGCCGCCGCTCTTTCATCGATGCGTACCGCCCGTACTTCCTCGCGGTCATGCGCGACATCGTCGGCGCGCGCGAGGTGCCGGAGTTCCGCTACCGCCAGAGCGTCGAGACCGACCTCGAGCGGGAGAAAGCCGCGGACGATCTCGCCGCGGAACTCGCCGCCCGCCTCCCATCGGACCATGCCCGCCGCAGCACGATGATCGGTCCCCACCGGGACGATCTCGAGATGCTGGTGAACGGGATGGACGTCCGCACGCACGCATCGCGGGGCCAGCACAAGACCCTGCTGATTTCGCTGAAAGCGGGCGAGTGGTTCTTCCTGAACGACCATCTCGACGAACGACCGGTCTTCCTGCTCGACGACGTGTTCAGCGAATTGGACGACGACCGGTTCGGGAACATCCTCCGGCTCATCCCGCTTCTCGGCCAGACGTTCGTGACGACGGCGAACCGAACCGTACTCGACCGGATTACGCACGAGACGACGGAGCGCGCCTTGTACCAGGTGGAAGCGGGAACGGTGCACCGATACATGGAAGCGGCATGAAGCGAACGACGCCTATCGAGCCCTTCGGCGATGCCCTCGCGTCGGCCCTCCGCGAGTTCGGCCTCGAGCGGGGGGTCCGCGAGCGGGAAATCTTCCTCCGGTGGGAGGAGATCGTCGGCACGGCCGTCGCACGCCGGACGAAGCCCCAGCGCTTCGTCGACGGGCGCCTCACCCTGCACACTTCCGACGCGGTATGGCGACAGGAATTGATTCTCCACCGCGAAGAACTCCGGAAGAAGATCAACGCAGCACTCCCCGAGCCTATCGTGGAAGAGATCATCGTCCGATGAAAACGCCATGACGAGGACCGTTACGGATCTGGAGGACACCATCGCCGCGATAGCGACCCCACCCGGCACGGCGGGTATCGCCGTCGTCCGCATCTCGGGCAGCGAGGCGCTCCACTGTGCGGCGGACGTGTTCGACGGGCGGACGGACCCGAGAAACGCCCCCTCGCATACCTTGCACCACGGCTTCGTCCGTGCAGCGGATGGGTCCCGGCTCGACGAGGTCGTCCTCGCTCTGTACCGAGCTCCCCACTCCTACACGGGGGAGGACTGCACGGAATTCTTCTGCCACGGCGGCGTGATGGTCTCCCGTGCGGTGCTGGATCGCGTGCTCGAGGCCGGGGCGCGTCACGCCCTTCCCGGCGAGTTCACGCGCCGCGCCTTCCTCAACGGGAGGATGGATCTCGCGCAAGCCGAGGCGGTGGCGGATCTCATTCACGCCCAATCCGCGGCGGCGCTGCGCGCCTCCATGCGTCAACTCGACGGCCGCCTCTCTCAGCCCGTCCGTGGGCTCCGCGAGCAGCTGATCCGGTGCGCGTCGCTCCTCGAGCTGGGACTCGACTTCGCGGAGGAAGGCATCGAGGCATATTCGACCGACGAGATGCGGCACGACCTCGACGACATCCGTGATCGCATCGCCGCTCTCCTCGCCACGTTCGACGGCGGTCGTGTGATCCGGGAAGGGCTGAAAGTCGTGATTACCGGACCCCCGAACGCCGGGAAATCGAGTCTCCTCAACGCGCTTCTCGGCATGGAGCGCGCCATCGTCACCGACACGCCGGGGACGACGCGGGATTACATCGAGGAAGCCGTGCGCCTGGAAGGGACCCTCGTCCGTCTCGTGGACACCGCGGGGTTGCGCCCCGCGGCGGACGAAGTCGAGCGTGAGGGCATCGCCCGTGCAGGGGAGCAGCTTCGCGAGGCCGATCTCATCTGCCTGGTCGTCGACGCCGCCGACGGTGACACGGACGACCGTTCGGTCGCTTCGCTCGTGCGCGCGATCGCATCGCTCGGGGGAAAGGAGGAACGCATCGTCGTCCTCGCGAACAAGTGCGATCTCCCTCCGCGTGGGACCCTGCGCGAGCTCGACCCGATCGCCGTCTCGGCCCGGACGGGCGAGGGGATTCCCCGCCTCGTCGAACGCATCGCAGCGGAAGCCCGCGCGCGGACCGCGCCCACCGAGGGCGCCGAGACGCTCGTGACGAACGCACGCCACGCGGAGTGTCTCCGGCGCGCCCACGCCGCCCTGGAACGGGCGCGCAGAGCGTGGCACGAGGGGCTTACGGAGGAATGTATCGCCGCCGATGTCCGCAGTGCAGCGGACGCGGTCGGCGAAATCATCGGAGCGGTGACGACCGAAGACGTGCTGAACGCGATCTTCTCCCGCTTCTGCATCGGAAAATAACATGCCCGGGATGGACGAATCATGACGAAGGAACAAGCAGCCGCAGCGAAAGGGTACTCGGAACACAGCATCAGAGTCCTCGAGGGTCTCGAAGCGGTCCGGAAGCGTCCGGCCATGTACATCGGGGACGTCGGTCTTCGCGGCCTTCACCACCTCGTCAACGAAGTGGTCGACAACGCGATCGACGAGGCCCTGGCGGGCTTCTGCGACACGATCCGTGTCGTCATCAATAAGGACGGCTCGGTGACGGTCGACGACAACGGTCGCGGGATCCCGACAGGGCCGCACCCCGTCAAGAAGGTCAGCACGCTCCAGGTCGTGATGTGCATGCTCCATGCGGGGGGGAAATTCGACAAGCAGACGTATAAGGTCTCGGGCGGTCTGCACGGCGTCGGCGTGTCGGTCGTCAATGCCCTGTCGGAATGGATGACGGTCGAGGTGCACCGGGAAGGTAGGGTTTTCCTGCAACGCTACTCGCGCGGCTTCCCGACGACGGAGGTGCAGGAGACGGGGAAAACGAAACGCACCGGAACGATCGTCACGTTCATGCCCGACGGGGAGGTGTTCAAACAGCGCGATTTCCGATTCGACATGCTGGAAGAACGCCTGAGGGAACTCGCGTATCTCAACAAGGGCATCACGATCACGCTCCGCGACGAGCGGGAAAACGAGCAGGTCGTCTTCCACTTCAAAGGGGGGCTGCGCGATTTCGTCCGGTACATCGACGCCAATCGGAACAGTCTGCTCAAGGAACCGATCGTCATCGAGGGGGAGCGGGACAACACGCCGGTCGAGCTCGCCATGCAGTACAACGACTCGTACACGGAGAATATCTACGCGTACGTCAACAACATCAACACGCACGAGGGCGGGACGCACGTCGTCGGTTTCAAGACGGCTCTCACCCGCTCGCTCAACAACTACGCGTACAAGAACAACCTCATCAAGGAGGGTTCCAAGCTCACCATCAGCGGCGACGATTTCCGCGAGGGGTTGACGGCCGTCCTCAGTGTCAAGGTCCCCGATCCCCAGTTCGAGGGACAGACGAAGACGAAACTCGGCAACAGCGAAACGAAGAGCATCGTGGAAACGATCGTCGGAGAGCAACTCTCGCTCTACCTCGAACAGAACCCCGGAGTCGCCCGCCGCATCATCGAGAAAGCCCTGCGTGCGGCGGAGGCGCGCGAGGCGGCCCGGAAAGCCCGCGATCTCACGCGGAGGAAGAACGCGCTCGAATCGCTCAGCCTCCCCGGCAAGCTCGCCGATTGTTCCATCACGGACCCCGAGCATTGCGAGCTGTACCTCGTCGAGGGCGATTCCGCCGGCGGGTCGGCGAAGCAGGGGCGCGACCGCCGTTTCCAAGCCATTCTTCCGCTCAAAGGAAAAATCCTCAACGTCGAGAAGGCGCGCCTCCACAAGATTCTCGAGAACGAGGAAATCAACGCGATCGTTTCCGCCATCGGCGTCGGCATCGGGAGCGGCGATGAGTTCGACCTGTCGGGTCTCCGGTACGGGAAGATCATCATCATGACCGATGCCGATGTGGACGGGAGCCACATCCGCACGCTCCTCCTCACGTTCTTCTTCCGGTACATGAAGGATCTCATCGACGCGGGGCGCGTGTTCATCGCCCAGCCCCCGCTCTACAAATTGAAGAAAGGTCGGATCGAACGGTACGCGTACGATGACGAGGAGCGTGATGAGATCATCAAGGTTCTCCGCAGTAGCCGCGAGGATGTGTCCTCCGCCGGCACCGGTGCGGGAGAAACGGGGGAAGAGAGCGGAGCCTCTCTCAAAACGGACGGGATCGTCATCTCCCGCTTCAAGGGACTCGGGGAAATGAACCCCGACCAGCTCTGGCAGACGACGATGAACCCCGAGACGCGGACCCTGCTCCGCGTCACCATGGAGAACGCGGCCGAGGCGGATCGCCTGTTCACGATCCTCATGGGCGATGCCGTCGAACCACGGCGCCAATTCATCGAGAAGAACGCGCGGTACGTCCGCAACCTCGATATCTGACCCTTCATCGCCCCGGGGGATGGGATGACGTGGAACATGTCGCCGCTTGACTCCCCGAAGCCCGGCAGGATGGCGCTCCGACCCTCGTTCCGCCTGCCCGTCGTCTGCGCCGGTGGTGTGCACGTTTCCGGAGGCCGCTGAATGCGTGAACGAGGCGATACTCCACCGATCGTTCTCTGCGGGACGAGCGAAGCGATCCGTCGCGTGTCGGAAGCCGTGGAACGGTTGTCTCGCATGCGAACGAATATCCTCCTGATCGGGGAAAGCGGAACAGGGAGGGAACTCATCGCTCGGGCGATACACAGGTCCGGCGGAGCAGCGGAACCCTTCACGGCGATCGATTGCGAAACATTCCCGGCGCCTCTCCTCGAACGGGAATTGTTCGGTGCCGGTGCCCCCCGGCGGTCGGGGACAGGAGCGGCGACATCAGGCGTTCTCGGCGCAGAAGGGGGGACCCTCTTTCTCCGCGAGATCACCGCCTTGCCGCTGTCGATCCGCCGCAAGCTGCTGTGCGCCCTTTCAAGCACGCGGGAGGAGCCGCGCGCCCATGAGCGAGTCCGACGCGACCCCCGCATCATCGTCGCCATGCAGCGGGAGACAACGCTTGCCAATGGGAGCGCGGCAGAAAGGGAAGGCGCAATTGTCCCGCCCACATTCCTCCCCCTCGACATTCCCTCCCTCCGGGAACGAATCGAGGACATTCCCGTTCTCGCTGCGCGGATCCTTGCCTGCGCGTCGGAACACCGTGGACGCGGACCGCTCACGATCGATCCGCAAGCGATGGAACTTCTCCTCGCCTACCCGTGGCCGGGAAATTACCGTGAATTGGAAAATCTCCTGGAACGGGCGGCACGGATCGCGAAAGATGCAGTCGTCACGGTGGAAGATCTCATCGCTGCGGGCGGGCGTGGGCTTGCCGCGCTGCAAGCCGGCGGGAGCGGGCGGAAATGAAACGCATCTTCGCCGTGAAAACCTCGGCTCCCGTCGCCATCATCCTGATGCTCGCATCGTTCTGCCATGCTCAGGACCGACGCTCTTTCCCTGCCGGCGAGGGGGACGTTTACGTGGAAGCGGCGCAGATCCCATCGGATTCCGACACGGGCTGCACCATCACGACGTGCGTACGCGTGGGGTTCGGTTTCCTGAGTTTCCGGAGGAGAGACATGTTCCCGGGGGACTCGGTGCTGTGCGGGGATGTAACCATTTCGACGACCATCGGAGACTCATCCGGCATGGGCGCGGCCTTCACGCACGACGCCGTGCGCGTCCTCGTGAACCGCTACGGAGAAACGGTGCGCCCCGACACGTCCATCCTCTTCCATCGTTGCCACCGCTTGCAACCTGGCACGTACACCATATCTGTCGATGTCGAGGACGGCTCCTCGTCCCGCCGCCGGACGCTCCGGCTTCCGATCACCGTGCGTGAACTGACCGGAAGCGGTCCTCTGCTCGTCTCGTTCATCCCCCTGAGGGAAGATGCGACAAGCGACCCGCCTTTCCGTATCGCAGGTTACGGCGGCAATATCCCTTTCGGGGATCCGGCCTGGGGAGCCGTCGCCGGTGTCTTCGACGACGGCACGAGATGGTCGTGGTCGCTCGTGGAGACACGCGGCGGCCGACCGCACGGGGTCCCGCTCCATGGTGTTCTCGAATCGCCGATTTGCCTCGACCGATCGGCCTGCCCGCAAGCGCCCGGCCGTGTCGAACGCTTCGCTTTCGATGTTTCCGACGCGAAGAGTGGGGCATTCGCGGTGTTCCGTTTCCCCTTCGATACGTTGACGTACGGGAACTATCGTTTGACCGTTATCGCGGAATCGAGGGGCATGAGGGATACGCTCACACGGGACGTGGCGATCTCCTGGAGCAACATGCCACACACGCTCCGCGACCCTCGCATCGCTCGGGCCGTCATGCAGCACATCCTGACACAGGAGGAAGCGAAAGCGTTCGCGTCGTGCCCGGACGAAGAACTGACGGAGCGGATTCTGGCCTATTGGCGCACCCGCGAACGCACGGCGGAAAGGCCTTGGAAGCGCATGATGGAGGAATATTTCCGCCGCGCCGATTACGCGTCTTTCGAGTTTCAAACGGTTTCTCGTCCTCTCGGTGCGCTTTCCGATCGCGGGAAAGTGTACATTCTCTACGGTCCGCCCGAGAGGACGGAACGGGTTCTGCCGCCCGGCAAGCCCACGCGGGAAACCTGGTGTTATCCCTCGCTCGGCGTGGAGTTCGTCTTCGAGGACCGCGACCGCAACGGCGACTTCCGTCTCGTCGGCCAACGCAAGGGAAAAGAACAAGAAGGAGCCGAACCGTGACGCCGCGCCTCGCGATTTCCATCGGCGACGTCAACGGCATCGGACCGGAGGTCATCCTCAAAACGTTCGGGCACCCCGAGACCTTTCCGCCCTGCAGACCCGTCGTCTTCGGTTCTCTGGCATGTCTTGAATGGTACGCGGAGCGCCTCGGCCTCCGCGTCACGTTGAAACGTGTTACGGACCTGCAGGAGGCGCAGGAAGGCGTACTCGCCGTGTCGGACGACGGGACCGCGTTCGATGCCGAGGCAGTGGGCCGACCGACGCGGCAGAGCGGCGCAGCGGCGTTCCATGCATTCCGTCGGGCAGCGGAGGCCGTCCGGAACGGTGAACTCGACGCCCTCGTGACGGCGCCGGTCTCGAAGGAAGCCGTGACGCTTGCGGGAGTCCCGTTCCGAGGGCACACGGAACTGCTCGGGCACATGTGCGGGCAAACGCCGGTCATGATGCTGTACAGCGGATGCATGCGGGTGGTCCTCGTGACCACCCACGTCCCCCTCCGGGAAGTGCCGGCGCTCATCACGACGGGCAACGTCCTGCGCGTCATCCGCACGAGCGCGCGCGCGTTGCGATCGGACTTCGGGAAGACGAACGCGCGTATCGCCGTCCTTGCCCTCAACCCGCACGCCGGCGACGGCGGCGTGATCGGGTGGGAGGACGAGGAGTACATTCTCCCGTCGGTGCGCGAGGCGCGCGCGGAGGGGATCGATGCGGAAGGGCCGTTCCCGTCCGACGGCTTTTTCTCCGCATACCGGCACGCGGATTACGACGTCGTGGTCGCCATGTACCACGACCAAGGGCTCACCCCTTTCAAGATGCGGGCAGGCGGCCATGGGGTGAACGTCACCCTCGGGCTCCCCATCGTTCGTACATCGCCCGATCACGGCACGGCGTTCGCCATCGCCGGACGCGGCGAAGCCGACGCTTCCAGCATGGCGGAGGCCGTCCGGGCGGCCCTGGAAATTCTCGGCAACCGCAGGCACGCGCAGGGCGAGGGAGAGCGATGATCGAATTCCACAACGTACGACTCGTCTTCGGGGACCAGGTCGTGCTCGACCGGGCGAACCTCAAGATTTCCGAAGGGGAGTTCGTTTACGTCATCGGTGAGACGGGGATCGGGAAGAGTTCGTTCCTTCGCCTCATCTACATGGATATCCTCCCATCGTTCGGGCGCGTCCGCGTCGGAGGCTACGATTCCTCGACGATTCGCTCCTATCACATCCCGTACTTGCGCCGCAGTATCGGTATCGTGTTCCAGGATTTCCTCCTCCTCGAGGACCGCACCGTCGCGGAGAACGTCGCCTTCGCGCTGTATGTGACGGGGGCGAAGAAACAGATGATCGGGCCGAAAGTGGCGAAAGTCCTCGCCGAGGTGGGATTGTCCGCCAAGGAAAACGCCATGCCCGGCGACCTGTCCGGGGGGGAGAAACAGCGCGTCGCCATCGCGCGCGCGCTGGTGAACGATCCCGTCATCCTGCTGGCGGACGAGCCGACGGGCAACCTCGACCCGGCGGCCTCGCGCGATATCCTCGCCATCTTCGACCGCGTGAACCGACGCGGGACGGCGTGCATCATCGCGACCCACGATTACGGGATGCTCGTCCAGCGCCCCGGCCGCGTCATCAAGATCCAGAACAGGAATTTCTACGATGTCGTTTGAATCCCGGCAGACGCCTATCCTGCGTTCCCACGTCCCGCGTCGTCCCGACTAGGTGTCACTCGCCGCTCCCCTTGCCCTGCCGTGTCCGCCCGCCCCCCGCTCTTTTCGCTCTACCTTTCCGACGCGCCGTACGTCGTGTGCGACGTCGAAACGACGGGGTTGAGCCCCGAACGCAATCGCATCATCGAGATCGCCCTCGTACGCATTTCGGACGGGCGCATCGTGGATCGCTGGAAGACGCTCGTCAACCCACGTCAGTTCATCCCCCCGTTCATCACGGAAATGACGGGGATCGAGAACGACATGGTTTACGGGGCGCCGACGGAAGAGGAAATCCTGCCCGCAGCGGCCCGCTTCATCGGGGATGCGGTTTTCGTCGCACACAACGCCCGTTTCGACAGGGGGTTCCTCGATTGCGCTTTTCAGCGTGCCGGCTTGCCTCCCCTCGCTTCGCCGTCGTTGTGTACGGCACGTCTCGCGAGGCGTCTCGTCCCGCACCTCGCGCGGAAGTCGCTCGAGACCGTCGCCCGGCACCTCGGCATCAGGAACCCGCGGGCGCACCGTGCCGCCGGAGACGCCGAGACGGCGGCACGGGTGTTCCTGCATTTTCTCCGGGTACTGGAAGAGGAGCACGACGCGCAAACCGTCGGCGACGTCCATGCGTTCCAGTTCGCGCCGTTATACCGCGTCGCGTCGGTGCACCCTCCCATCCGCAACCTCGCCGACCGGCTCGCGGAGCTCCCGCACAGGCCGGGCGTGTACTTCTTCCACGACCGTCGTGGGGATGTCCTCTATATCGGGAAGGCGCGAGACCTGTCCGAGCGGGTCCACACCTATTTCCGTCCCGGCGCCGTTCACACGCAGAAAACGCTTCGCCTCGTGCGGGCCGTCCGTTCCATCAGCTGGGAGGAGACGGAGACGGAGCTGTCGGCACTCCTGCTGGAAGCCCGGTCCATCCGCGAACACAAGCCGCCCTTCAACACGGCTTTGAAAAATCCCCGGGCGTACCCCTTCATCCGCATCGATACGGCCGATGCATTCCCGACGCTCTCGTGGACGTACGAGGCGGAAGAGGATGGGGCGGAATACTTCGGGCCTTACAGCAGCCGCTCCGCTGTGGAATCCGCCCTGGAAGCAGTCGGGCGCTCCTTCCTGCTCCGGGAGTGCGAAGGGAACATCCGCCCGAACCCGGCGCATACCCCGTGCCTGTACCACGACATCAAGCGATGCGGGGCGCCGTGCGCATCGCTCATGACACGCGAGGAGTACCACCGCGAGGTGGAGCGCGTGAGACGTTTCCTCCTCGGTAAGCACGACGAGGTGTTCTCTTCGCTCCGTGCCGCGATGGAACGCAAGGCGGCGGAATGGGATTTCGAAGGCGCTGCGGAAATCCGTGACCGACTCTTCGCCCTCGAACGACTCGTCCGTCAGCAGGCGGCCATGGCCCGATCGCTCCGCGAGCGGAATCTCGTCATCGTGACGGTGGCGCGCAGGACCCTCGTCGAGGTGCACTGCCTCCGAGAGGGGATGGCGGCCGGCCAGGCGATCGTCGACCAGAAACGGCCGGACCGCCGTTCGCTCCGCCGTCTGCTCGCGCAAGCCTTCCGCCCCCCGCAGGGTTCGCTGTTCCCCTGCAGCCGGGAGGAAATCGCCGACATGCGGATTATCGCGACGTGGTGCCTCACGCGCTCACGGGAGTCCCGCATCGTCGAAGTGGACGATTACGCCGATGCCGGTTCGCTCTTCATGGCAGTCCTCGACGCTGTCGCAACGGTGGGGAACGGCGGAGCGGCGGAAGCGTAGATCGATTCAGAAGGGGCGTGCGAGGCGCAGGACGAATCGCGCGCTCCGGGAATGTTCGGTCCGCGAGAGCGGCCAGGCCACACCGATCCGCACCGTCCCGTCGGTGTTCCCGATGGCGAAGCCGATATCGGAATACCACCGGTTGTCGAAGAAGCCGAAGCCCGCCGTGCTCTCGACCGCACCGTTCCGGAAATCCCGTGTGGAAACGATCCGGGACGGTTCGACTTCGTCGGTGACGCCCCAGTCGGCGAACAGGATCAGATTCATCCCGAAGAACGAGCTGGAGACCCACCCCTTGGACTCCTTGAAGATCGGGTTGCGGAGGAGTATCTCCGCGTTGACGAGGGCAGCACCCGCGCCCGAGAATTCCTTGAACCGGAAACCGGGGAGTGTCCCGATACCGCCGAGCTCGATGAGGCGCTGGAGCGGTATCGTGCCGTCGCTCAGGCCCACTCGCACGCGCCCGTTGAGGTTGACCCAGCGGCAGAGCGGCTGGTAGCGGCGGATGTCCACCGTCGCTTGGGTGAACGCGTAATCCCCCTTCACGAACCCGCCGGCGCGCTCGACGACCGCGACCGCGTTCCAGCCGTGGGCATACGACGCGATGCCGCCGCTCGTGTTGACCGCTGCGGTGAAGACGAAGCTGTTGAGATTGCCGGGGTTGATCAGCGGCTGGGGGCGGAACGATTTTCCCCCGCCGAAGAGCGACCAGTTCGTGCGGCGTCCGAGGTTCTCGTACGTGTCGTGGACATAGGATGCCGATACCCGGACGAAGAGAGATCCCGGCCCGCGCCAGTACCAGGAAAGGCCGGTGGAAAACCCTTCGCGCCCGAAGTAATCCATGAAATCCTCGCGCGCGAAAAACGCCGTCGCGGTGTTCTCGTCGCGGTCGACGATCCACTGGTCTTTCGAGTCGGTGTACGAGTGTCCCTCGACGCCGAACTCGACGATCATGTTCTCGAGATAGAGAGGGGCGAACAGGCCGAGGCCGTACCGCCAGCGGTGATTGGCGAAACCGTAACCGATAGAACCGGTGCCGACGAGAGGTGGGCGGCTGTGCCAGTACAACCGCTTGGCTTTCGCGAAACCGATGAACACGCCTTCGACCCTGTTGTAGCGGAAGAACGTCTCGGCAAGTCTGCTCTCGATGGGGAAAACGAACGTGAAACCGCCTGGGTATTTTTTATACGGCTTCGGCTTCCATGAGTACGGCTCCTCTTCCCCCTCTTCCCCTTCCTCGTCCCATTCCCAGGTGTCCGTCGAGTCTTCCCAACTCAGGTCCCGGCCGCTTTGCTCCCCGATGGTCCCCTCGTCCTCCCCCGGCGGGGCTCCGGGTTTCGAGAGACGTTCCTCGAGTGCCGCGATGCTCCGCTCCAACCGGTCTGCCGCAGCTTCCTCGCGCGCAATCTGTGTTTCGATGGAATCCCGTTCTCTTCCCGTGCACTGTTCGAGACGCTTGCGCAAGTCTTCGAGCCGTACCGTCACCGTGTCGAGCCGCCGGTGCAAACGTTCGAGTCTCTGTCTCAACGCGGCAAGGCGGTCGAGACTGTCGGCGTCCGTCTGAAGTGCCGGCGCATGGGCCGCAATCGGGAGGTCGCACGGGGCGGCTGCGGCCGAAACCGTCGTCTCCGCCGGCACGGGGGCCGCGAACGGAGCGAAGATGAAGAAGAGCAGGGCGTAATGTTTCATTTCGTTTTCCACGTGGCTGGGGACGATTCCGTTTATCGGCTAGACGAAGAGAGAGGCCTTCGCTCTATGGGTGCAACGAGTGCTCACGGCGAAAAGTTACGGCGCGACCAACGGTTCCCTGTGTGTTCCCCTTCCCCATGGAACGTCACTGCCTGCCGATCAATCCGGTTTGAGCTCGAGCGTCGTCTTCCCGGCCGACGACACGTTCACCTTCAGGGAAGATCCGCCGGTGTCGGTGATCAACTGCTCGCCTTTCTCGTCGAGCGTCATGCGGACGATGATTCCCTGCGCGGGGTCGAAGTGGATGGTTCCCGTACCGTTTTCCTCACCGGTCACGCGGAGAGTCATTTCCCCGCGTTTCATCTTCCCACTGGTTTCCACGGAACGCGTCGTTGCGATGACGATGCAATCCCGGTTCAGGACGTTTTCCTTGCCGGTCACCTTGTACGTGCTTTTCCTTTTCCGAATGAGCGGATTGTCGCTACCTCCGAGCGTATCGGTGTGTACGCGTTCCCAGCTCCCGCCGACGGAAAGTTTTTCGGGGTCGAGGGGGGGGAACATGCCGAGGAGTTCCTGGATGATCTGCATGTCTTGCTGCTGCGGCTTGAACGTCAGGCTGTCGTTGTCGATCATCTTGCCCGTCGGGTCGATCGTATACCCCAAGCTCTTCCCTTTCAGACTTTCCCCGAAGGTTTGCGTCCCCTCGGGTGTCTCGGCGAGGACGAGTGCGTCCTCGATCGTCAGTGTGATGTGGAGGTTGCCCTCGTCCGTTTTCCTGTCGTGGACGAGGACGGTCGAGGCGGTCCCTTCGACCGTCACCGACATGCTCTGCCCCGCCATTTCTTGGATGACATCGCTCTTGAATTCCAGGATGTATCTGTAGGGTTTGTCGGGGGCATACTTGTACGATGTTTCCTGCCCGATCGCTGCGGCGGAGAGGAGGAAAAGGGCGAGGAGAAGGCTGGGGATGTGTTTGGGGGTCATACTGTCTCCGATGAGGTTCAGTGTCAAATGGGGAGAAGTTCGATCGTAATGTCGCTCGTGAAGGACAGCGGGATGATTTCGGAAGCCGTGGCGAAAATCGCCGTGGTCGACTCGCGCTTGCTCGAGAGCACCAGCCGGTGGAGAATCCCCTCGCGCACGGCGAAGTACATCGTGCCGGTAAGGTTCGTTTCCTCCTCTGCGAAATTCTCGCTCCCCTTGTAAATCATTTTGCTCTCGATACGGATGGAACCTTTCCAATTGATGACGAGGCATGTATGTCCCGCGAGGGATACGAGCGAATCCACGGAATACACGGTTCGGACGGATGAGATGCGCATGCCTTCGCCTGGGCCGAGGCGGGGGTCGTTGGTTTTCGGGTATGTCGTGTCCGAAGCGGCGTCCGTCCACGTCCCGCCGATTTTGACGGGGTGCTTGGGGAGAACGGGCAGGAACATGGCCTGCCTGGCGAGGGCTCTCTCCTGAACGGGTACCACGCTGCCGGGGAGGGATAGGGGGAGGAGCGGTTCGGCCGAACGGAGCTCGCCTTTCGCCGTGAACGTGAGCCGTACCGGTTTCTTCGTCAAAACATTGTCGAAGTTCACGGCGCCCGTTCCCATGGTCGTGCTCGAGACCGAGCGATCGTCCACATAAGCGGTATCCTGGAGGAATACGGCGACGATATTCCCGTCGCCGGCTCGTTCCGGTTTCAACGTGAAAAACGTTTCGACGGTTTTATCCATGTCCGCGCTCAAGCCGGTCTGCGTCTGGCCGAGAGCGGTCGTTTTCTCGACGCGCTTGTAGCGGAGTTCCTTTCCCTTGGGGAATCGGTAGACGAGATCATACTCCTGCGCCGCCGCCGTGGGTACGAGGGACAGCACGATGAGAAGGGTGCAAAAGGGCAGGCTCGCCTGTCGTTCCATATGCGGGGATGATGATGTTCTTTTCTTTTTCTTCGACAAAATACGAATACCACGGGCGGGAACGAACCTCCGAAATCGGGAACGGGATATATCCCATTCAATGGGAACACATCCCATGCCGAGTCCGGGGAAATCAGCGAGGCGACGTATGGGACGGATTTTACGGGATGATTGTCCCACCATGCCGTATATACGTCTTCGAGGGCATTCTTGTTCTGTCCGAACCGGGAGACGGCAGGCGTCCAGAATTCCGAATGGCCGCCTCCAACCGCCACACCGCCCCGTTGGGAGAAAGCGCGGCCGTGACGGTGCACGGATTCCACGAGCCGGGTTGGAGGCTGGTCGGCGTTTACTTGCGATGCCGGATTTTCCCGCCGATGTACGTTGCAAGAATTTCCGTTTGCAGGATCTCCTGATCAGGGACGGAGGAGATGTCCTTCGACAAGACGACGAAATCGGCGTATTTCCCCGCCTCGAGACTTCCGAGAATATCGTCCATCCCTGCGGCTCGGGCCGCCCAGCCGGTGAACATCCTGATCGCCTCGATACGGGAGACGCGTTCCGTACCGTACCAGCCGTCGGCATAGCGGTCGGGGTTCGGAGCGGTACCGGCAGGGAGGACGAAGTGTTCGGTGATGTCTTGTTGCGATGAAGGGCGGCCTGCGGCATCCCTTCGTGTGCACGCGGCGTAGATACCCTGGATGGGATCCGGTCTCTCGACGGGGGCGTCGCTGCCGCCTGCAGTGAACGCCCCCGAGAGCAGGAGGGATCTCCATCGATATGCTCCCCGGACGCGGCGAGGGCCGAGACGCGCTTCCGCCCAGTACATGTCGCTGGTGCAATGCGACGGCTGCACGGAGGGGACCACCCCCAGCGCCGCGAAACGCAGGAGATCCGCCTCGTCGAGGACCTGGACATGCTCGATGCGCAAGGGGAACCGCGCCGGTCCCGCTTCACGGAGAGCGCGCTCGTACGCGTCGAGGACAAGGCGGTTGGCCGAGTCGCCGATGGCATGCACGCATACCTGGAGTCCTGCGCGCAACGCACGGGCCGCCTCATGCGCGATGTCTTCGCCCGAGGAGACCGCAATACCGCGGTTGCCGGGATCGTCCTCGTAATCGGCAAGGAGCAGAGCGCCGCGGGAACCGAGTGCGCCGTCGGCGTACATCTTGAGGCCCGCGAGAGTGAATCGATCGTCGCCGTAGGTCCGGCGGCCCGTCCGCAGGAGGTCTTCCCACGCGGAGCCCGTCCCGTCGATGTAGCCGACCAGGCGGAAGGGAAGGGCACCCGCCTCCGCTTCCGCGACGAGGATAGCGATATCCGTCTCTGTCAGCCCCATGTCGTGCGCGCAACCGATTCCAGCAGCGAGGCATACGCGCACCCCGTTCAAGAATATGGCCCGGCGCTCCTCCGCCATCGGCTGGGGGACAACCCGGGCGACGAGGTCGACCGCAGCGTCGAGGAGGATCCCGGTGGGCACACCCCGAGCGTCGTGGAGGATTTTTCCGCCCGGAGGGTCCGGAGTCCCTTTCCGAATGTCCGTTAGCGCCAGAGCGCGCGAGTTCACCCAAGCGGCGTGCCCGTCCACACGCTTGAGGAACAAGGGGTGCTCAGGCGCGACACCGTCCAGATCTCGGCGGTGAGGGAATGCCTTCAGCGGCCAGTCGTTCTGATCCCACCCGCGTCCGACGATCCAGCGCCCTCGCGGTGTCTGCGCTACACGTTCTGCGACCCGAGCGAGGATTTCCTCTTTCGAGCGGGTTCCGGAGAGGTTCAGGATGGACGTTTCCCGGCCGAGGCCGAACAGGTGCAGCGCCGCTTCTCCGCCGAGGCCGAGGATCACCTTCGCTACCTCTGGTCGCAGATCGAGGAACACGAGCGGGTCGCGGTCCTCCACCCCGAACAGGTCCCCGAGGAG
>JARYLZ010000054.1 GCA_029907355.1 Bacteroidota bacterium | reverse complement strand
TCATTACCGCACAGCACGAGGGGGGCGCGAAATATTACCGGCCCTGCCGCCGCCTCATCCGGCGCCCGGACGGGAAGGTCATCGGTGCGGTGACGCTGTTCCAAGACGTGACGCCGTTCAAACTCCTCGAGGAGTTGAAATCCGATTTTCTCGCCGCAGTCTCCCACGAGTTCCGTACGCCGCTCACGTCGATCGCCATGTCGGCGGATATTCTGCTCCAGGGCATGATCGGTCCGCTCACGGACGGCCAGCGGGAACTCCTCGAAAGTGTGAAAGGGGACTGTGACCGACTGAAGAAACTCGTCGAGGAAATCCTCGCGCTTTCCAAGCTGGAATCCGTCCGCGGTCTCGAGGTGCGGGACCGTGTCGATATTCGGCGCGTCATCGAGGAATCGGTCGCAACGCTTCGCTTGCAGACGCAGGAGAAACGCATCACGGTGGATATTCGCATCGAGGAAGGTCTCCCTGCCGTTCGAGGCGATTTCCAGCAATTGTGCTGGGCGGTGGTAAATCTCGTAGGGAACGCCGTGCGGTACACCGATCCGGGGGGCAGCGTCTCTGTGACGGTGCGCAGGGTCGGGAATATGGTCGAGGTCGCCGTGGCGGATACGGGGAAGGGTATCCCGCAGGACGCCCTGGAGCGGATTTTCGAGAAGTTCGTCCAGCTCGAGAGCGCGGACGATTACACACCGGGCAGCGTCGGTCTGGGCTTGACCATCGCACGACGTGTGGTCGAGAACCATGGGGGGCGGATCCATGCGGAGAGCGCGCTCGGAAAGGGCAGCGTGTTCCGCTTCACCATCCCGGCCATGGAGGGGTGAATGGAAGAGCCTTCGCCCCGGGTACTCGTCGTCGACGACGAACCACACATCCTGAAGACCGTCGGGATCTGTCTGGAGAACCTCGGCTTCGACGTGTCGTTATTCTCTCGGCCGCAGGATGCACTCGAGGCGGTGCGCGGGAATGTGTTCGATCTCGCGTTCATCGATTTGAAAATGTCGCCCATCGACGGCATGACCCTCCTCGACGAGATCCGCTCCATCTCGCCCGCCACGACGGTCACCATGATCACGGCGCATGGCTCCATCGACAGCGCCATCGATGCCGTACGGAGAGGGGCCTACCACTACCTGCAAAAACCGTTCGATGCCGCGGAGCTCCAGGTCGTCGCGAAGAGGATGTGGGAACATCACCGACTGACACGGGAGGTGCAGGACCTTCGCAAGAGGCTCGCGGAGACCCCGCCGGGCGAGGAGATCATCACCCGGAGCCCCCTCATGCGACGTTTGCTGGATCTGGCCGCCCGCGTCGCCGACAGCGCGATGAGCGTCCTCATCGAGGGGGAGAGCGGGACGGGCAAGGAAATGGTCGCGCAGTACATCCACCGCCGCAGCAGCAGGGCCGACAAGCCGTTCGTCACGGTGAACTGCGCGGCCCTCCCGGACCAGCTCCTCGAGAGCGAGCTGTTCGGCTATGTGAAGGGAGCTTTCACCGGTGCCCTGCGCGACCGTATCGGCCGCTTCGAGGCTGCCGACGGCGGAACCATTTTCCTGGACGAAATCGCGGAAATGGCCCCGGCGACTCAGGTCAAGCTCCTCCGCGTCCTGGAGACCAAGGAATTCGAACCGCTCGGCACGAATCGCACGCGCACCGTGGATGTCCGTGTCATCGCAGCGACCAACCGAAATATCGACGAGGCGTTGCAGCAAGGCGGCATCCGGGAAGACCTCTACTACCGGTTGAACGCCGTCCGCATGAAACTTCCGCCCCTCCGAGAACGGCCTGAGGATATCCCTCTTCTCGTCCAGCATTTCCTCCGTCGTTTCGGGGGGGAGACCCCCCTGGACGTGACGCCCGAGGCCATGGCGGCACTGCAGAAGCATACGTGGAAAGGGAACGTGCGCGAACTTCAGCACGTCATCGAACGGGCCGTTCTCCTGGCGCACTCCGGTCGTATCGAACCCGTACATCTCCCCGAGGAGATCCGCTCGGACGAAGAGCGCCTCTCCACCCTTTCGCTCGAGGAAATGGAACGCCTGCACATCAAGCGTGTCCTCCAGTCAGCCCGCGATTACGACGAGGCAGCGCGGATTCTCGGTATCGATCCCGCGACGCTCTGGCGGAAGAGGAAAAAATACGGATTGTGAAGGGGTAAGACCCGCTGGCTAAAAGCGGGTCGCGTGTATGATGAAAAAGATGGGAAGCGTTTCGAGGGAAACCCGTTCGGTCTCCAGGGGAACATTGCGCGAACCCGCAGGGACGGGCACTCGTATTGCAAAGTGCAAATCGCCGTAACCGGTTGAGAACAAATGCGGTCATGAAGTCTCGACGTATTCCACCCACATTGGGCCTGCATTATGCAAGACGGGTGTTTTGATGCGAGTTCTATTCTTTCGATATTTTCATGATTTGAGATGATATGACTGGCATGTTTCTTGAGTGAAAACAATTGGGAAGAACACGAAACACAGCCGCCCAAACAACGGCTCGGCGAGGCAAGGAAATTCACGATCGGCGATAGAGGGCAATCAAAGATCCAGAAAAGGGGTTTACCACCATGTCCATCAAAGCGACGACCATTGGAGATCTGGATATCGCGATTCTCGAACCGCGCGGATCGATCATCGGGGGCGACGAGACCGATGAGCTCAAGACGAAAGCGAAGGATTTCCTCGAACAGGGGAACCGCAAGCTCATCATCGACCTGTCGAACGTCACGTACATGAACAGTTCCGGGATCGGCGCCGTCGTCGCCATCCACTCGGCGTACTCGAAGGCGGGAGGCCGCATCAAGATCTGCGGACTCGACCGCGGCGTGAAGAATGTGTTCGTCATTACGAGTCTCACCCGCGTCATCGACGTCGAAGAGACGCTCGAGGATTCCATCGCCCACTTCCAGCAACCCTCATAATCCATCACACCGGAGCAGGAGCATGAAAAAGAAATCAACATGGATGAACTTTCTCATCGTCGCGGTGAAAGTCGTCATCGCCGGGGTCATCGCCTGGCTCGTGGAGATGTCCGTTCTCAACAACATCTTCCCGAAAACGGATGTCATCGACCAGGTCCTCGAGGCCGTTTCCGTCTTCCTGGTGGTGTTCCTCATCCTGACCGTTCTCGGGCATTACCTTCTCGGCCTGTGGAATACGCAATTCATCTTCATCGTCATCACGGGGGCGTTCCTCGTTTCGCAGATCGTGTTCGTGTACTTCCTGCCGGACTTCCTCAAGGCGGGCGGGCCGCTCGTCGTCGTGCTGATCATGTTGACGATCCTCGTCGTTACGTTCATCATCGAACGCAAGCTGACCATCAAGAAAGCGGAAGGGCGGGGAAGCCTGACGACGTTCCTCCGCGACGTGCAGAAGTACGTCAACGACGGTGATATCGACGCCGCCATCAAAGCGTGCGGCGTGCAGCGCGGCTCCTGCGCCAACGTTCTGCGGACCGGTCTCGAGCGCTACCGCATTCTCCATGCCTCGGGCGACGAACTCGGAGAGAAGGAGACGATGGAAGAAATCCAGCGTGCCATCGAGGAAGCGATGATGCTCGAAGTTCCCCTCCTCGAGCGGAACCTCGTCTCGCTCTCCACGATCGCATCCATCGCCACCATGGTGGGTCTGCTCGGCACGACGATCGGAATGATCCGCGCATTCCGCGCGTTGGCGCATGCGGGCGCACCCGACGCGATTCAGCTGTCGATCGGGATCTCCGAAGCGCTGGTCAACACTGCCGGCGGCCTGTTGGCAGCTATCTGCGGCATCGTCGCGTACAACTTCTTCGCGACGAAAGTCGACAACTTCACGTACATGATCGACGAGGCCAGTTACTCGATCGTCCAGTCGCTCGCCGTCCGGAAGAAGTAAAACCTCCAGCACCCCGAGCGAGGTTTCGTCATGGCACGCAAGAAAAAGAGACGCATCGGCATCAAGATCGACATGACACCCATGGTGGACATCGCGTTCCTGCTGCTGACGTTCTTCATGCTCACGACCCAATTCAAGGCGCCGGAGGACGTGCAGTTGATCCTGCCGTCGTCCCACTCGGCGTTCAAGCTCCCCGAAACGGATGTCATGATCATCTGGATCGAAAAAACGGGGAAAATCCACCTCGGCGTCGACTCGCCGAACATCCGTGCGAGGCTTTTCGGACCGGCCGGGATCAAATCCCTGAGCGCGGAGGTCGGTATCGATGCGCTCCCGAACCTGCTGATCCAAGCCCGCATGGCGAACCCCAAGCTTCGCACGGTCATCAAGGGCGACAGGGACGCCCCCTACGGACCCGTCGAGGACGTCATGAACATCCTCCAGAAAACACGGATCACGCGGTTCAACCTCGTGACCGACCTGGAAAGGACTTGAGGAGGCACCAATGGCAGAAGTCGAAGTCAAGGAATCCGCGGCGGCGAAACGCGGCAAGAAGAAAAAGAAAGGCCGCATCAGCATCCGCATCGACATGACCCCGATGGTGGACATCGCGTTCCTCCTCCTGACGTTCTTCATGCTCACGACGGTGTTCAGCAAACCGCAGACGATGGAGATCAACCTCCCCCCGGATGCGGAGACGACCGTGGAAGTGGCGGAGTCGAACCTCCTCACCCTGCGCTGCGACCCGGACGGCCGCATCTGGTACAACATCGGGACGGAACCCCTGAAAGAGGTCTCGTTCGCCAAGCTCCGCGAGCTCCTCGTCGAGCGAGTCCGCGCCAACCCGAAGCTCATCACCTTGATCAAGGTCGATCGCGACGGGAAGTACACCATGATGGTCGATATCATGGACGAGTTGAACCTGGCCAACATTACCCGATTCACACTCGCGCCCATGTTGCCGGCTGACAAGGAACTGATCAAGAAGGCCAAAGGGCTATAGAAGGAGGGTATGCCATGTACGACACGTTCGTGCTCCCGAAGGGCGATGCGTACGGCGGCATCGAACTGAAGAAGAGCTACCCCAAGTACCTGATGACCGCGCTCATCGCGGCTGCCTTGTTCCATTTCCTCGCCGTTGCCTCGTACTGGCTGACCGTATGGCTGGCGAAAGAGGACGAACCGGTCGTGACGGTCCGCATCCTCAAGTACAGCGAACTCGGCCCCCCGCCGTCCGTGGCGAGCGAAGCCGCGCCCGCCGTCGCGGTCTCCGGACCCGCTGTGAAACCGACCATCGGCATCCCGGTGCCGGTCCCCGACGCCGAGGTGAGTCCAGAGCAGACGATCGCTACGCAGACGGAACTCGCCCAGATCGGGCCGCAGATCGGGGAAGGGACCGGGGGGACGACGCAGGTGGATCTCGGGGATTTCAAGGTCGACAAGGAAGTCGAGAAGGAACTCAAGCTCGAGGAACCGCCTGCGGATTTCGTTCCCTACGAACAGGAACCGATCGCCGTCAAGCAGGTGCGGCCGAAATACCCGGATATCGCCCTGCGCGCGGAACTGGAGGGGACGGTGTACCTCAAGGTATGGGTGACCAAAGAGGGGAAGGTCAAGAAAGCCGTCATCCTGAAATCGGACGCGGAAGTCTTCAATCAAGCTGCGATCGACGCCGCCATGCAGTGGGTGTTCACCCCCGCCCTCCAGCAGAAGAAACCCGTGGATGTCTGGGTGGCCATCCCCTTCCGATTCCGCTTGAAGGATGTTCAGAAATGACCGATTCCGAGAACGGCATGCACGAGGTCGGATCATGAGCGAGATCGTTCCCGTGAAGAAAAGCAGGACGCTTCCTGCGCCCGCTTCCGCCGTTGGAGCGGCTTCTATATTATTCGCGCTTCTCGGTTTCAGCGTACCGTTGTCTGCCCAGGAAACCGAACGCCCTGATTCCGTGGTGACGACAAGGCCGGCAGAAACCGTCGACGTCCTGCCCCAGGCAGTAATCCGCGTCCCGCCGGTATACCCCGCCGATGCCCTCGCATCCGGCGTCGAGGGGACGGTTTACGTCCAAGCGACGATCGACGAGCACGGCCGCGTCGTGAAAGCCGTCGCCGTCGCGAGCGACGCCCCGCCGCTCATGAACGCCGCAGCGGAAGCCGTTCGAAAATGGCGGTTTTCACCCGCTCAAAAGGAAGGAAGACCTGTCGAAGCGACCATTGTCATCCCAGTACGCTTCGTCCTCGAAAAGGAAAAGGGGGGAGAGTGATTCCCCGCCGCGTTGTCGGGCATTTACGTTACTCGCTGTCCCTGGAGACAGACAACATCATCGACAAGAAGGGGAAAATTCCATCGAGGCGCGACACGCTTCGCAAGGCATGATTCTTGTACCCTGAGATATGAATGTCGATGCGTTCGATTCTCACACATCCGGCCTTCGGGTACTCCATCGCGTCCTTGTCCGCTGCGACGGCGCTGATCATGTTCACGGGGGTTCTCTTGCCGCCCGGTGTGCCCATGGAGATGCGGGTCATGTTCGGCATTGTACTCGCCTTGCTCGCCGTCTACCGGAGCGTCGTCACGCGGATCCGCCAACAGCAGGAAAGGAGTCAAGACCATGGGAAACAGGAATCGTAAAACGGCGGTATCGGCGGCACTGGGACTCGTCCTCGCGTTGGGATTCTGCCTCCAGAGTTGTAAACCGCCGAAACCGCGTTCCGAGGAAACCCCGACGAGCGGCCGCCTGCATATCCTTGCCAGCGAGTCGCAGGCAGGCATCATGCGCAGGGAGGTGGAAGAGTTCATGCAGCTGTACCCTGCGGCGACGCTGACAATGGACATTACCACCACGCGCGACGCCGTCGTCCAGTTGCTGAACGACAGCGTGCGTTTCATCTGCATCGACAGGGCACTGAACGCTGAAGAACGCGCGGTCGTGAAAAAGGCTGATCTGGAGATCGATTCGATGCATGTCGCGGAGGACGCGCTGGCGTTCATCGTGCATCGGGAAAACCCCCTCACGGCCGTTTCCCATGAAACCCTCGAGGGCATACTCTCGGGAAAGCTCACCGCGTGGAAACAGGTCCAGGGAGCCTCGGGAACAGGCAGCATCCTCATCGCCTGTACGGGGCGGAACTCCGGTACGTACGAGCTTATCACCCGATCGTTCTTTCCCATGAAATCGGATATCCCCCTCGCGTTCTTGGCGGACTCACAGCGGGCCGTCGTCGATTTCGTTTCCCGCCGCAACGATGCGATCGGCGTGGTCTCCGCTTCCGCGGTAAGGGATACGGCCGGTGCATTCCGCGTTCTCCGCATCGAAACCGTCGATTCGACGGGGGTAAAACATTCCGTCAAGCTTCACCAGGCGAACATCTTCCAGGGCAAGTACCCGTATCACTACCCCGTGTACGCCTACTACGTCTCGAAGAGGGCTGGACTGCCGAACGGTTTTGCAACGTTCATGTCCAGCCAGCCGGGTCAAAAAATCTTCCTGGACGCAGGGTTGGTCCCGCGCCGGCAACCGGTGCGCCTGGTCCAATTGCACGAGGAGTAATCACGCATGAAAATCCTTCGCGTACTCGTCATCGCTGGTGTGCTGATCGCAGGCATGTCGGGAGGGGGTATCCCTCTCCTCGCCCAGAGCGATTTGACCCACCTGCAGGATCTGGTCCGCACCGGCCGCGCCGCCGAAGCGGTTCCCGGTCTCCTGAACTACATCGCTTCCTCCCCGAGGAGCGTCGACGCGTGGGCGACCCTCGGCCGCGCGTACATCCGCCTCGAAAAACTCGACAGCGCCGAGTGGGCGGGGAAGAAAGCCCTTTCGATCGACGGCGACCGACCCGAAGGGTACATCATTCTCGCCCGTGTGCTCGTCCAGAGGAAACAGAATGCGGGTGCCTATGAAACCCTTCGCAAAGCTCTCAAGAAGCGGAAAAACGACCCCGCTCTCCTGACCGAGCTCGGTCATGTCATGCTGGCGATGGATTCCCTCCAGCAGGCCATCGTCATCTTCACACGGGCGATTACCGACGATCCGAACAACTTCCGCGCCCTCGAAGGGCTGGGCGACGCGTATATGCTCCAGAAAATTCCCACGATGGCCGCCATTCAATACGAGAAAATCGTCGCGCGCGATTCCCTGGACGAGTCCGTGAATTTCAAACTCGCACAGGCTTACATGAAGGAACGGCGGTACGGAGAAGCGGCGATCATCTATCAACGCGTGCTCAGCCTGGACAGTTCGAACATCGTCGCGACACTGGATCTCGCGAAGCTGTACTACGCGGCGGGACAGTACGAGAACTCGGCTCTGCTTTTCCGGAAGTACCTCGCGGAAAAACCGGACGACACCGATATGCGGCCGATTTTTATGGAAGCACTCTTCCGCAGCAAGCAGTACGACGAGGCGCTCACGGAGGCGGAAAAGGTTCTCGCCGTCGACCCCGCCTCCACCAAGGCTCTCCACGTCTATGCGCGTGTCATGGCCGATCGCGAAGAGTACGAGAAAGCGATTGAAGCGTTCCGGAAAATCGACGCCGCCGACACGCTGGCCCTGGACGAGCTTTTCCTCTACGGGCAGGCGTACTTCAAGACGAAGCAGGATTCGCTGGGGATCGTCCAGATGCAGAGGATTCTCGCCGTCAAATCCGATCTCTCGAGCGTGCTCGGCGAACTCGGTTCCGCATACATGCGGATGCAGAAATGGGAGGAAGCCGCAGCGACCTTCGAACGGCGCTTACAGGTGGAACCGAACCATCTCGGCTCGAAAGTCAATCTCGCCCTCTGCCTCATGCAAATGCAGCGGTGGGCCGAGGCGAAAGTCGCTCTGCGGCAAGTCCTTGCGGAAAAACCCGAGTACGTTCCCGCGTGGCGCTGTTTGGGTCAGGTCTATTCCCGGCTCGATTCCACCCGCGAAGCGCTCCGCGCGTATCAGAAAATTCTCGATCTCGCCGCGAAGGAACCGGACAAATACACTCGGGAACTCGGGGAAGCCTACGGCATCATCGGCGTCAACCACCTCGTCGACAAACGGTACGAGCAAGCCCTCGATTTCCTGGGGAAGGCCGTCAAGTACGATCCCGTGAACCCGCAGTATCACCTCTGGCGCGCCCAGACGCTCCAGAACCTGAACAGGAAAGACGAAGCCCTCCGCGAGTACCGCCGGACACTCGAACTGGACCCCGGCAACAAGGAGGCGAAAAAAGGCATCGAGGTCCTGTCCAAGTGACGGGGCGAGGCTCCCGTTCGAGAGCCGTTTTCCCCGACGGCAGGGAGCATACGGTCGTTCTCCGCTGTTCCATTTCCCGGAGCAGCGGAGTACATTTACCCATAGTCCCTTTCATCATGTCACCAGGAAACGAGTGCGAACCATGAAAATTCTGCGTCCATTTTTCCTTGCCATCATCGGCGTTCTCATGATCTTCGGCTGCGGGAAGAAGACGGAAACGGTTTCCATCCCTCAGTGGGAAACGTACACCGATCCGTATTACCGCATTTCCTTCCGCTATCCGAAAGGCTGGATCGTCAATGCCGAAGGGGGGATCGTGAAAGTGTACTCTTCCCAGGAAGCCGCCGAGAAATTTTTCGACCCCTATTCGACGAAGAAAGACGGCGTGGAGATCGTCGTCGGGAAAGTGAAAATGGACACCTTGAAAACGTTGAGCGGCTACACCGAGGAATTCAAGGCGGAGAAATCGAATGCCGGCTTCCGAATCCTCGCATCGGAACCGAGGAAACTCGCCGATTTCGACGGTATGCTCATCCAGTACGTCGGCGCATACACGAAGGAAAACAAAGTCACCACGACGCGCGTGACGGCTTTCGACGACTCGATGATGTACTACGCACAGTATTCCGCGTTCAACAAACTCTTCGAGCCGTACCGCATCGTGCTCGACACCCTGCTGGCGTCGGTACGTCTCCCGAAGGCCCACGCCGAGAAAGGTATCGACCCCACTCTGCCCTCCGAGGAAATCGACGTCTTCGACAACTATGCCTTGAAAATCTCTTACCCCGCCAACTTCGACGTTTCCACGCCACGCCCGAAAGGCGAGGCCAAATTCTCCCTCGAAGTGAAGGGCATTCGGCAGGATTGTACCATTCGCCTGGACCTCTTCCCATCGAAAAATCTTCCCGTCGAAAAAGTGTTCGAGCAGAACGAGAAATTTTATAAGGCCGTGTCCAAGGGTCAGACGACCATCGATGGGCAGAAAGCGCTCTTCCTGAACTACTCGCCTGCGAAGAACGTTTCGAGCCGTGCGTATTTCGTCGTGAAAGGCGACAAGATGATGCGTGCGATCATCAACTACTATACACCCTTGCGCGCGGTATTTCTCCCTGCATTCGAAAAAAGTGTCGAATCCATTCGGATCAAGTGACGGGACAGAAACTGCCGGTTCTGACGAGTAGGATCCGTCCCGCAGGTGCTTTTCTCCTGCAGAACGCCCGGATGCTCCATCGTCGCGTGAAGAGCCACGGCGCGACGATCCGAGCATCCGGCCAAGGTTAGCGGTGCGTTTATGCTTCCCCTCCTCGGGGGGAATGATTCATGCCGCCGATGATTGGATATCACGAAAAGAAAAGGCAAATTGTTTATATGATGTTCGATTCGACAGAGAACGGGGATCCTCCCTCTCGCCATCATCACGGAAGGGCGGCATGGTCGAGTTCTTCTACGCCTCGGAGAAGGAACGCTTCGCGCGCATCGACAAGGTGCGCCCGGGGTGCTGGATCGACATGCTCGCCCCCACAGAAGCCGAGATCCAGGAGATATCGAGACTTCTCGCCGTTGACCTCGACTACCTGAAAGACCCTCTCGATACGGAAGAACGGTCGCGCCTCGAAATCGAGGAAGACCGTCTTCTCCTCATCATCGATATCCCCGTCGTGGAATTCTCTCAAGAAGAGGATTCGACCGACTTCACGATCGAGACTCTTCCGCTCGGCATCATCTTCATCCGCGACAGCATCATCACGGTCTGTCTGAAGAAGACGCCTATCCTCGAGGAGTTCAAGATGAACCGCATCAAGAACTTCACGACGGTGAACCGCAACCGCTTTCTGCTTCAACTCCTCGAGAAGACCGCCACGTATTATCTCCGCTATCTGCGGCACATCAATCGGAAAACGGACGAGAACGAGTTCCGCCTCCGGCAATCCACGAAGAACCAGGAATTGTTCGAACTCCTGAGTCTCGAGAAAACGCTCGTATACTTTACGACATCGCTCCGCTCGAATCAGAACGTCGTCCGGAAGATGATGCGGGCGAAACTCTTCACCTGGTCCGAGGAGGACCGCGATATGCTCGAGGACGTGCAGATCGAGTTCGACCAGGCGATGGAAATGACGCAGATCTACAGCAGCATCCTCAGCTCGCTCATGGATTCGTTCGCGTCCGTCATTTCGAACAATCTCAACATCGTGATGAAACTCCTCACGTCCATCACCATCGTGCTCGCGATCCCGACGATGGTAGCGAGTTTCTTCGGGATGAACGTGATGCTCCCCTACCAGAGCCACCCCTATGCGTTCGCGTTCATCATCGGGGGCACATTCCTCCTGGTGGGGCTCACCGTAGTCTTCCTGTGGAAGAAGAACCTGTTCTGAGGGAGCGGTCGGCCACGGGTCGGCCGTTGACGGCTGAACATCGGGCGCCGTTTTTCCGCATTGATATTGTCACCCACACTGAATACTTTCAGCGTATACTATTCCACGACGCAGTCCGACCGGCATCCTGGCAGTAAGGAAAGAACGGAGGATTGAACATGAGAAGTCCCCTTGCGCTCGTTCTGGTCGCCTGGACGGTACCCGCTTTCGCCCAGGTGCCTGAACCGGTCACCATCGACATCCGCGGCGACAGCGTTCTCATCCGGAACACTGCCGTCAACGAGAACTGCGCCGCCCGTTTCGCCGTCGATATCGTATGGAAGGACGCGACGGTCACCATCACGGAACGCGATACCGTGCGCGAAAAGATGCGCTGCATCTGTTCCTTCGACATCGACGTCGTCCTTACAGGGATTCCTGCCGGGATATACACAGCGGTGCTCGAGCGTGAATACCTCGTGAAGTACGGTTATCCGTCCGATATGACTCGCCGTATCGGGACGTTCACCTTCGAGGTGAAGGCAGGCGGGGCATGGGCCGCATTCTCGTCCAGGCAGAGCGACTGCCACGGTGTTGCGTCTGTCGAGTTGCCCATGAACCCGTTCCCTCCGCGTCTGTCCGTTATCCCGAACCCTCTTGCCGCGCCGCGCGGCATGATCCGACTGGAACTCGCCGACGCCGTGGAAGGTGAGCTTTCCATCGTCGATCTTCTCGGCAGATCCATCGTCGTTTTGAAGAGCGGAGCTTTCATCGCCGGTAGTCAGGATTTCGAGTTCGACGCGTCGGTGTTTCCGGTGAACGGCCTCTACATCGCGGTTCTCCGTGCGGGGGAACACGCGGCAACCGTCCCCTTTATCGTCCATCGTTGAGGGGAAAGGAAGACAAGGCTGAAAACAGGTTCCCGACAAGTAATTGCAGGGTGAAAGGCCCGGCATGGAGAAGCGTCTCAGCGGGAATCGCGGCTGTTCCGAAGATAGGCGGAGAAACATTTTGGGAATGAGAGATCGCATTTCGATGGTATGGCCAGAGGATGAACCGTGCATATGTGTCGTTTCCCGTTCATGGCAGGACGACCCGCTGAGAGAGGCAACCCCCTGACGGAGACGCAGGAGATCGTTTCTTCCCGAGCACGCGACCTCTCGCCGGACTTTCATACCCTTCCGTGGTATTTCGACCGTCGATCTTGTCGCCAGGGGGAAACATAAAGCGAGACTACGGCAAACGGAGGAGAACTATGATCGCAAGGTTTCGGTTTGTTCTCTGCGTCGCGGCGCTGACCGCCACCGCGTTTTCTCAAAAAGGCGAAACGGTCGAGGTGCGCATCGACAACGATACGGTACGTATTCTCAACAAAGGCGCCGTGGAGAACTGCGCAGCGGAATTCAAAGTCATGGTCCATACAGCGGGCACCGTCGTCACCGTCATCGAGCGCGACACGAACGTGCTGAAGGCGGACTGCATCTGCCGTTTCGATTTCGAGGCCGGAGTCAGCGGGTTGGCGCCGGGGAACTATACGGCCGAAGTCTATCGCGAATACTTGAGACGGTATGGGTACGGGGTCGATACGCTCGTCTTCGTCGGTTCCGCGCCTTTCACGGTCTCGACGGCGGCCGGCAATATGGCATCTTTCGGGAAAGCAGGCCCCTGCCACGATTTGAGCGCTACCGATGCGCCCCCCATGATGGGTACCGGTGTGAACGTATCGTTCCGGCCGTTTTCCGGGGACGCGGTGATCTCGTTCGGCACGGACACACGCGAGAAGACGGAGATTATTCTCTACGACGCCGCAAGCCGTCATATCGGAAAACTCTTCGACGGTGAACTCGCGGCGGGTCATCACGAACTAGTGCTCCCCCGTGCCTCGTTCCCTGCGAGCGGGACGTATTACATGGTCATCGCAGGCTCCCGTGAAATCCGTTCCGCAAAGATTCAGGTGGCGAAGTAGGGCACGGTGCGAGAAAAGGGTTATCCGGAAATGTTCGAAAGTTCAGGCAAACTTGGAGGGGAAAACTGCGTTATCTACGGGTGAGAGGCGGAGCTGGGCACGCATCCGGTGCTACAGGGTTGAACATCTGTCTTCTCGCCCGGTGAAAATGCCCTACGTCATGCAGGTGAAGAAAGAAGAGAAATCGGGAATGAAGGATTCTCAAGTTGATATGGGGGTGATGCGATGAGAGCATGTATGGCCCTCCTTTCGGCCGCACTCATGGCGGCGACCGGGTTTGGGCAGACCGGTGAAACGGTGGAAGCGCGTCTCGATGGTGATACCGTGCGGATCATCAACCGCGGAGCGAGGGAAAACTGTGCGGCGTCGTTCCTCGTGACGGTTCGTGTCGATGGCATGACGGTCAGGGTGATCGAATGCGACACGAGCACGGAAAAGGCGTTCTGCATCTGCAACTTCGATTTCGAAGCGAGCGTCGGCGGACTGGCGCAGGGCCAGTATACGGCGGAAATCTACCGCGAGTACCGCAAGCGTTCGCTGTACCCGCGTGATACGGTCGTGCTCATCGGTACAGTTCCTTTCACTGTCGCATCGCCGCCGGGGAGCCCGTTCGTTCACGGGAAAGCGAGCCCTTGCTACGACGTCGCGGAAGTCCCGGCGGGTTTCAGCCCGGCCGTTCCCCCCGTGGACGTCATCGTGCGTCCCTCCTCGAGGGATATCGTCATTGCGTTCTCCCTGGAATCCCCCGGCAGGACGGAAATCCTCGTCTTCGACGCATTGGTGCGTTTCGTGAGGACGCTTTTCGAGGGTGACTTGCAGGAGGGTCCTCACGAGTGCGCTGTGGGTATTTCGCTATTGCCTTCAAGCGGTACATATTACATCGTGGTGCGCAGTGCCGGGCTAATCGGCACAGCGTCGTTCCAAGCGGTGAAGTAGATCCCGCCTACATTGCCTCCCCGGCAAGGGATGCGGGGAGTAGGGCAAAGGAAGCCCCGAGGTTTAGACCGCTTTCTCCGCAAGGGGGGGTGTCACCACGTTCGGTGCGATGCTTGCACACCGTGGCATGACTGTCTAGATTGGCCGTGCGGAATTCCCGTTTCTGGGTATTCGATGATGGAGGTGGCGTATGGCTCGTGTGCGCGTTCTGGTTCATTTCCTGATTCCGGCATTCCTCCTCTCCTCCTGCACAGCGCAAGAGACGAAGGTGGATCGTCCGCCGGCAGTGGCCGGGGCATTCTACCCGGCAGGGAAAGCCGATCTCGAGAAGACGGTGGATGCCCTGCTGGCTTCCTGGAGGAATGTCGTACCTTCGCGCGGCCTCCGCGCGCTCATCGTCCCTCACGCAGGGTATGTCTACTCGGGGGAGGTCGCGGCGCGGGGCTATATGGAAATCGACGGAGAAGCCGAATGGGACAACGTGTTCGTTCTCTCGCCGAGCCATCACGTCGGTTTCGAGGGCGCGTCGGTCTACACGCGAGGCGATTACCTCACCCCCCTCGGTCCCGTGGCCGTAAACCGGGAAATCGCAACGGCGATCGTCCGCCGAGGCGTTGTCTTCACCGATCGCGTCGATGCCCACGAGCAGGAGCATGCCGTCGAGGTCCAACTGCCGTTCCTCCAGCGGCGGCTCGGCAAACCGTTCCGCATCGTTCCGATCGTGATCGGCGCGGGCGGTGCAGAGACGTACCGTCGCATCGCGGATGCCCTTCGGCCTTATTTCACGGACAGGAACCTCTTTGTCGTCTCGACGGATTTTTCTCATTATCCCTCCTACGAAGAAGCTTGCCGCCTCGATCGGGAAACGGTACGCGCCATTTGTTCGAAGAAACCGGATGAGCTCATCGCGCTCGTAAGTAGGTCCGAGCGGTCGCCGGTGCCGAACCTCGCTACGCGTCTCTGCGGGTGGCCCGCCGTTCTCACCCTCATGGAGATGACGAAAGGGGACGAGAATGTTGCGTACGACACGCTCATGTACCGCAACTCGGGCGATACCCCTGCGGGCGATAAAAGCCGTGTCGTCGGGTACTGGGCTCTTGCTGTCCGGGCACTCAGCAAGGGGACAGGGGAAACGTTCCGGCTCACGGAACAGGAGCGCGCCGCACTTCTCACGGCCGCGAGGAATGCCCTCCGCACATCCATCGCCGGGGAGACCGTGGAACGCATGCCGGAACATGCATGGACCGGCGCGACCAGAACCCCCTGCGGGGCTTTCGTTACGCTCAGGAAACACGGCGCATTGCGGGGTTGTATCGGTAATTTCAGCGCGGAAGCGCCGCTGTACCGGACGGTCGAACAGATGGCCATCGCAGCGGCAACGCAGGATCCGCGTTTCCAGCGGGTACGGCCGGACGAACTCGAAGACATCGATATCGAAATCTCCGTATTGACCCCGCTGCGGCGGATCCGTTCGATCGACGAGTTCGTCTTGGGCAAGCATGGGATCTACATCCGGAAAGACGGGCACAGCGGCACATTCCTCCCTCAGGTTGCTGCCGAAACCGGCTGGAGTGTGGAGGAGTTCCTCGGCCATTGCGCCCGCGACAAGGCGGGAATCGGCTGGGACGGCTGGAAGGACGCAGAACTCTACGTCTACGAGGCTCTCGTGTTCGGGGAGAAAGAAAACGCGCCCGGCAAATGATCGTTGCCACTCTTCCCGAACAATGCTGGTAGCGGTATGCAGCCTCCACGCGAAGGGGAACGCAGCGGGGGAAGGGGGTCGACGGCGCTCGTCTTGCTGGGCTTTTCGACACTCGTCACCCAAACGGTTTTCCTCCGCGAGATTCCCGCCGTTTATACATCGAACGAGCTGACGATCGGGTGCACCCTGGCGGTTTGGATGACGCTGACCGGTGCGGGCTCCGCTCTCGAACGGAAAGCGCATCCCCGCAATCCTCACCGATGCATTCCCTTTCTCCTGCTCGCGTTGGGGGTTCTGCCGCCTCTCCTTCTCGCCGTCCTCTTCACGACACGGAACGTCATCGCCGCACCGGGGACGTCTCCCGGACTGCTCACAATTCTCTTGACGGCGGGGGTGCTCCTCGCCCCATTCTGCTTGTTGGCCGGTTACCTTTTCCCTCTGCTCGCTTCGTTTCTGAATGAGAGTAAACGGACGAGCGGTGCGGGGCGGGCATATGCATGGGAATCCGCAGGAGGGGCGGCCGGTGTCGCGATCTTCACCGTCTTCCTTGCCGGAGTCATATCGGGGTATCAAATCCTTCTCCTGACGGGGTGCGTCCTCCTGACGGTCTCCGTCTTCCTCTACCCGCGCGACGTTGTGCCGCTTTGGGCGCGCGTAATCGCGATCATCGCCGGCACGGCGTTCCTCTTCGTCGCATTCTGTATCGATATCGACAGGTTCTTACGGAGACCTCTTTTCCCGGGCCAGGAGTTGGTCTTGGTACGCGACACGCCGTACGGCGTCCTTGCCTCCACGATATTCTCCGGTCAGCGGGCGCTTTTCGTCGACGGCCTGCTCTATGCGGTTCCGGACGACCCTGCAGGGGATGAGGAAACCGTGCATTACGCGCTCGCGCAAGTACGGCGCCCGCGCGAGGTCCTCGTCGTAGGAAGCAATCTTCCCGGCGTTGTTCGCGAAGCGGTGAAACACGGCGTTCGACGGGTCGACTGCGTCGAAATCAATCCTGCGATACCGCCACTGACCGTCGTAGACGGTAAAGGTGTTTTTTCTCAGGGGATGCATATCCATATCGCGGACCCGCGGCGTTTCGTGCGAGAGAATGCGCACCGGTACGATGCCGTCCTTGTCAACCTCCCCGAGCCCACGACGGCTGCATTGAACAGGATGTTCACGCGCGAGTTCTTCTCGGATATCCATGGCCGATTGCGCGACGGCGGCGTGCTCTCCGTGCCGGTTCTGGACGGTGTGGATTACCTGGGGGAAGACACGCGCGCATACGTATCCTCGGTGGCGGCGGCTCTGCGCGCTTCGTTTCGGAACGTGCTCATCGTGCCGGGGAATCGAATCTTCCTCATCGCTTCCGACGCGGAATTGCATTACGAGATCCCCGCGCTCCTGGAGGAAGCGGGCGTCGAGACGGTGTTCGTCAACCGCGCATATTTCGACCCCGCGCTCGCACGCGAGCGTGCGGACGACATTGCGTCCTCGCTCCGGCGAGAGGAACCCCCGAACGCGGATTTCCGCCCGACGGCATATTACCGGACCCTTCGGGCATGGATGTCCTCGATCGGGTTACCGCTATGGGCGCCGCTCGTGGTCTTTCTCCCTCTGCCGGCGATCCTATTCCGACGTAACGCGGTTCCGCGCATCTGCATGGGTGCGGCAGGTTTCGCGGGTGCGGTGTTCCAGGTGACCGTCATCCTTACGTTCCAAGCGATTCTCGGTTCGCTTCACCGTGATTTGGGGGTCCTGTTCGCCGCTTTCATGGTCGGCTTGGCAGTGGGTGCCGCTTTGCGCACGTCGGTGGCGCGGAAAACCGGTCCCCGGTTAGCAGCGACGTTTGCGACGGGTGCGGTATTTGTCGCGGCGGCGCCGTGGGTGTTCGAAGCTATCCGCTCGGGTACCCAACCGGCGGTTTCTTTTGCCCTCATTCTGATGTTGAGTGTCGTCATGGGTGTTATCGTAGCGCGGATCTTCGCGCTTATCGTCCGCGAGTTCTCGGGCGCAGGCGAAACCGAAGACGTGTCGGGAATCTACGCCGCGGATCTCGCGGGGGCGGCCACAGGTGCATTCATCGGGACAGTGTACATCGTTCCGTTGCTGGGGATGATGTCCGCGTGCTATGTTACATCGGGTGTTCTGGCCGCTGCGGGTGTCTTGGCGCTTGCATGCGGATTGCGGGGAACGGGAACACGAGGGTAATGAGGAATGTCCGGGCATCTTCCGGCGATGAACAAGCGGGAATTCCTCCGCTTCTGTGCGGCAGGGGTGGGGTATGCTTTCCTTCGTGATATGACGAAGGCGTCCCCTTTCCCTGTCAACGCCGGATCGCGGGAAGAGTTCGACTGGAAATGGAAAAAGGAAGCGCTGTTCTATCGGAAGAGCGCTCGGGGAGTGAAATGCTTGAAATGCCCCAACTTCTGCGATCTTGCGGATGGGGAAACGGGGAAATGCCGCAACCGCGAAAACCACGGCGGAACACTGTACAGCATCGCTTACGGCAATCCCTGCGCCGTACATGTCGATCCCATCGAGAAGAAACCTCTGTTCCATTTCCTCCCTGCCACACGGGCGTTCTCCATCGCCGCGGCGGGGTGCAACCTTCGCTGTCTCAACTGCCAGAACTGGCAGATCTCCCAATTCAGCCCCAGGGAAACGCGGAACGAGGAACTGTTCCCGGATGATGTCGTCCGCGAAGCGCGGCAAGAGAAATGCGCTTCCATCGCATACACGTACTCGGAACCGACTTCCTTCTACGAGTATACCCTCGACACGGCGGTCGCCGCCCGCCGAAAGGGGATACGAAATATCCTGAAATCGAACGGGACGATCAACGAGGAACCGCTCCGGCGCCTCGCTTCCGTCCTGGACGCGGCGAACATCGATCTGAAGACCTTCGACGCTGCGGTGTACAAGAAACTCTCCGAAGGATTCCTCTCGACGGTTCTCCGGACGCTCGAAGTGCTCAAGAGCGTTGGCGTGTGGCTGGAGATCACCTACCTCGTCATCCCCACGTGGACGGACGATTTCGAGAAGATCCGAAGCATGTGCTCATGGCTCGTGGCGAAGGGGCTCGCCGACTGTCCCCTCCACTTCACACGGTTCATGCCTCTCTACAAGCTCAACCGCCTGCCGCCGACACCGGTCGGATCGCTCGAGCGCGCCCGCAAGATCGCCTTCGAAGCGGGAGTACGGTACGTGTACGTCGGCAACGTGCCGGGGCACGAGGCGGAAAACACGTATTGTCACGCCTGTGGGAAGAAAATCGTCGAGCGGAGGGGGTTCACCATCGTCTCGATGCGGATCGAGAAAGGGAAATGCGCCTTCTGTTCCGCGCCCATTCCCGGTGTGTGGTCCTGAGGTCCCCTCTCTTCCCGTTCACTCGAAGATCCATTCCCCCTCACGGCGCAGAATATCTTCCAGTCGGAATTTCCTGAGGAAAGAAACGGTCTGCTCGCGGGTGCGGCGGCGCAGCCCGAGATTCTCCGAGCGGGAGAGTTCCGCGGCAAGAACGCCGACGACGGCGGCTGCGTCGGAGAGGTACCGCTTGCTCACCTTGTCGAATGTATCGGGGAAATCGTGGTAGGTGCGCCCCATCGCCTCGTCCAAGCGAGCGTACAGGGTGATGGTCGGGATGCCGTTCATGATGAACGGCATGTGGTCGCTGTTGGTCCAGGGCTGATTGCCGATCTCCGTACTCATGCCGAAGCCGTTCAGGTCGCGTGCGAGCGCGCGGAGGAAGGGGAGGAGCGTATCGTTCCCCATGGCGTTGAAACCGGTGGGTGTCCCGATCATGTCCATGTTGATCACCACGGCGATGTCGTCCGAGGCGTGCTTCTCCACATATTTCTTCGCTCCCCACAGGCCGAGCTCCTCGCCATTGAACCACACGCATTCGATGGTGTGTTTCCTGTCGGGAACGAAGCGGTGAACGAGGCGTGCGACCTCGAACAGGACTGCGGTTCCGAGACCGTTGTCGATGGCGCCTTGGCTGACGTCCCAGGAGTCGAAGTGCGCGCCGATGACGATTTTCCTCCCCGATGGGCCTGGGAAAGTCGCGACGGCATTCGCCGACTCGAGCTCGGCGCAGTGCGAGTGCGTTGCGATGTACG
>JARYLZ010000053.1 GCA_029907355.1 Bacteroidota bacterium | reverse complement strand
CAGACTCGAGAAGATGTCGGTCGATGTCGGTGAATGGAACACACCTTGATAGGCAAGAAGGGTTGCGCTCAGAATGGAGGCGGTGCGCCCTCGTATGAGAGCATCTCCGTTTCCATGTATATTTCATAGCCGTACAAAACATGCTCAAGCATCCACCAGCTCCGAACGTCCATCATGTCAGCAAGTGCGTGGTTCTTCAAATACCGCAGTTATACACCTCTGCCGTTCCTCCTCATCATGCTCGTCTTTGCCCGGCCGACCGTTTTGAGCTTGATCATCGGTTTCGTTATCGCTCTCAGCGGGGAACTCCTGCGTTCCTGGGGTGTTTTCCACGTGGGATCCGAAACGCGCGTCACGGACAGTGTGGGGGCTAGCCGGTTGGTCACGAGCGGACCGTTCGCGTACACCCGCAATCCCCTCTATATCGGGAACATGCTGATTTACATCGGGATCGGTATTATGTCCTTCGCACTCTTCCCCTGGCTCCAGATTTTCGCTCTCGCATATTTCATCGTGCAGTACTCGTTCATCGTGAGGGACGAAGAACGGTTTCTCTTCGAGCGGTTCGGCGAGGAATATGCACAATACCGGCGCAACGTCCCCCGATTCCTCTTCCGTTGTCGGCCTTACTCCGGCCCTATGCGGTCACGCGGAGACTGGCGCGCGTGGTGGGACTCCGAGGCGCGCACATTGCAAGCCTTCGTCCTGGTGACAGGAATTCTCACTGCCATATGGTTGTTCCGATGACTCAACCCCTCTCGATCATGATGGTCGCAGGCGAACCGTCCGGCGACATGCATGCCGCCCGCGTCATTACGGCCCTCCGCCAACGACAAGATGCATTGACGGTGTTCGGCGTCGGCGGCGACCGAATGAAAGCCGAAGGGTTCGATTGTCTCTTTCACACGCGACAGACATCCGTCATGGGGTTCTCGACGGTCTTTCGCCGGGCGGGGTTTTTCAAGCGCATGTATGACCGCTGTGCGGTGGAGCTGAGGAGAAGGCGCCCCGCAGTGCTCATCCTCGTGGATTACCCCGGCTTCAATCTCCGTTTCGCGCGGGTCGCCAGGCAGGAGAATGTCCCGGTGCTCTATTACATCGCACCCCAGGTATGGGCGTGGGGACGGAACCGCGTACGACACATGAAAGGACTGGTCGATACCATGGCCGTCGTCTTCCCCTTTGAAGTGGAACTTTTCCAGTCGGTCGGGATCCGCACGGTTTTCGTTGGTCATCCCCTGCTCGAAACACTTTCCCGTGTGGGCCGCTCGATGTTTCTCCAGCAACACGACCTTCCCGATGGCAAGCTGCTCGCTCTGTTCCCCGGTTCGCGCGTCCAGGAAATCGACCGCATTCTCCCCGTGATGCTTCGCGCTGCCGAGATCGCCTCATCGAGGACGGGTTGCCACCCCATCATCGGTGCAACGGAACTCCCCGATGAAGTGTACCGACCACATCTCAAGAACCGACAGGGTGTTCGGATTCTCCGCAACGCCACACACGGACTCATGCAGCACGCGCATGCCGCCATCGTCGCTTCGGGCACCGCGACATTGGAAACCGCGTATTACGGCACGCCGATGGTCGTGGTGTACAAGACGAGTTTTCTCAACTACCACATCGCCAGACATCTCGTGCGCGTTCGCCATATCGCGCTCGCGAACATCTTGGCCGGCGAGGAGGTCGTCCCAGAACTCATCCAACATGCAGCGACGGGCAGCACCGTCGCTCGATCGGTTTGCCGGTATTTCGAAGACCCAGAGTTCCGGGATGCGACATGCGAACGCCTCCTCGCGGTGCGCAAAGCCATGGGGGAACCGGGGGCGTCGGGCCGAGTTGCCGAACTCGCGCTGACACTCGCCCGCAGCGGCAAGTCGACCGAAGCATGACGGGAGACGGTTTTCGCTCCCCCCACTCACAGGGACCGTTATCATCGGATATCGATGCGACACCCTGGGACGTCGCCTTTCTCGGGAACCCCTGCCCTGTTTCGCGCGTGGTGGCCGGATCGTCCGTCACCATGTATGTCGATCCCCGCCTGACAGCGTTCGGATAAGAGCGTTCGGAATCCACCGTGAACACCAGACGGTGATCCCTCTTCCCCCAAGCGGCGCACGAGCGTTTTCGAAACAGTCAACACGTTCTGGGAACACATCGTGAGGCGACTTTCCTCGACGACGTGGAGAAGACGAGGGACGAAGCGTGAGCGATATGAATTCAAACCGATATAAAGATCGGTCCAGAGACCGCAGCGTCGAATCACGGCGAGGGGAAAGGATGTCACGAGAATCGACGAGTTTCGGCCGGACGTCTCGTTCGCCCGGAGTAAGGCCCGAACGAGGGTACTTATCGGCTGCCCTCGGGAACCGCCGGTTTTGATATCCTCGTCGAAGCACGCGTCGGGTGGCAGTTCTATCAGGACATCGGCATGTCGTGTGAGCTGTTCCCCGGTAAAGGAAGGGCGGAACCACGAACCGGCATTGAGCGGAGAAGTCCAGCGATACGTATGGATCGGACGCGGCTTTTCCCGCTCGTGGTCGTATCGACAGGGGTGTCGAGAATGATTACGGGTTCCCTGTCGCGGTAAACTGGCACATCGAGTTCCTCCCGGCGAATCACCTCCTCTCATCCACGGCGGGGAACGGCGAGCATGTTTTCGGGCTCACGTGCGGAATCCCTACGATGGGCGATCACTTCGATCGTCCGCTGCGACTTCGTCAGGTGAACGAATCGCCCGGCTGGAGACGGTAACCACGAAGGAATTCCCCGGCTGTCATCGGTTTTCGCCCTTCCAGCGTGAGTTCCAGGATTTCGATCGGACCGTCGCCGCAGGCGACGAGAATGTATTCCCCGACCGAGAGAACGACACCGGGAAGCGCCGTAGGAGAGGAGAACGTCATCGGGACTCTGCGCGTGCGCAGAATCTTTACGATACGGTTCGACCACAGCGTCCACGCGCCCGGTCGTGGACTCAAACCGCGGACGTGATCGTGCACGCGTTTCCCCGACGAGGACCAGTCGATCCGGCAATCCTCACGAAACAATTTCGGGGCGGACGTCGCAAGGCTCTCGTCCTGCTCGCGCGGCTTCAGCTTCCCGTGTTCGATTCCGTCCAGGGTCGTAAGGAGAAGCGAGGCACCTCGTTCCGCAAGCATGTCGTGCAATTCCCCGGCCGTCATGTCTTCCCCCACGCCCACGGCTTCCTGGAGAAAGATCCCTCCCGCGTCGATGTGCTCGCGGAGGAGAAATGTCGTGACGCCCGTTTCCGTTTCTCCGTTCATCAATGCACGGTGTATGGGCGCTGCTCCCCTGTACCGCGGGAGGAGAGATGCATGGAGGTTGACGGCCCCGAGAGGCGGAATCGCGAGCACTTCCGCCGGAAGAATGCGGAAAGCTACGACGACGAAGATATCAGCTCGGGCGTCTCGGAGCTTCTCGAGAAAATTCTCATCACGCAGGGATTCGGGCTGGAGAACGTCCAGTCCGGCCGCAAGCGCACAGTTCTTCACGGGCGACGGTGCAATTCGCTTCCCCCTCCCCCGTGGTTTGTCGGGACCGGTCACGACCGCGACAACTCGGTGACGGCTTCTCGTCAGCGCCTCGAGGGACGGTACTGCAAATTCCGGTGTGCCCATGAAGACGACGGAAAGCATTTCTTTCCTCCCGGACGATTAAGATGATTCACCCCTGCGATGCAGGTTGTGCTCAGTGCACGGCTTACCTGCCTCACTTTTCTCCGGCCACATGTGTATCTGCTACCCTTTTCTGCCGGTGTCTCGTACCGGCGGCAAGCAGTTTTACGGAAGAACGGCCTGCTTTTTCACCGGGACGATGCGGTATTCGGTCTTGGTTTGCCCCTCCTTGATGTTCCGGAGAACCGGGAAGATGAGGCGCTTCTTCAGACCGCGGAGGTAATCGGTAAAAAAGACCCCCCTCAAGTGATCGTACTCGTGCTGAACAACCCGTGCGAGGAGTCCGTCGGCGACAAGCTCGTTCTCGTTGAAATCCATGTCCCGGTATCGGACGACTATGCGTTCGGGGCGAAGAATCTCCTCCCGCACACCGGGAACGCTGAGACAGCCTTCCTCGAGAGGGATCTCGTTCTTTCCGGCGTCGAGGAGAACGGGGTTGATGAAGACAAGCGGGCGGGTCTCCTTCTCGTCCGTTTCCGAGAGGTCGACGACAAAAAGAGATAGGCCTTGTCCTACTTGATTTGCCGCGAGCCCGATGCCGTTCGCGGCACGCATGGTCTCGAACATATCGACCACCAGCTTGACGAGACGGGAATCAGGTTTTTGGATCGCTCGTGTTTCTTCACGAAGAACGCGCGCATCGTACGTGTAAATCGGGAGAATCGCCATGCATTTCCCTGAAGTTCTTGCTATTGTCGCCTTGTGGCTGCATTGTTGCCTGACGAAGAATTCTCGTCCGATGCAATATGCTCACCATTCGCCGGAGATGAAAATCCGATGGAACTCCACTTGAACGGAAAGAATGCTTTCGTCGCGGGTTCGAGCGCCGGCATGGGTCGCGCCATTGCCACGGCGCTCGCCGAGGAGGGATGCAACGTCGTCCTCTGCGCGCGATGCGAAGAACGGCTACGAGAAGCATGCGAAGAGATCCGCCGAAAGACCAGCGCTGACATCTCCTTCGTTACGGCGGACCTTGACGAGAGAGATGATATCGATCGTGCGATCCGCCTCACGCTCGAGCGGTACGGGGGGATCGATATTCTCGTGACGAACAACGGCGGACCTCCCCCTGGTTGTTTCGACGACTTGGACGAGACCCAGTGGGAACTCGGATGGCAGCGAACGCTCATGAGCATGGTGCGATTGACCAGGGGTTTTCTTCCGTCCATGCGTCGTCGGCAGTACGGGAGAGTGATTAATATTACCTCGATCAGCGTCCGACAACCGATTCAGCGGCTTCTCCTTTCGAACGCATACCGCGCCGCTGTCACGGCTACGGCGAAGACACTTGCGGACGAGTACGCCGCAGACGGTATCACCGTGAACAACATCGCCCCCGGTTACATCTCAACTCAGCGTTTGTCGCAGCTTTTCTCCGATACTGCCCATACCCATAACCGGAGTGTGGACGAGGAAATACGCGATCTCATCGAACGGATCCCTGCGCGCAGGCTGGGGACACCGGAAGACGTTGCCGCCCTCGCGTGTTTTCTCGCGTCGGACCGTGCGTCGTACATCACCGGCACGACTATCCTCGTGGACGGGGGACTGTATCGCGGGCTCTGAGACCCCGTCGTGTTGAGGAAAGCTTTTTTCGATTCTTTGTAGCGGGGATAGGACTTGAACCTATAACCTTCGGGTTATGAGCCCGACGAGCTACCAATTGCTCCACCCCGCGATGTATTGCTTGGAAGCGGAAACATTAGTGTTTTTTCCTCTTCCAAAGCGTTTAAGTATACGCGGATCGAAAGAAGAATGCAAGTGTATTCTGTATGACTGATTTTATCCGCACAAATTCACACTGAACACTTCGAGGCACCCTCTGCACGATGCCTTCATACCGATATTCCATCCAGCGGTCACCGTGCCATACTGCTCTCATCTTTCCTGACGTGATGGACAACCGAACGATCTCCCGACGAGGTTCCTCATCCTTTTTCCTTTCCATTCCCGCGCCGACCCGTCGTTCCGGCCACGAACCTATTAGCATGTGCGGGGAAATCGCCGTATGTTTTCGCGGCATGAAGAGTATCCCTTTATGAAAGAGACGATCCGCCCCATCCCCATCGCCTTCCTGTTCCCCTTTCTCATGGCGGGGTGCTTCCATCAAAAGAACGGCCTGTTCGTCGAACGGTACGAAGACGGTACCCCCCGGTCGGAGATCTCTTGGAAAGACGGCCTGCTCGACGGCGTCTCTCGGTGGTATTACCGTGACGGGACGATCAAAGCGGAAGTTTCCTTCAAGGCCGGGAAACGGCACGGGATCGAGAATGTGTACGACGAAAACGGGACGCGGATACACCAAATCTCGTGGGAGAAGGGGAAACGACATGGGATTGAACTGCGGTGGCATGAGAACGGCCGTATCTACACATCCATCCCCTGGAAAGAGGGAAACATGTCCGGCGTTCTCGTGACATGGGACGATGACGGGCGGATGCAATCGGAGCGTTCGTTCGAAAACGGCAAGCTCCATGGCACGTCGATTTTCTACGACGACAACGGGAGAAAACAGCGTATCGTGACATTCGTGGACGGGTACATGCACGGCCCGGCCTCGTGGTACGCACCGGACGGTTCCCTCATCCGCATCGTGCATTTCGTCAATGGGAAAGAAGAAGGGACGGAAACCGTCTATTACCGGAGCGGTGTTCGCAGAGGGGAACGAAACTGGAAAAACGGGAAGAGGGACGGACCCGCTACCATGTGGTACGAGAACGGAGTACGCATGTGCCATGCAATGTGGAGCGCCGACACGTTGGTGGGCGACCCGACATGGTGGTATCCGAATGGGAAATCCATGTCCTCCTCCCCGCTCCACGGGAAGACACTGACCCTCGAAGAGTTCTGGACTGCGTCGGACCCGAAAGCGGTCACTCTCAGTGTTCTGGGGAATGCGTCCGAGAACTCTCATCAGGTGAAGAAGCGCAGAGGCGACTGAAATCGCCGGCATGGGCAAACGCCCGACGCCATGGACACGAAACGGGCAGGGTTCATCATCGGGGCAGGCGCTTTCGTTGCCTTGTGCGTTCTACCGCCGTTCGATGCTTTTCTTACCGCCGCACGGGATGCCTGCAACGGCGTGCCCGGCACTGATGTGAACCGTCTCGCGGTGTCCATGCAGGTCGTGCTCGCGGTTGCCGTCCTGATGGTTTCATGGTGGGTGACCGAGGCGGTTCCCCTTCCCGTTACCGCACTCCTGCCCGCCGTGGTCCTCCCGGCCATGCATGTGGTCGGAATCCAGCATGGGGCCATCGTTTCCTTCACTCCCGCCGTCGTTTTCTCCAACTACGCGCATCCCGTCATTTTCCTTTTCCTCGGGGGTTTCCTCCTTGCTTGTGCCATGCGGAAATGGGGGCTGGACAGGAGATGGACTCTCTGGCTGTTGACCCGCGGCAACCTCGCCGAGTCTTCTCGTTTGATCCTTCTCGGGATCATGGCGATGACAGCCTTTCTCTCGATGTGGATGTCCAACACGGCGGTCGCCGCGATGATGCTCCCGTTGGGCATGGGGATTCTGCAACTCGTCGGCGTGGAACCGCGACGCTCCCGTTTCGGGACAGCTCTGATGCTCGGCATCGCCTGGTCTTCGTCCATCGGAGGTGTGGGAACCATCATCGGGACACCGCCGAACGGTATCGCGCTTGGGATCTTGAACACGACGTTCCAGGGAACACCTTCCTCCGGTAACATTTCCTTCCTCGAATGGATGTCTTTCGGAGTCCCTTTCATCGCCGTGATGATACCCGCCGCGTGGGCCGTCCTCCTCTTGAGGCTTCCGCCCGAAGTGCGCAAACTCCCCGGTGGAAAAGAAAAACTCGAGGCGGACCGTGCCGCGGCCGGGACCATGACACGTGGAGAACGAACGGCCTTGTGCCTTTTCCTCGCCGCCGTTCTTCTCTGGCTCACGGTCCCGTTCAAGGGCTTACTCTTCCCGCCGGTGCTCGCGGAACGCTTCGCATGGATCGACGAATTCCATGTCGGGCTGATCGCCGGTACTGCCGCTTTCCTCATCCCGGTTCATTGGGGAAAGAGGATTTTCCTGTTGGACTGGAGCGACACGCGAAGCGTGGACTGGGGAACGCTGATCCTCTTCGGGGGCGGCATCGCCCTCTCCGACGCGATGTTCAAAACGGGCCTCGCCCCGTTCATGGCATCGTCGTTCATCGGAGCTTTCGGAACGCCCAGCCCATTCCTCCTTCTCGCGGGGATCGTTCTCTTCATGGAAATCCTGACGGAGATCACATCCAACACAGCGGTGACGTCGATGTTCGTACCCGTTATCATCCCGATCGCCTCAGCCTCGGGTGCCGATCCGATGTTCTTTTCCATCGCTGCTGCAGTGGCGGCTTCCATGGCTTTCATGCTCCCGGTCGCGACACCCCCGAACGCGATCGTCTATGGGAGCGGTTTTATCCGTCTCCAGGACATGTTTCGAAACGGTTTCTTTCTCGACCTGGTCGGGTGGGCGGTGATCGTGCTTCTCCTGCCGATCTTCGGTGGGTGGTTCACGGGCGTGTTTCGTTTCTGAGAAAGGATCACCGTAAACCGGCACGGCGTCTTCGTACTCCCACGTCACACCCCATGCTCCAGCGCCCCGAAATCGTCCTCTGGGGATGCCTCTCGCGGAGCAAGGGACTCTTGCGCCGAAGAATGGACAGAGTCAGCCGGCTCTTCGCCACAAAGCGATTTGCGATTCCGCACGGTCGAATACGGTGTCGAAGGCACCGAGATCCCATCCCTTCACCAAGGCTGCAGCGACAGCGCTCCATGAGTCTGACCGGTTCTCGTCGTACCGTACCCACTGGGTTCGAAGCGAAAGCCGTCACGCATCATCGACTCCCCTCAGAAATACCATTCACCGCGTACGTACAACGCTTTCGGATAGAGCGTGTACTCACCGCCCGGTTTTCCGAAGGTGTACATGATCCCCCCCGTGACCTGAAGGTCTTCATGTGCCGACCAGGTCGCCGAAAGGTGGGTGAAAGCGCTTGCGTCTCCCAGGTTCCCCGTCGCGGCGAAAGCCAACGAGACGAGGGGGTGGAGCATATATGTCGCAGCGACAGCCGCATACGCTCGGCCGAGATTGATGATCCTCCCCGTTACGAGCCGTGAGAAATCGTAGGAGGAAGGATCGTCGGCTCCTTCTCCGTTGAAGTGATATTCCACCAACGCGTAGAACTCCGGGGAAAACTGGTAATCCGCACCGGCGATCCATTTCACGAACCGTACACCGGAGGGATTGCGGATCACGGCCATTGCTTCGGCGCGGATACCTGCCTCGAAGACACTGCCTGCGATATCCCCCCCAACGACGGTGCGCCGGTCGAACGAGCCGCCGAGAATGGAGAAATCAAAACCCGATGTATTCGTCCGGAATCGACCTCCCGCATTGATGTTCCGCCCATGTTCCCCCGCGTTCACCACGAACTGGAGATCGGTGAAAGACCCGAAGTTCGCTTTGGCGGAGAGTGCGTCGACGCCGTCTTTCTCTATCTTCCCATAATCGGCGGGATTGATGGGGTTGAAGAGATCCGTCGGGTTCCATATGCGACCCGTCCCCCAGGATATCCGCTGGCGGCCGACAACCACCGACCCTTGATCGGTGTTCCAGCGGATCGAGAGCCGATCGATGAAATGTTCCACTCGCGCGCAGGACCTGGATGCCACAACCCAGCGGAGAGGGGTGATCTGCCGGTGGCCGAGATCGGTCCGGAAACCTGAAACCATCGATGACGATGCGGCCGTCTCGTTGATTTCGTACTCCGCGGAAAAAGAGAGACCGCTTCCGAAATGAACGTTCGGACGGAAACGGAGCCTCATCCCTTCGGAGAGGATATTCCTCGACGATGCGAATTCACGCGCTACCTTTTCATCGAGGACCTGCCAGGCAGGCAGGGCAAGGAAGTAGCCATCCGCGCCGAAATCCTGTCCCACCGCCCTGAATGCACTGGCGAGAAGGATCGGGAAAACGAAGCAGAGAGAAACCGACCGAAGTTTCATGGCACTTTCACGGGTCATGCCGTTTGCGACAGGAGGAAGAAAAAATCATCCCTCTTTGCGCGGAAGCCGCGCACATCGCCCTCGTCCTTTTCCCGCTCATCCCTGCGGAGGAAGACCACCCGATGAAATGCAAGGACTATCCCCTCTCATTTTACCCTTTCTTTTCCTCGCGTACGAGTTCACCGTCCCGCAAGTACAGGAGGCGCTGTGCGCGTTCGAGGACGAGCGGGTCATGCGAAGAGAACACGAAGGTGATCCCTTTCTCCTCGCAAAGCCGATGCATGAGGTCGATCAACGCAGCAGCTGTTTTCGAATCGAGATTGGCCGTCGGTTCATCCGCGAGGACGATGGGTGGCTGGTGCACGATGGCTCGTGCGACAGCGACGCGCTGTTGTTGGCCGCCGCTCATTTGACTGGGCCGCTTTCCCGCGAGCTCTGCGATCCCGAGTTCCTCCATGAGGGCTAATGCTCGTGCATGCCGTTCCCGCTCGGGGATCCCCTGGAGCATCATGGTGAACTCGATGTTCTCGAGCGCCGTGAGAACGGGGATGAGATTGTACGCCTGGAAAATGAATCCCATGCGCTGGAGGCGGATGCGTGCCCGTTCTCTCCGACTGAGAGGGCCCATGTCCTCGCCGTCGATCAGGACTCGGCCTCGTGTCGGCCTGTCCAGAAGACCCATCAGATTTAAGAGGGTGGTTTTTCCCGACCCGGACGGCCCCGCGATGGCGAGGAAATCGCCGGCCGAAATGGAAACAGTAATATCACGGAGCGCCTGAACGGCGACCCCGTTGTCCTCGTAGACCTTGTCGGCGCTTTCTACGCGAATGGTTTCCATCATAGAGGATCCTGATCGTCAGCGGTTCGTGTCTCGACTCCCGAGAGAGGCGGAGTTGCATGTTCAGAGGTGTTGGATGGCTCGTACCGGTTCGAGCGAAACGGCTTTCCATGCGGGGTAGACGGCAGCGGCCATGCACAGCAGGGGGAGAAAGAAAACCTGTCTGACGAGCATGGTCGGCGTCAATTCCGGGTAGACGATAGTGCCGATCCCCCACGAGGTCATGCTCTCGGCGAACATCGCGAGATTGTACCCGACGACGGCCAAGCGCGCATGTATCGCGAGACCGAGGGCAAGCCCGACCACCGTGCCGACCACGCCGAGGAGGAACGCTTCGAGCATGACCATGCCGAACAGCGTGCGTGTCCCCATCCCCGTAGCGAGGAGCACACCGAATTCCCGGATGCGCTCGAACACCGACATCAACATGACATTGATGATGCCGAAGATCATCGCGACGCCCACGATGATGTACATGATGAGGAATATCTCCTCGTAGAACCCGATCTGCCCGACGAGGAGGGGAAGGAGCACGCGGTATGACAGGGCTTCCCACTCATCGCCGAGCAGCGCGGAAATTTTCCCCGCTACGCTGTCCACCGCCGCGATGTCACGGACGCGGATGGCGAACTCGTGGACATCGTCCCCGAGCCCGAAGAGCCGCTGGGCATCCGCGAGGGGTATATAGACGGTGGCTTTTTCGAACTCGGCGCTGAACGATTCGAAGAGGCCCTGCACGCGGAACAGTTCCGAGCCGACCGAGCCGTCACGCATGGATCCCATGAGGACGATTTTATCGCCGATGCCGACGTTCAGTTTCCGCGCCAGTTTCTTCCCGATGATGATCTGGTGCGGTTCTCCCGTGAAAAACGTTCCCTCCGTAATCGAGCGTGCGATATTCGTCACCTCTGTTTCCCTCTTCTCGATCCCGATGATCATGCCTCCGGCGGAATTCTCGGCACTGCTGAAAAGCCCGAAACTCACCACGCGCTTGCACCAGGCCTCGATACCGGGTGTGGAGCGGATCGCGCGTTCGACCCTCATCGGTTCGGGGACGACGCTCGTGACGATGCGATTGGCGTTGAATCCGGCCTTATGAACCTGGATATGCGAGATGTAGGCATTGATCTGGTTGTCGAGCGTCTGCTTGATCATACCGGTCGCGAACCCATCGTCGAGGATCAGGGCGATGAGCCCGACGACCAGCGAGGCGAGGATGAGAACGGAGCGGCGTTTATTCCGCCAAATGTTGCGCCATGCGAGACGAAGAAGCATAGGACCTTCATGGGTTTCAGGTGTGCCTGATGCCTTTCAACGGTTCGAGTCTCCACACGCGGATCAAGGGGTACGCGGCGAGGAGGAGCGTGATGCCGGCGATCGCAGCATCGATCCACAGGAATATGGAAGGTCGTGTCGTGGACGGGATGATCGGCTGATACCCGTACTGTTCCATCGAGAACGCCCATTCGCCGGTGAGCCGAATGGGATGGGCTTCGATCCATGCGTTAATCGGCAAGGCCAGGAGATTCCCCGCAAGCATTCCGAGGAAGAGAATGAAGATCGTTTCGATGAACACTACCGAGACGAGCAGACATTGCGGCATACCGACGGCAAGGAGAATGCCGAACTCACCGAAGCGTTCGGTAACGGACATGAGGATCGTATTGAGAATGCCGAAGCCGACGACGATCATCAGGATAACGAGAAAAAGCCGCCCTCCCCATTCATTGAGGTCCTTGCTCTGTTTCACGTCGGGCATAATTTCTTCCCACGTCGGGACGACCAGGCCGGTGCCCGCGAGGGCGGCCGCGATGTGATCGCGAACTTTCCGGATCTCGTGAATGTCCCGGACGGTGACCGCGATTGCTGTGACCTTTCCCTCCATCGCGAGCATTTCTTGGAAGCTCCGGAGCGGGAGAAGGACCACCGTGCCGTCGAACTCCGTTGATCCCGTCTTGATGGTGCCGACGATACGGAAACGACGGTCGGCGAACGCTCCATCGAAGCCCTGCGTCAGAACGACGACGGTGTCACCGATACGCCCGCCGAGGTTCGCCAGGAGAACATGCCCGACGACGATTTCCGAAGCGTCTGCCGCAAGGAAACAGCGACCTTCCGTCACGCGGCTGAGAATCGTGCTCGTCCCCTGTTCGCGCGACGGGTCGATGCCGAAAAGGGCGGTCCCGAGCGATTGTCCCTCTCGGGCGACAAGGCCCTGCGTCTCGATACGGGGAGCACAGCCGGTGACGCCGTCGTCTGCCCGGAGCCGGTCGAGGAATTCACGGCCCACCATGAAACTCCGCCGCAGCGATGGGTTCTCCAAGTACCCTTCCCGCTGAACTTGCATCGCACCGGTGAAGAGACTCACCATGAACCGGATCTGCTCGGCATCCGCTCCTCGGTCCATCCCCTGCTGGACGAGGAGGAAAAAACAGGCGAAGAGGACGGCCAGGATCGTCAAGATGGTCCGACGCTGGTTGCGCCAGATATTCCTCCATGCGAGCCGGACGATCATGCGCACCCTTCAGCTCCCTCGTTCGAGTTCCTGGAAAGAGAAGATCTTATCCTTGATCCGAATATCGAACGCAATACGGGTGATTTGAAATTCCGTCCGATGACCGGGTTTCACGCGGTTGACCATCGTCCATTTCGTGGGGATCGTCCTCCCCCCCATCGTCTTCACGTCCGAAAAGCGGAGTTCGCGCATCAGTTTCCCTTTCTCGTCATAGTACTCGACCCGCGCGGGGAGGTAATCCTTCTTCCGCACGAGGTACACGAGCTTCCCCCACACGACGGCGGTCGAAGACTTCGGTGTCAGCCGGATCTTCCAGCACGCTTCGCCGTCCGCAGTTTCTTCACCCGCCATCTCGTGAATGTAATCCTCGACGAGATTGGATTCCCGAACGAGATCGTCGTTGGTAAAATCCGAGCCGTTCCAGGATTGCAACATCATCGAAGGCGGGATCTTGATGGTCGTCTCCGTATTCTTCAAGTACATCCACATCTCGTTCCCGATCTTCAACGTCTTGTTTCCCGCCTCTTTCTTCGGGGCACGAATCACGATGAGCGCTTTCTCGTTCCCCACCCACCAGCTCTCCATCTCCATTCGCCGCGTGTAATCCGGCGTGACGACCGTCATGACGAACGACCCCGAGCACGTAGTCCCCTTGATCCGGTCCTCACTGCGCCGAATGATTTCCTCGGCCGTCTGCGCCGCGAGCGGGAAAGGGATCAGTGAGGAGAACACGAACACCGCGAGAAGGATTTTCACCCTGCTTCCCTCCGATGGCCCGTAACGGAGAATCATCGAGAGGGTGTACCCCTCATGTTTCGCACGCTTGTACACCGTGTCGCTCCTGTTTATTCATGTCAAGCTAGGGGTACCATCCCGCTTTTCCAACATGCCGAGCAGCATCCACATCGCGCGCGGCACGTGGTACGGGCCTTTCCACAATCCCCCTTTCATCTCGTTCGCCACCGTCCCGTCCCGGTGGAGGTAGCCGAACCATTCCCCGTACTCGGGATCGGGAAAGTGCGAGAACGTGTAGTCGTGTACGCGTTCGTACCACTCCGCGTACTGCCGTTTCCCCGTCTCGAGGAAGGCGCACATCAACGCGACGAGAGCCTCGGCGTGCGGCCACCAGAGTTTCATGTCCCATTCCAGCTGTTCGCACGGGCGTCCGTCCAGGTCGACGAACGCGAACAGACCGCCCTCGTCGCGGTCCCAGCCGCGCTCGAGCGACCACTCGATGATGCGGCACGCGACATCGACGAGCGACCGGTCTTTTCGGATGACGGCTTCACGAAGGAGAAACCATGCGGTCTCGAGGGAGTGGCCGGGATTGACGAGACGTCCTGCTGGCCCCTCGAGCATCCCTCCATCCGGTCGCACATATTCGAGGAGAGCGTGGTGTTCCGGGTGAACGAAGCGTGCGAGGATTTCGTCGATGCATCCCTGGGCCGCTTGCCCGCACAGGGGCGTGTCCACGTGTTCACGTAGTTCCTGCGCGGTACCGAGGATGATCATCGGCATAGCCAGGGATGCAATCGGCCGGACGGACGGGTTCACCTTGGGAGGGAGAAGACCAGGTTCCTGGTGAGCGCGCCACAGGGTTTGAAAAGCGAAAAGCGCCCGTTGCTTTGCACGTTCGTCCCCCGCTGCCCGGGCGTATTCCGCCCCTGCAATGGTAGCGAAAGCCTCACTGAACACGTACCGTCGTTTCCTCAGCGGTCGGCCGTCACGGGTCACGAGGAAAAACATTCGCCCGTCGGCATCGAAAGCGAAACGGTCGACGAAGTTCCAGACGTCGCGGGCGAAGTCCAGCCACTCCGGGTTCCGTTCGCACGTGTTGTACAACCGGGCGAATATCCAGACGGTCCGGCATTGTATCCAGATCCCCTTGTCCCCCGAGTAACAGTCTCCCCGCCTATCGAGATGATGGAGACAACCGCCGAATTCGTGGTCCCTCCCATGTCGGAGCCAGAATGGGATGATATCGTCGAACAGCATGGTCCTGAACTCAACCGCCAGATGCCGGAATCGATCGTTCATCATCACGGGGGATTCCCCAGCGGGAGAGCATGGATTCGAATCGATCGGTGTCACGAGACTTCCCAATCCGCGAGGAAAAATCGAGCGCCGCTCTCGCTACCGCAGGTATCGTGACACGGCTTGCGGTGTATCCCGATACCATGACACGGCAGGACCGCGGAGGAAGCGAATGAATAGGTGTATGCTGTGCTCATCGATCGTATCCGTGTCGTCATCGGGCATGAACCATGATTTCATCGGCACAAAAACACGGCCCTCCGTTCTCGTCACCTGCCTGCGACAACGCGCACCGGGCTCGGACCCGGATGAACCTCGCATACATGCGGCCCATCGATTTCCGGAAGACCTGTCTTTCCATGCCGGGTCCTTGCTTCGGTAAACCGCCTCGTAGCGGTTCTTCCGCAGTGAAGTCCGTCCCGTTCTCAGAAAAAGAACACGCCACGTACTGCGGGAGAGATCCACCTGCCTGGATGTCCCGGAGGCAGCTCAAGGCCACGGACTCCACTTTACGGATAAGCCCGAGATCGATGACGGCATCCAAGCCCCCTGCATCAAAACACACGCATTCTTCCTGCCAGGGTCGATCCGCAAAGACCCCATCGACGAGAGCGTTCGTGCCAACGTTTTCCGTACCGCACCACGGCTGTCTTTCGAATCGGACCGTTCCCACCGGCTCGTGCCTCGAGAATTCTGCGCGAACGGGAAGACTTTCGCGACCATCCCTGACGGCTACCGCGCTCAGGCGGGCTGATTTCCGAATTATCACGGGGCTTCGATACACGAGCGGTTCCGAGATACGCCCTTTCTCTTCGATCGTGTAGCGGACGACCGAGGTATCGTCAAGAGGTTCGATTTCCACGAGCAGAGAGTCCGAGAACGACCTTGCCCGCGCATGGATAACCGGACAAGGTACGAGATCCATCGCAGCCGATGTCGAAGGGCAGGAAGAGGGGGAGGCAGCCCATGCCGCGTTCGGTTCGGCTTCCAGGGCGAACGAAACGGTCCCTCCACCCCTGATCTCGTCATAGGAAAACCATGACTTCGCCCATGGCTTCCCGCGGAAAGCCGCCGCTCGAATGAACGGCCCCGGTACGGCTCCCGTTTCGGCACGGACCTCGAAGTCCGTTTCCCGCCCCACACGAACCGTCGTACGGGGGAAGAACGGGGACCCAATGATGTAGTCGGAAACACCCGGGGCGAGCTGGCACAGACCGAGAGCGCTGAGCACGAGCCACGAGGAAAGCCCTGCACCTTCGTCCGAGGCGAAAAGGCCGGCCGGTGAGGCCGAATAGAGGGAATCCAAGATCTGCCGCACCGTCGCTTGTGTCTTCCATGGAGCACCTGCAAACGAGTACAAGTAGGGTGTAAAGCGATCGCAATGTCCCCCCTGCGCGAAGCGGTCGATGTCCCCCCTCTTTCCTCGGCTCTCGGAAGACTTCGTCCAAAATATGCGATCCAGCTTTTCGACGAACGCTGCCGGACCACCGGAAACACGGATCAGTCCAGCGACATCGTGCGGAACGAAGAAACTGTAAGGCTCTAAGTCGCTTCCTTCGCTTTGCCGCGAAAGACAGCAGTGGTGTCGAACATGGTGCCAACCGCCGTTCACTCGGGGACGGAAGGATGCCGTTCGAAGATCATAGAGGTTCCTCCAGAATTGCGCCTGCCGGTCGTAATGCTTTCGAACGTCCTCACGGCCGCAGAATTCCGCCACGCGAGCGGTACACCAATCGTTATAAGCGAAATCGAGCGTTCTCGAAATGGAGGTGCGATCCAGTTCCGACGAGACATACCCATGACGGACATACGACCCGTAAGCGGCATCTTTCCGCTCGAGGCACGAGAGTATAATATCGAGAGCACGGCATGCGTCGATACCGCCGATGTCTTTTCGAAGGGCGTCGAGAACGAGAGGGACCGCATCGTAGAGGTCGGCAAAGAATCCGCTCGCTGCCGGATGGCTCCTCCTCATGCCGGTACGAAATTCTTCCATCTCCTCAAGAGCCGAGCGGACGATATCCCCTGCACGATTCCGATCGGTCATAGAAAGCAAGGCATGGAGTAGGCGGTACGTTTTCCACTTCCCTCCCGGAACATAGAATGTCATGTCCGACGCTCGATGGACCGCACCATCGGTACCTCGAAAACGCCCGTCGATATCACTGAGAACGTGGACGGCATTGAGACAGCGAAAGAATGCCGAGTAGAAAACCGTCCGGCGCTCTCTCGTCCCTCCGCCGACGAGGATCGTCGAGAGCTCGCTGCGCCAGGCAGTTTCCGCCCCATCGCGCACGGCATCGAAATCCCACATAGGGTTCTCGTTGTCGAGGTTCGCACGCGCTCCCTCGATGCCCACCGACGAAAATGCGATTTTCACGGTCAGACGTGGGTCGTCCGAGCGCTCGAAAAGTGCGACCACGCGTATGCCGTTCCGTGCCGGGACCACGAGCCGCGCCGGCATCGCTTCGCCCCCGACCGTTCTCCAGCGGATCACCGGCAGAGAAAATCGGACGACGAAATACACGTCTCGTTTCGGCGACGCCAATGCTGGTCGGCAAAACCCGCATATCTCACGGGGTCCCGTCACCAAGAGTTCAAGCAAACCGTCTTCCCCGAAAGGTGGGGTCAGCTGAACGATCAACCCTTTCTCTTCCCCAGCGTGAAACGTGTACCGGTGCATGCCGGTTCGCTGAGTCGCGGTCAGTTCGGCAGTGATGGAACAAGGGCGAAGCAGAACACGGTAATAGCCTGGTGAAGCCCGCTCATCGTCGTGTGTGAATGAATGCTTCCCTGCAACGAATAAAGATGGGGACGAGGAGAGATCCTTTATTCCTTCCCCCGTCATGGGGCTGATTACGACATCCCCGAAAAGGAACCTTTCCACACCCGGAAGATGGCGGAACCCGATCATGTTCGCGTCATCGAAGTGATAGAAGGGATCGCCGGGTTGTCTGTATGGGCGAGTAACAGCCCCGACCTGAACGAGACCATACGGTACGGACGCGGATGGCGACGTTCCTCCCTTACCCTTCGTACCGATGAACATATCGACATCCCAAATCGGGTCTTGAGCCGAAAGAACCGGCGAAAGAATCGACATGATGAGAAAGACACAACTTCTTGTCATAGCGTCAAATAAGAAAGAATATATTGAACTCGACATAGGTATTTCCGTCATTATCGCAAATCGCACTTACGGATAAATCCTATCGAGATATTTCGTTAAATCTGTTCCCATCCCGGTATATCGAACCCCCAGAATCCTTCGGAAAAACCCGAATTTCATCGGCAAGGCACAGGGAATGCCCCATAAAGGAAAATGTCGACTATAGGTCATCGTTTTCTCTCTTGCTAAACGTTCTCGAAAATTCAAGGATAGCAGATACAATTTTGCATACGAGCAGAAGAGAATGGTCGGGTTTCTTTCCTATTGTGTCCACAAAATTTCTCCCTCTCCCGTCTATCATTCCCAATGAACGATGAATCACCTTTCCTCAAGAAAAAAATGGCCGACATCGCTCATCCTATGAATCGTCGACACAGTGTTATCCTACGAGCCGGGGGATAGCCTATCGAAACAAGTCGAATGGCAAATTGTTGGCGTGGTGGAAAGAACGGAAACGGCAACGAGGGAACGAGTCAAGGGAACCGGATGTTTCATGAGCCGCCTCGAGAAATCCATCAGACGTTCCTGACGCATATCATGACACGAGGGATACATGACGCGTGTCAATTCAGGTTACCGTCACGATGCTACGGTTTTCCTCTCCTCTCGTATTGAAGTTCGAAGAACGATCCGAACTTCCTTTTACTTCACCCAGACATCCAGTTCCCCTATGGGGGCATATACGATGCCGATTCCCACCGGAGCCTGTACAGGCGGCATCAATCTATCCTGACCGACAAAGTCCGATTCTATGGAGAGCGTAGTAGGAGACATTCTTTGAACGCAACGCACCCACACCTCGATGTGGCCGGTCCATGAACTCTCACGACCGGTACTTCGAAGGATCAATTCACCGAGCAGGGAACGTTCGAGACCTGTCAGGACATACCAAGCTCTTCCGCCGCGAGTTTCGATTCGTTGCAAAGGACGAATAGACTCAGCGTTCGCAAAAGCCAACGAGGGGTATGCCTGCTTAGCATCGACCGATGATAAGTGGACGTAAAGGGCCGCCGAATCGACGGAAGGGTCGAGCATCGCTTCGAGAGCCAAGCGGCCAGGGACTTCGGATTTATCGAGACGTTCCGTCCCCTTTTGGAGGGGCAGAGGTGTTCGTGCCGTTCGGAGAAATGCCGTCGGAAAATCGATTTCCTCACCCGAGAGGCGAACATTCCGCACACGGGAAGGGTTCAGGAGGGTCATGTTGCGCGCCCTGTCGTAAAGGGTAACCTTCCATCGCCCTTCCCCTTCGTATACCGTCGAGAAAGGTACCCCCGCGATGAGAGGTTTTTGCGCTTCGGCGAGCGGGTATATCTCGTAGATAGCCGTTTCCCAGGGCTTCAACGGTATACCGATCGTTTCGCCAGACTGGTAGACGCGGGGGGCGACCCAGCAAGTCGGGTATACGCGTTCGATGACGAGATCTTTCGTGGACGGGTCCAACCCAAGGGAGTGTGCGAGAGGAAGGCGAAGAGTGGCCGGACTGCTGGCCGGATTGCGGGCGAGTACGATAGCCCTCGTGCCTTCGGCATGCACGTACCCGTAACAATCATCCTTCCCCGGATCACCGCCGATCATTTCCGTGCGGGATAGCAAGCCGGCACGATCGGCTGCCCAGCGCATCGCCCGGGCAAGGAAAGCCCACCGGGACGTGTCGAGAGCGGATGGTGAAAGACCCAAGAGGTGGAGAGACGTACCACGACACAAGTCCGTTATCACGGCATCCGTAAACGCCTCGACGGGTTGTGCGGCTACGGCTGTGTCGGGACATTCCGCACCGATTGGTTCCGTGATCAGGTTCCGCATAGGGAACCAAAGGTTCTTCTTGCGCAGAAACTCATAGAGCGCTCTATCGACCGCTGACGTTCGGGTCCATAACGCGAGTGGTGCGGGAGGAACAGAATCAATGGGCAGAACGTTGACTGGGGCGAGGTAATCGGCGAAGGTCAACCACCAAGGACTGAGCCAAGCGCCGATGCCGAACGAGAATACCGTCCCGGGCCGTCTCGCTCTCACACCCTCCACGATATTCTCGAGCGAACGGACGATCGCATAGCGAGAGAATGCTCCAGGGGCGTGACCGTGCCCCGCTTCGTTACATATCGTCTCGACCGGTTCGATAAAGAAGAGACCGTTTCCTTGCTCCGCCAATTCCCGGCATCGTTGGAGAACCAATCGGCCGTAATTCTCGCCAGCTAAGCACATCGTGCGTGCGTCGGGGCAGGAAGATGCGACTTCATAGCCGCGACGTGCTAACCACGGCATGCGGATGCCCCCGCGGGACGTGTCGCGGAAGATCCCGAGGCGCAGACCGAGCATGCCCCCCTTTGAGCTGAGGGGATCCAAAATCGGTGCGAACCCTCGCGGAAAAGCCCCCCCATCGATTTGCCACTCACTTTCGACCTGGTCCCAACCCTGCCCGAGGAGAACCGCGTCGAGCGACGCTCCACTTGTCCCAAGCATGCGTGACGCGTACCGAACGGCTTCCAGGGTATTCCACTCGTCAAGAACTGCGCTGTTCGTTCCGCTCGTTTCCCGAGGACGAAGACGAGGAGAAAGATCAAGCACGAGAGATTGTTTCCC
>JARYLZ010000052.1 GCA_029907355.1 Bacteroidota bacterium | reverse complement strand
CGAGGATACGTGCTTGCCGGACGAGTTGCAGCAGGTACACTCCGGCGGGGAGACTTCCCTTTCGGAAAACGGCGACGTCTCCGAAACAGGCGATTCGAGCCGCTTCTCTCCCCAACGCATCACGCACGAGGAATTCCGCGCCGTCCGTCTGCTCGCTGCACCGAAGAAAGGCTTCCTCCCGTATGGGGTGGGGGGTGATGTATACTTTGGCCCTGCACGAGGGCATCGATACGTGGGGTATTCCGTTCACCGAACCGTCGGGTCCTGCTTTCACGACATAGACATCCGAATTTCCGATGGAAAGTCCATAGAGAGGGTTGGAATTCGCGTCGAACCAGCCTGCGATGAGGAGTCCGCCGTCCGACGTCGCGCATATGCTGTGCCGGTCGTCGTTCAACGGCCCTCCCCACCATCTCGTCCACAGCGTGTCCCCCTTCGCGTCCAGGCGCAGAAGCCACCAGTTGTCGAAGTTCATCCCGGGAGATTGGAAGGTTTGCGAGTAGGCAGCGACGAACCATCCGCCGTCCGCAGTGGGGACGGCGGCAATCCCGCCGTCGTAGCGCCCGTACATGCCGTAAGTTCGTACCCACTCGTCGCGAAAGCTTGCGTCCTTTTTCGTCAGCCAGACATCCTCGGCCGGGAATTCATCCCACCTGCTCGTTGAGCCGACGAGGAGAATACCGCCGTCCGGTGAAGCCGAGATGGACATGAGTTTGTTCTTCGGCCCAACATCGAATTTTTCCAGAGAGAGAATGTTCCCGACAGAATCGGCGAGGAACAGGACCGAGAATCCTTCCTGCAACATGCCGCCGCAATTCGCAGTACAGCACACCGCCGTCACGAGATACGTCCCATCCGGGCGGGGGAGAACCGCGGTCCCCATGTCCTCGGCGCCGAAATCGAACGTCATCGTCCTGATGGTATCGCCGTTCCCGTCGAGCAGCAACAGCCAGACATCTTTCCCGCCGCTCTGCGAGCCGTAGGACCGCGTATCCCCGACGACGATGTACCGCCCCCCGCCATCGGCGGCGATGATATGGCCGTTGTCCTCGTCGGGACCGTCGTACATGCGGTCTTGGAGAAGGGTTCCGTCCGCGCCGAACTTGACGAGCCACAGTCCGCGTCTGGTGGAATAGCGGTACTTACTGCCGGTGATGAGGCAGTCACCGTCGCCGTCCACGACGAGGGAGGTGAGGAGGTCGGCACCCGCGCCAAACCCCATCGTCCCGATTCTCCGCGTCCAAAGCGTATCCCCCAGACGGTCGATGGCCGCTACCCACCCGTCGCAGTCCCAGATATCCGACCCGATCTTAAAGCCGCACAGGACGAAACCTCCGTCGGGCCTTTCCGCCGCGTCGAAGGCGAACTCGGTCCGTTCCGGCAGGCCGTACCGCTTTTCCCATGTCGGGGCTTGAGCGGAAACCCGGCAAACGAACCCTGCCAGACCGAGACACAGCATGCTCATGATGATCTGTCCGCCCCTCATGGTGTGCCGGGACCCCACGGCCTGACGGATGGCTAATACCCGCCTCACGAAATGTCGGCTTTTCCCAATGGCAATGTTTGTTCCTCTGCCGTCCATGTTCGCTGAGCCGGGATTACGGTAAGCACTCACGGACCGACGGGCATCAGCGCAGCTGCCGGTGTTCCCATGAAAACCTCTCTCGCGCCATGCGCATACAACGGTCGAAAGCGGTTTTGCCGCGGAGGAAACCGAACTCGTTCGCCTCGAGTTTCGCCGCGTATTCCGGGAGGGCCGTCAAGTCGGACAAGAGGAGCCTGCAGCGTGTCGTGGCGAGTGTCGAGAGGGTTTCCGTGTACCCCGCCGGCACGCTCATATCCGCCCCGTATGCCTCGGCGAGTTCGTCGAGGCGCGGGTCGTTCAGGAGGGCCTGGCACATCAGCGCGAAGAGGAGGTTCCGCGCCCTGCTGAGGAACCAGTACTTGTTGGGCCCTTTCTCCACGATGTCGTTGACGAGTTTGCGGAGCCTGAACTGTACCTTGTAGCAGAGCAGGATGCGGTGCGCATCCACCCGCAGGCGTGCGGGGGAGAAGATCTTGCTGTAAATGTGCTCGTCCTCGAACGCGTGGCGCATCGAGGACATATTGTGGACATCGCCGTCCGATGCGAGGAAAGTTGCGGCGAGTTTGAGCATCTCGACCGGTCTCTTCGGGTCCACCCCCAACTCTTCGAACTCTTCCTCGCTCAACCCGCTGAACGCTTTTTCCTGCCGCTCGTAATAGACACCGAGCTCCTCGCGAAATTTGTCCTGGAGTTCGAGCTGGATCATGTCGTTCGAGCGGAGATTCCACGGCTCGACCGGCGTTTGCCTGTTGTTGCAGACTGTAACCGATGTGATGAACTCCCTCGCTGCGGACGAGACGAACTTGCACAGGACGTAAATGCTCCGGAGAAGGCGCTCCGCTTCCGCCGTCCTGATGGTATCGCCGTGTCGATCGAGGAAACGGGTGAACGTGATGACCGTCTGCGCGCCGTTCAGGAGGCGCGGGTGGTCCACCGTGACGCGCCCGTCGTCGCGTTCCACCCTGTCCGCAGCCAGTGTCACGCCATTGTGGTTGAACGAGAAAACGGACGGCTCCTCTTTCCCCTCCAGGATGATGCGCCGGAACGCATCCATGAGCGCCCGGTTCACGGTCTCCGACTCGGGGAGAGCGCCTCGAATGTTCCACTCGAAAAACTGGCCTCCCAACCCCTCGTACATCCGGTGCAGATCCATGAGCCGAACGAAACCGACCGAGAGTTTCTCGCCGCCCGCCCCGCTGCGCTCGAGCGGGTCCGGAAAGTCGATCGTGTACCTGTATTCCCTGGTAGGCGGGTGGATGACCCCGGCTCCATGCGGTGAGAGGAACTCGATGAGGAAGCGCACCTTCCGCCCTTCGAAGAAACGGTCGATGAGCGACTTCTTCGCTTCGAGTTCTTCCTGGAGACGTTCGAGCACGCTGCTTCGCTCCGCCTCGGACGGATCGCCGGTGAAGACGAAATGGAGGCACACCTGGCCGATGATGTTGATATTGTCGAAGAGGCATGAGCGGAGGCTGCGGAGAAAACCGTTTCTCTTCTCTCCTCCCCTGCCCGGATCGAACACGAGATCCATCCCGACATCGATCAATTGCCGGAGCGGTTTCCGGAAGACCGCACAGCGGTCGTTGTCCCGGAACTGGAACACGTAGAAGTTTTTCTTGCTTCCGTCGAAATGGAACCCATCGATGCCGTATTCGTTGCCGCCGAAGGCGATCTGTCGAACCGCGTTTTCTCGGGGAACGCCGTGAATCTTTTCCAGATAGAGCAGGCCGAAGTACTCCTTCCTGCTGCCCCCGTGCACCGCTTTCAATTCACGCTGGGCTTTGTCGATCATGCCGCTCGTGATGTTGCCATTGTGTCCCATGGTTGTCTCATATCATGTGGTATGTAGTTCTCGAAAGATTCCCTCCGCGCGAAGCACGGAAGGCGCTCGCTCACGGAGATACAGGCGGTGTGGTGCCGATGCAGATCGTTTTATGGGGGTGGAAAACTCGGAATCGGGACCCTGAAAATCAAGAGCCGTCACCGTTGCCATTCGTTTCTCCGACCATCGCGCAGACCGGTCGAAACGCCCACGAGAGAAACGGATGCGGGTATCCCGGCAAGGGACCGCACCGACGGGATTGCCGGTGGAAGCAGGAAATTCTCGACCAATTGTAGAGGGGCGCAACGTGCGGTATATCCCTGTCGACGAAATCATCTTCGAAAGAGACGGCTATGGGAAGCCTTCGAAGATGAAAGATCGCACTCCACCTGTGCGTTCCGTTTTTCCGACTCTGCAACGACGCAGAACGCCTCCCTCGACCGACGATTCGACCGCCCCGCGAGCGTCAGAACACGCCGTCGCGGCGCTCGAAGCCTGTCGGTTTCCCCCACGTCGGACCGCCGATCTGTATCCAATGTGCGACGAGGCGGATCATGCGGCGCGTGCTCGTGAGCGGGATAGGGAACAGCTTCCGGAAACGGCCCGCATGGGAGAGGAGCGCAGTACATTCTTCCTCGTGGGCAAACACCGGAGCCCGCGAGAATTCATTGCCGAAGGACTCCGCAATGCGCCGCACGGAGAGGATCTCCGGACCGGTGACATTGAGAACGAACGGCGGCACTGAAGCCGCTCCCAGTGCGAGCAAAGCGGCCGCGTTCGCGTCGGCCTGCCAGATGACGTTGACCCAACCCATGCGGAGATCCACGGGTTCGCCGCGATATACCTTGAGCCCGATGTCCAGGAGAACGCCGTAGCGCAGGTCGATGGCGTAGTTCAGGCGAATGATGGCAGTAGGCGTGCTGTCGCGGCCCGAGCACCACGCGGCGACCCGCTCCCGCCCCAGGCAGCTCTGCGCATACTCTCCGACAGGCGCAGCGGGCTGTTCTTCCGTGCACCCTCCCGTCTCAGGCGGGACGAATGGGTAAACGTTGCCCGTCGAGAAGACGACGACGCGCGAGCCGCGGTAACGGCGCATCACCCTGGCGGGCAGGTACACGTTGGTCGCCCACAAGCGGGCGGGGTCGCCGGCCGACCCGAATTTCCACCCCGCCATGAAGACGACGTTCTCCACGCCTGGGAGCGCATCCACGGCGCTTTCTTCAAGGAGATCGCATGCGAGAGTTTCGACACCCGCCTCGTGGAGCGCTTCCCTCGCTTTCCTATCGGTAAAGCGCGAGACAGCGATGACCCTCCGCGGTACCGCCGAGGCGTCACCCGCGCGTTTGGCCATGCGGGCGAGCGATAAGCCCATTTTCCCGCCCGCCCCGATCACGACGATATCCCCGTCGAGCCCGCGCATGAACGAGACGAGCGCTTCCGGCGGGCGCGACTGGGCTTCGTCCAGCTGTTCAACGCTCTCGATCAGTGTCTCGTCTCCCATTGCATTCCCTCCGCCAGGTCTTATCACGGAATATCGACACGCCCGAGTGACCCCTGATCTCGCGTGAAATGCAGGCGGTGCTCCCGCGCCCCCTCTCGCAGGGGGACGCGGATGGTGCCGCGGAGTCCGAGAACCTTCAACGCACCGGAAACTTGCGGGGAAAAACCGGCCGGGATCGACACGAAGACGGTGGCGGGGCGTTCGACCGCCGACGTGATGACGAGCACGTTCGCCTCGTCGTCCCAGCGGACGGAAATGAAATCGAACACGCCCTGGAGAACATGCGCGTCGGACCCGCACACCCAGGGGAAGGGACGGCGGGGTGTCACGCGGAAAAGGGTGCAGGAACGCGGCTCAAGGCGCACGGTCCCCCATGCGGAAACGCTTGCCGTGCGGCCGTTTCCGAACGAGCACACGAGATCGGAGGGTGCGAATTGCGGGAAGAAGTCATCGAAGGGGACTTCGACGGCTCTTTCCCCCCAATTGAAAACCCCGGCCACGTGGTAATGTTCCGACGGTGTCTGCAGCGAACGGACAACGAGGGACACGCCTTCCCTCTCGCGGATCGAGAGGTCGGACGGTTCGGCGGGCACGACGGGGAGAAGGGCGCGGAGCATGCGCTCCCGCGCGTCGGTGAGCGCGTGGAGCGGGCTGCCGACCATCGCGGCATGGCCTGTGATTGCCGGGAAGGCGCTCCACGCCCACGCTTCGCGTTCGCTCAGGGGAGGATGGACGAGGAGACAGTCGGCGTCGTTGTACCATACCCGCGTGTGGAGGAAGAGCATCGGTTCCACGGCGCGTGCGGCGACGGTCACGATGCGGTCCCAATTCGCGGCGTCGACGTCGTCACCGATCCGCATCGCATCGACGACACCGAGCGCGGGGCCGAGCAGGCAATTGCACCCCGTGAGGAGACAGCCTTCCCCCACCGCTTCCCGGATCGTCGAGAGAGCGTCGCGGTAGTGCTGGACGTTTGTGCGCGTGTCGTCGACAGGGACATAGCGGGCAGGGCGCGGTTCGAGCAGTTCCATTCCCCATGCTCCGTATACGTCGTACGCCAGGTAGTCGAGCTTGATGAACGAGAAACCCCACTCGCGGGTCAGGCGGCCGACGGTTTCGCTCAGCCACTCGTGAACGGCGGGGTGCGAGAGATCGAGGCAGGGCCCCGAAGCCCAAGGCGGAACATCTTCTCCTTCGCCCCAGCCTCGGAACGGGCGGAACCAGATCCCCGCCCGCATTCCGGCGTGCCGGATGCGCCGGGCCGTTTCCGCAATGCCGGACGGGAATTTCCTGCGGTCGACGATGACGGTGCCGCATCTCGCTTCGATCCCCTCCACCCAACCGTCGTCGATCTGAAACGTCTCCAGCCCCTGGATGCGCACGGCCGCTTGGAGATTCCGGAGGCATTCCTCTTCATTGAAATCGGCGCCGAAGCCGCCGTACCACGAGCACCAGCCGTTCGGGAGAGCCGGGAGCCGCCTTCCCTGCCGCACCGCTTCGGCGAGGCGTTCACCGAACGCGTGCAGTCCCATCGCCTCTTCTCCTTCCCATTCGTGCAGGAGGAGGCAACCGGGCCGGAACGAAGCGCCTGCCGGCACACGCACGCCCTCCGAACCGCTCAAGCAATCGATGTCGCAGCGAAGGCGAAGCACACGCCTGCCCGCCGTCTCGGAAAGGAGGGGGACGACCCGGAATCGGACAAAACCCGCCGGCGCCTCGCCGGAACCCGCCATGAACCCTTCTCGCGAAGCGGGGTCGTGCCAAGCGACGAACCAGCAGGAAACGCGAGGCATGTTCCCCCTCACAGTCATGGGAAGGTCATAACCGTAAAACCGTTCCGCGGGGAAAGTCCGGAGGACGGTATCCCTGCCGACGTTCACCGCGCCTTTCGAGAACCAATCCCCCTCCGACACGAGGGGGGCAACGGAAGCGATGCGTACGTCGGACGCGGTGCCGTTAGATACGACGGTGTCCAGTTCGACGAAACCGTTTCCCCCGTGAAGTTCGAGCGACAGGAGGATGCCGTCATGCTCGATGACGGCGCGGGGACCCTCGACGTGCACCCTCTTCGCGCCGTCGATCTTCCGAGGCCGCCCGTTCACGGTGATTTCCGGCCTCAAGTCTCCGAGAAAGAAGCGGCCGGACTCGAGTGAAAGGCACCGCCGCTTGGCATCCCATTGAAACCCGACACGTTCTTTTCCCATCGTCGATCAGCGATAGAGGATTTCGAGCGAATGGACGGACCCGTCGAAAAACGAGGCCGGCACTTCCAACGCGCAGGGGTAATGACGGCCGTCGATACGGAGACCGGCATACGACGCCCCGCGACGACGGACTGCGACGTCCCAGAGTGTCCCGCGGTGGACGAGCCCTTCGATGCGGATCCCTTCCAACGGCAGGTCGAGCGGGGCGATGCGCATGCGCCCGTCGTCCAAACGCAGTCCCACGAGGCCCTCGATGAGCGCCCGGTACCATGCCGTCGCTCCGTTGAGGTTCGAAGCCGCCCCGTGCTGTTTCCACCGGTCGCCCGCGCCTGCTTCGAAGGCGGGGAGCGAGAGGAATTCCGGGCAGTAGCCGAGCATCGTGTACGTCTTCGAAACGAGCGACAACCAGCGGAGAAGGGCATCCGCGTCGCCCGCCGCCCGCCACAACCTGACGGCGTAGAGATCCCAGTGCGGGTACCAGGATGCCGTGGCGGGTTCGCTGCAGCGCCTTGGATCGTCCGGCGGCAGCATGGCGACCCCGTGTTCCGTGAGGAAGCGCCGCGCTGCGAAGTCGGCCGCCCGGTCGAACCGATCCGCGATCAGGTCGATCGAATCAGGCCTCTGGAGAAAGAGGAGCGTGAAGAGCGGCCGGGACTCGTGCACGCGGCCGGTATCGAGTTCGATCGAATCGACGAAGAAGCCCGCCTGTTCGTCCCAGAACACGTCGGCGAAATTCCGCGCGATGCGTTCCGCCGTCTCGTCCGCACGGTGGGCGATGGTCTCGCACCCGAGGATGCGCGCACAGGTGGCGAGGTCCCGACAGAAACCGTAGTGCGCCGCGATGTCCATGGCGGTCGCCGAGTGCTGCGTTCTCCCGAAACGGTCGGGGTAGTCCGGGTAGAACCCTTCGGACGGGAACAAACCGCGTTCGTCGATGAGACGGGAAACGGTCTCGAAGGTGCGCACGCAGAACGGCCACGACGAGAGGAGCGGCTGGAGATCGCCGGTGTGGGCGTGATACTCGCACACCAGCCGCAGGAACAGGAATTCCAGGGCGCCCGCGGGCGGTGTGTCGAGGGGCAGGAATTCATGTGTCCATCGCGCGGGGATCGTCCCGTTCTCGTCGCGATGCGCGTTGACGAATGCGATGACCTCCGCCATATGCGGGAGATTGCCCCATCGCGGGAACTCCATCGCCGTGACGAGAGCATCCCACGCCCATGCCCAGTAGTATGCGCCGGCGTTCGCCCGGACAATGCCCGCATCGGAGATGCGGCAGGACTCGACGAGCGCGGGGACGGAGGCGAAGAACTCTTCGACCGCAGGGAAACCCGGCAACCGCAAACGCGGCACGTCGACGGAGAGTTTTTCTGCAGGACGCGGCGGGAAAACCTCGCAAGAAGCGATTCCGGCTCGCGGCACGCTCGGATCCCGGTCGAAGAACCGGACGAAGAACACCGCATGCCCGCCACTGCCGAGGCGCGCCGTCCATTCCCAGCCGCCCTGCACTTCCTGAAGCGTAAACCCTTCGCCCCCGAGCAGGACGAACAGCCGGGAATCGTGAAGGACCATGCCGGTGCGTTCCCACTCGGGGCGAAGATCCGCGGGGCCGGCCCGGCCCGAGCGTACGCGACGACGGAACACCATGCGCCGCCACGGCTCGGGGATCAGGAAATCTCCGGCGTACGGACCGGTGCACCGTATCCACTCGTCGAAGGCGATGGTGTCGCGGCACGCGAGGAGAAGTTCCCCCTCCACGCGGCGAGGCGAATCCCACGAACGCTCGCCGTGCACATCGAGAAAACGGGATGACGGGTCCCATGTCACACGGATGATGCGGTCGTCCGGTGTTTCCGAAACGGCCGAGAAGGCGATTGCTCTCCCCTCGGCTTCAATCCGGAAGAGGCAGCCTCCGAACTGCACGTGGGTGCAGGAAGGGTGCCATGTGACCTCGTCGAAAGACACCGGGATGCGCTCCCCTCCCTCCTTCTCGATGTCCAGCCGGAACGACGCCGACTCGCCGGAGAACACGATCGCGTTCCTGCTCGCGGGCTGCATCCCGTGGTACCCGACGCACCGTATCCCGTCCACGGCAATGAAGGCGAAAACGCGGTCGGCGGAAATCCATACGCCGCCGTCCGCCAGTTCAGGCAGGCGCCTCGCCCAGCAGGCGGGAGTTGGGAACGCTTCACACATGGCCCGCGGTATCATACGGCATAAATCGATGGGCTGCAATGTCGAACAGGAACTCGCTCCCCTCGAAAGCATGGACCCGCAGGCAACCGGTTCCTGTCGGTTGAAGCTCAAGAGGCGCGGGCTCCCGGAAATCGAGTCGCCAAGCGACGGTCATGCTGGCGCTGCGGCATTGCAGTTTGAGGAAACGGTCGCGCACGCCGTCGTGAGGATACGCAGGGACGAATTCCGTCCGGCCCGTCGCCCACGAAAACGGCCCGCCAGGAAGAACGGCGAGGTGCGCCTCCGCGCATGCGGTGCGGATCGCAAAGCGAAGCGTCGGGACGAACGTCACGAAACGGAAATCGCCGTGCGAGTGCATGTTCCATTCGATGTTCCGCACTGCGTCGAGAGTGATAGTGTCGACACCGAGAAGGCCGTGCTCCGGGTGCACGACGAGGGCACGGAGACAGCGCTCCACGCCGAGGCTCGGCAGGTAGGCAGCGGTGGGATCGAGACGGAGGGCGGAGGTAGAGCCGAAGCGCTTCCATTCGATTCCTTCCGGGATATGGCGGTCCGGCACGAAGTCCGGCGCCCACACGCAGCCGTCCCCGAGCTGGCCGCTCCCCTTCACGGTGAACACGTTGTGGAGTGCGGTATCCCGCCGGTACACGGGACCGGGGCCGGAAAGGAGGAATTCACCGCGGGTGAGGACGAGGATCGAACCGTTGCAGGGATCGCTGTGCCCGTACCCTCCTGCTTCGCCGCCGAGGCGGCGTGCATGCCCGACCGGTGCACCGCAACGAAGGGTGATCACGGTGTCCGAGCCGCGGAGCACGACTTGCCCGCCGTCGGGGAATTCCGCGTTTTCGATCCGCGTCTCCATCTTCTCGAGCCGTTCTCCGCCGTAGAGGAACTCGTAAACTCGTCGCCGAGGCGGAGCGCAGCGGAAATCGACACCCTCCACGGGAAGATCGCGGAGAAAGTCGGCCGTGGCCGCCGCGTCCGCATCGCCGGTTCGGAGGGCGATCAGATCGTGGCACCACGCGTCACCGCCCACGCGGTACTGCGGGTCGCCGAAGGTGACGCCGATCAGTCCGTCGTGCGATGCCGTCGCCGCGCGGAACCGCGACGCGTTCCTCCAATACCCCGTCCGATCCCACATCCGCACGCCGCAGCAGCGGCTGAACAGTTCCGCCCAGCGGAGGAGAAATGCGTGCTCGTAGATCCAGAGATTGACGCCATGCGGGAAGAATCCTTCGTCGGGGAGCATCTTCACGATGCGTTCCAGGACCCCTCTCAGCGCGGCACGCCGCTGCATAGCGGGCTCTTCTCCGTCGAACACGATGCTGTGGGCGAGGAGGCCGAGTCCGCATCCGAGGAAATGCGCCTGCGCGTAATCGTCGCGTTCCGGTGTCAGAAATGCGGCGCAATGCTCCGCGATTTTTTCGAGCACGCGTGCGGCACACCGGCGTTCGCCGTCGTCCATGAAGGGGTGGAGGAAATCGTAGGCGGCGCAAAGGAGGAAGAGCGCTTCGCCGCACTGCGTGTCGACCGTGAAAGGTTCGCGGTCGAGCCGCTGTGCGGAAACGAGGTTTTGCGAAAAGCTCTCCCGGGCAGCGCGGAGCGCCTCTTCCTCTTCCCCCACGCAAGCTCGGAACGCCATGAGAAAGAGGAAATCATGCTCAGAAAGTCTTTCTCCGCCGCATGGGATTTTCGCCTCAGGTGTCGGCGTGAAACCCCTCGGGAAACCGCATGCATCGACGAGGCGCGCCCAGAGGGGGGAAGAAGCCGTCGCCTTCGCGCGCAGGCGCGGGAGGTCCCGCGCATCGAAGAGAAGCCTCGGGTGCCGTCCGCGAAGCGGGGTGAGAAGCGGCGCGTCGATGGGATGGACCTGCGGGAAAGGGAAAGGGTGAAACTCGGCCGATACGGGCACGAACCGTTCGTCGGTCGCGAGATCGGCAGAGAAGGATTCCCCAGGCACGGAAAAAGCGAAGACCGCACGGAGAACATTTTCCCTCGTTTCGTCACCCCAGAACACCCACTTGCCCCGGACGATGCCCTGCGGTGTGCGAAGCTCGACGCCGGGGAGAAGGGGGATATCCCGCCACCCCGGCCAAGGGCCGACAGGGATTCCGGGCGGCGCGGGTGAAAAGACGGCCTGGCCGAACGTGCGCCGCGTCTCGTCACCGGCAAAGCGGGCGTAACGGATGTGCGCTCCCATGTCGTAGCCGGATGTATCGAATGTGACGAGGAGGTACCCGCACGGCACGACGGCCTCCGCACAGTTGGGTTTCACCCGCGCTTGAACACGACCGTCCCGGCAGCCGAGACATTCAATCTCGAACACCCACTCCGCTTTCCGGCCGTCCATCATTCCGTACGCTCCGGAAAATGTTCGGCGGTCCCGTCTTCGCGGATGAGGATGCGGTACAAGCCGCTCGTGGCGGGAATGAGCACACGCACACCGCGGAAACGAATACACCCCTCGTACGTGTAGCCGTGCCGTGCAGGACAGAGGCTGAGGAGAATCCCGCCATCGATGCGGGTCGTCGTCACCCAGCACCGCGCGGGGGCCTGGACAGGGCGGCTGCGCGGGTCCGCTCGGAGGGCGCGGACGACCGATCGGATATCGGGCAGGGCCTCGGAGCGGCAGTGCCGAAGCGGGCGCCCGTCTTCGCCCCACCGCGGGGTGCCGAACACGCAGATGCATCGGACACCCGACGAGGCGATGAAATCCGTGAAGGAATGCGGCATGACGGATGCGTGGGGGAGAACGACCGCCGCGTAACGCCGGGCGAAGGTTTCCGGCGTTACGCCGCTCTCGAACGCAGAGGGTGAGGCGACATCCACCGTCACGTGTGCATCGGTGAGGGCGAGCACGAGACGGAAAATATCCCGCGCCGCGCGCGATGCATTCGCGGGGCCTCGTGCGTACATGGCCTCGATGGGGTACACGAGAAGAACCGATGCGTCGGGCAGCGCTCCCCCGCTCAAGCGTTCATGTTCTGCGAGAAGGGACAGCAAGGCCGGGAACTCCTTCCAAGTGGAATGCCGCGGGTAGCCGGGCGTGTAGGGAAGCCCGAGGAATGAAGACGGGTCGGATCTCGTCCCTGCCGGGCCGTAGATATGCGCGCTCCACCGATGCCCGAAAACGGCGAGAACGCGGATGCAATGACGGAGGATGGATTTCTGCCAGGCATCCTCACCCGCCGTCCACAGGTTATTGTACACGGTGCGCGCGGGTGTCCGGCGGGCGAGCGAGCTCCCGACCGTCATGACCATGGCGAGGTTCGCATAGAATCCCGACGAAGGGCGGCGGAGCAGGTGAACGCTCCCGAGATCCACGAACGCATTCCGCTTCACGGGGAGCGCGCGCCACAGGTCGAGGCTGCCGTGATTCATGTCCGACATGTCCGCCGATTCCCACCGCCACGTGTCGTGCATGCCGACCACGAGCGGCCGTCCCCACAAGCGTTCCGCTTCACGCCGGGCGCTTGCCTGGGCCGACAGGACGGTCGACTGCACGGCGCGATAGAATGCCACGCGGACCGGAATGTGGTCCCTCGCCGCCGACTCCAAGGCGAGCAGCCAAAACGGTCCGCCGCCTCTCGCGCGGAATCGGCGGCGGATACCCTCAGACCAGGGGAGTACGCCGTGCTGGCACAAGTACCCCGGCTCGTCCCAGAGAATGCCGTCGGGGACGAGCGCAGCGGGGAATGACCGCAGGAGCGCTGCGTATGCGCGCCCTGCCGCCGGGTCTGCGAAATCGTAGAGGTTCGTGCGAAACCGATAGAACACGAGGCAGCGCCAATCGCCCCCGGCGGGAGGCCGCCACTCGCCCTCGACGGCAATGCGCTCTTCTTGAGACTGCACTCTCCAGTCCGCATCGGTGGTGATGTCCACCGCACGGCTCACCGTGGACTCGTCTCTCCTCAACCGTACGGCGTAGATCCGTTCGACTCCGTCGAAGCGGTAGGTGACCGTTTCATCGTGCAGGATGTGCGTCGGGCGGGAAAGGATCCGGCAAACGGAGCGGAACCGGCCGTTCCGAAGCGGTAGCAGGTTCGGCGTTTTTCGAGGTACGGTCGCGTCACCGTAAACGAGCACCGGCATCGCATGGCCGGGAGAGGACAGACGTCCCGCCACGGCCCGCGGATCGGCCCCGATCCAGAGGGTGAGCCCGTCACGGCGGCACCAGGCATTCACGTTCCCCATCGTCTGCATCGCCTCTCGGTCCGCCCAGGTGTAACGGCTGCAACGGACAAAGAGTTCGATCCCCTCGAAGCCCTGCGCGCGAATATCCTCGTAGGAAGCGCGGAGGAAGGCGTGGTCCTCGATAGGGCGGTCGGAAAGGGCCCAGATCATCGCGTGAACCGGCGTGCGCGGCCTCTTCATCCCGCATTCACCGGCTCTCGCCGCCGTTTTCCCCGGCAGGGGGAATCCGTTCGAAGAGGACATGGTCGAACCGGCAAATGCCGGTCCCTTCCGCTTCGAGCACGAGGTGCAGTCGGTCCGGCGGCGGCGAAAGAGGAGGCGTCTCGACGTACAGCGGTACCCAATCTTTCCCCTTCGCGGCGCTCGTCCCCTCATATCTCTCGTAGGATGCGGTGTCGTGCAACCCTTCCGCGCCCTGACGGTGCAAACGGAACGCGACGCACGCGGTTCCATGGAAATCGCGGAGAAGGGCCATCGCTGTCAGGCGGTAAGCTGTGCCGTCGGCGAAAGGTTCCCCGCCGAAAGCCGGCCCGATCGAGTGCGCCACCCAACGCGATGTGCACGCGATGGGGTGATGGACGGCGAGCGATGCCCCCTGGCCGAAAGCCTCCAGGCGGTCGACGGTCCCCTCGGCGGATTCTGTGCCTCCCTCGAAGCTCCACGGCCATTCGGGCGATGCGGCATCCGGCTTCGCCGGACCTTCGTCGAAGCTCTGCATCCCCTCGCGGTAGACTGGGGTGGATGCGAGCGAGGGGTCCGGTGTATGCCGTGCGTACCGCAGCAAAGCGGCCGCATCCCGCCTCCGGATCGCGAAAAGGCGGAATGCGGCCCGAAACGTTTCTCCCGGCCGGACCGTGCGAGGTTCGCGCCTGCGGCATACCCGCACGCCGAAGTGAACATCCCACATGTACGCGCAGATCCCCGCCTCGATATCCTCCCCCGCGACCACCTCCACGACGGGGTTGACGTCTTCCAGCACGTACACGAGCATGTCGCCCGTCCGCATCGGGATCCGTTTCTTTTCCCGCGTCTCGAAATGATGGTGGGGGATGCGTACGACGGTCGCATCCTTCACGACCAGGCAATCGGTGAAGCGCTTGGGAAGGGTACCCGATGCGTCGAACGTCCCCAGCGGCCAGAGATCGAGGAACTCGAGGTCGCCGTGGTCGGCGTGCGGTGTTACGACCCACCCCTCCTCCTGCACTGAGAGCCGCGTGTCGACGATATACTCCACGGACCAGACGAGAGGATGGTGGAGGACGACGAGCGTCGTCTCGCTGAGGATGCACCGCGAAGCATTCTCGGATGTAATGCGGATGAAAACGGCGTTCTTGAATTCGTAGGCTCTCTCGATGCGCGCGAAGGATGCCGCACTCCGTTCGGGGTCCTCGTGGCCGTGGTACTGCCGCCAATACAAAGGGACGGGGACCTCGCACCCGATGACCGGTTCGGCTGCCGGACGGAACCGCACATTGCACAGGGTCAGGTCCCTCACATCGGCCAGCGGGGCTTTCCCGTAAAAGATGCGGCCGCTCCGGTCGCTTTCCCGTTCGAATCGCATACGGCGGCGTTTTTCCACGCTCATCGCCTCCTCGGGGTGTCAGCGTTTGAGGGGGTTCGATCCCGCTGCGCGGAGCTTCTGCTCGAGGGCTTTTCGGAATGCAGGCCGTATCGAGGTGTCCTCGAGCGTCCGGCGCAGTTCCTCATGGACTGCTGCATTGATCGAAGGGACGGCCGCGGCGACGGCGGAGGGGTCGATGGCGCCCGCGAACATGCGGTCGAGCAGCGGTTGCAACCGCTCCATGACGGCATGCATGCTCCAGCACGAGAAGCGGACGAAATAGCGGGGGTCCTCCGAATCGTCGCGCATGCCGCGTTCCCAGACGGTCCGAAAGCCGCTGCCCCTCAGCCGAGGATACCGCTTCTCCCATCCGGCGACGAAATCGGCGTCCCGAAGCACGGGATTGGGTTGATAGAAACGCGCCCCGCCGATGATCCATTTCAACGCCTCCCAAGTTCGGCGGGGATCCTGCGTCTTCGCGCTGATGCACAAACCGCCGGAACGGGACCGGAAATAGCGCGGTGTCTTGCCGGGAAACGAAGGCACGGGGACGACGCCCCAGGGGATCGTGAGCGTCTCGTAGAGATTCGCATGGGGAACCGCCTCGAGAAGCATCGCCACGCGCCCGCTTTCCAGCATCTGCGGCGCGGGCATCCCCATCGCCTGGATGCGCCGCGGGTCCGGCATGATGCCCTCGGCGATCAAGCCCATATACCGGCGGTGCACTTCCCCCGCTTCCCGCCCGATCTCGAGGAACAGGTTGTCCCGCCCGACGCACGCACCGTTCATCAACTCCAGCACCTCGATGAAGTGCGTCCCGATAAAGACGCCGTAGCGGTCCGTCTTCCCGTCGCCGTCTTCGTCTTTCGTCAGCGCCCTCGCCGCCGCTACCATGTCGTCCCATGTCCACGACGAATCCGGCATGGGGATTCCGGCCCTCGCGAACAGGGCACGGTTGTAGTAGACGCCGCACGTGAACACCCAGTTCGGACAGCCGTACCACCCGCCGTCGAGGGAAATCCCGTCCGAACGCGCCGCCTGCGTGAGCCGCTCCACGAACGGATCTCCCGCGGAGACGGTGCGAAGATCGAGCAGCTTCCCCTCCGCCGCGAGCCTGTCGCGCAGCGCCGTTGCCGCATAGAAAATGTCCGGCTCGTTCCCAGCGGAGATCATGGCGAGCAGTTTCTCGTCGCCGCTGAAAGGGTTCAGCGCAAGGCGAATACCCGTCTGCGCCGTGAACGAGGGGATATCCTCCTCGAGCGCGCGGATTTCCAGCGCGTTCGCCGAACAGCTGTAGACGACGACGTCGCCAGACCGGCGGCTGCCGCAGAACGCAAGCAGGACGGAGGCGGGAATGAGGAGAAGGGCGAGGCGATGTGGGTGGGCATGCATACGGTGCGGTATCAGGATACGAACGATCCGGCAGCGATCCCCCGGATGAAATGTTTCTGGGCGGCGAAGAAGAGGATGACGTTGGGCAGCATCACCAGGAGCGAGGCGGCCATGAGCGTGTTCCACTCCACCGTCCCCGCCCCGACGATCTGCGTTTTCATCATGTTCAATCCGAGCGTCAGTGTCGCACGTTCGGGCGAATTGAGGTAGATGAGAGGCCCGAAGAAATCGTTCCACGACCCGATGAACGCGAACAACGCGACCGTGACGAGTGCCGGTTTCGCCTGCGGGAGAACGACGCTCCAGAACACCCGCAGGCGGCCCGCTCCGTCCAGAAGTGCGGCTTCGTCGCAATCCGTAGGAATGGTGAGGAAAAATTGCCGGAGGAGGAAGATCGAGAACGGCGACCCGAAGAACCCGGGGATGATGAGCGGGAGGAACGTGTCCACCCACCCGAGCCGGGAGAAGAGCATGTACAGCGGTATCATGGTCACCTGCCCCGGCAGCATCATCGTCGCCAGGCACACCGAGAAGAGGAAATCCCTCGCCGGGAACCGGAGACGCGCGAACCCGTAAGCGACGAGCGCGGAGGAGACGACCATGCCGACCGTGTACGGGACGGCCACGGCGAGCGTGTTCAAGAGAGAACGACCGAACGGGAACACGGTCACCGCGCGCGCGTACGTCTCCCATCGCGGCGGGATGGGAACCCAGCGGAAGGGCTGTTCGAAGACGCTCGCCGCGTCGTGCAGGGACGAGGAGAGCATCCATGCCACCGGCAGGAGGAAGACACAACTCAGCGAAACCAGTGCGACGTACGTCAGCGCGATACGCGCCAGGCGCCGCACGACCGTCCCCTCACCCGCGGTGGAACCGCTCATCGTTCTTCCCCCCCGAGGTAGAACACGCGGCGCTTCGCGACCCGCAACGCGAGAACCGTCAGGCCGACGATGAGGACGAAGAGCACCCACGCCAGCGCGGATGCATACCCCATCCGGAATTCCTGGAACGCTTTCTTGTACAGGTACAGCACGAAGAAGAGCGTCGCGTTGTTCGGCCCACCCTCGCTCCCCGGTTGGACCGAGCCCGTCATGACGAACGCCTGCGTGAAAACCTGCAGCGCCCCGATCATCCCGACGATGAGGTTGAAGAGCAGGGCGGGCGAGATCATCGGCAGGGTGATCGAGAAAAACCTGCGCGTTGCGGACGCCCCGTCGATGAGCGCCGCTTCGTGCAATTCGCGCGGTACGCTCTGCAGGGCGGCGAGGAAGATCACCATCATCCCGCCGACCCCCCACAGCGACATGAGCACCAGCGCCGGTTTCGCCCACACCTCACTCTGCAGCCACAAGGGGCCTTCGATGCCGAAGCGTCCCAGGACGGTGTTCAAGAGCCCTGCTTCAGGGTGGAAGACCCACAACCAGAGAACGGACACGGCGACGACGTTCGTAACCGAAGGAACGAAGAACACGGTGCGGAACGCGCGCATGAATCGCACCCGCGTGTCGAGCAGAAGCGCCAGCGCGAGCGCGAGGGCGACGCAGAGCGGCACCGAGAACACCGTGTAGAAGAAGGTGTTCCAGAGGCTCTTCCACGTGAGGGGGTCCTCGGTGAGAATCGACCGGTAATTCTCGAGCCCGACCCACCGTGGCGGGGAAAACATTGACGAGGACGTGAAACTCAAGTACAGCGAGTACGCCATCGGTCCCGCAGTCAGGAAGAGGAACCCGACGACCCAGGGAGATACGAACAGGTATCCGCGAAGGGAATCCCCTCTCATCGCTCGATTCGTTTATCGTGTCTCACGAGACGGTCCCGCGGAAAAATAGAAAAATCCCCCCGCTGAAACAGCCGCCCCTCGTGCCGGTACCCCGTGCTATTCGAATAGCGAAGGGGGAATAGGCGGGAACGAAGCGCTCGGGGACGTCTCGACGGAAAACGCGTCGTTCCCGAGTTCCTCGCCGTTCCATGTCCGCGAGAGGATCCGTTCCGCGCGGGGGTCGAAGCGGAAAACCATCTCCCCCTCTGCCCCGCTTACCGCGACGGTCCTGATATCCCCCTCGATCCGTTCCCGAACCGCGAGACTCGCGACGTGTTCTGCGAACTCGCCCAACGAGGGGAACTGCGAGCGTTCCGCCAGCTCGATGACGAAACCGTTGCGCCACTGCTGCAGTTCGTCCCGCGTCGGCTCGATCTCTTCGCCGTGGTAATTCCAGAGCGAGTACACGAGGTGATCCCTTCGGGCTTCCATCGTCCATGCGGGCGGGGAAGGGTAGGGCTCCGGTCTGAGCGGGATGACGGCTCCCAGCGTGTCCCCGTCGGCGAAGAGAAGAATTGCGGGCTCTTCGCCGGCGGCGGGAAACGCAGTGACCGCCCGGCCGCCCGCGAGGAGCGCATCGAAGGGCTCGCGGTAGGTGAACACGAGATCGATGCGGAACGAGCGCACGCGCCCGTGCCCCGCCCTCTTCGGCGTGTAGAGGACCACGGCGAGATTCCCGTGCTGGCATATCGCCGTCCTCCCCTGCTCCGGGTACCAGCTCTCGTCGACGACCGTCCCTGTCGTGTGGCAGAGGTTCGGGATTCCGAACGCCGCCTCGTTGAAGACGCCGCGGGCGAAGAGCGACCGGTGGGCCTGACGGCCGTCTTTCCCTCGTCGCGCGATCCTCACCATCAAGGCATCCGAGTGGGCACCGTTCGCATACGGGATCGAGGCGGTTCCCAACGCGTACGCTCGCGTCATGTACGTTGTCAATTCCGACCACCCGCCGGGGTACATTTCGTGGTCGAACCCCTCCCCCGCGCGGGTTTCATGGTACGACTCACCGTAGGTCGCCTGCCGTATCGTGAGGGGGAAGGGTTTGTCGAACGCGATGCGCTCGGTCTCCACCGGGGGGTGAAAGGGGCACAGCGCGATGAGCGCGTTCTGGAGGAATGCCGAGGGGTGGTTGAATGCACGCGCCGTTTCCGGCTCCAAGGCGATGCGGTCGCCCCACACGGCGAAGAAAACGCAATGGAGCCCCGAGTAACCGCCGGACGTGTCGTCCTGGTACGAGCGGGAGTGCGGCCCTGCGAACTGCATGCTCGGGGCGTGGAAATGCAGCGCCGCGTCGAGCCACAGGCCGCGCTCGAGCCGCAAGGCGCATGCGCGCGCTTCGGCGTCGCTGCTGTACGCGCCGACGAGGGAGAGGAAACACAGGTCGAGCGCGCCGTAGGTGAGGCTGTTGTACTCGGAGAGTGCCCCTTGCCTCCTCCCCGCATGGCGGCGCCCGCCGCTCACCTCGAGAAGGCGGCCGAGACGGCGCCCGCCCAGCGATACCGCCCACGGCGCCGAAGCGATCTCGCCGCCGAGCACGAGCGTCGCGTACGCGCCGAGGGGGTGGTTCACGTTCCCGTCGCGCCACTCCACTTCGGCGGCATGGACGAGTTCATCCCGCACCAACCCCCGGATGCGGCTGCGAACGCTTTCCTTCAAATCGAAAAGAGGGGAAAAGAAAAGAGCGAGGAGGCTCGCGGGTGTGTGCGTGCCGTCTTCGCTCGGCGTTTCCATCAGCAGGGATTCCCCCAGTGCGCGGTCGTCCGGATCATCGGAAGCGAGCAGGGAAATCGCGTACCAGACGGTATCGCGCGGGATGAGGCATCGGCGAGTTTCAGGATCGAAACGCCGCCGCCCTTCGGTTCGGGCGAGTTCGAACAATTGGCGTATGCGTTCGGGTAGCCGCATCGTTAAGAGTTCCCTGTTCGCCCTGCGTCGTCACCGCATCCCGCGACGACGGAAGCGCCGGCCACGGGATGGCAAACGAACACGGCATCATCGGCTGCAACGCCCCTTTCCTCGAGCACCTCAGCGCGTTCACGCCGATACATCCCCCGCATGGCCCGGAGAAACGATTCCATATTCTCCGAGGCGACCAGATTGACCGTGCACCCGCCGAAACCCGCTCCCGTGAGCCGCGCACCGAGCGCTCCCGCCTCCCGCGCGCATGCCACGAGTCGTTCGAGCTCCCCGCAGCTGACCTCGTAGGCCTCGCGGCAGCTCTCGTGCGAGGCATTCATGAGTTCGCCGAACCGCTGCGCGTCCCCTCTCCCCAACGCCTGTTCGGCTTCCTCGACCCTTGCAGCCTCCGAGACGACATGCCGATAGCGGGGACCGACAGCGAAACCCATGGGGGGCGGTGCGACCGTCTCGCCCCCGCGCGTCCGGCAGTACGTTTGTAAAACGCATTCCGGGCTCATGCCCAACCGCAACGCGATTTCCCCGAGAGGCAGGACGTCGCCGTCAAGGGCAGCACCGACGCATGCTTCGCGCACGCGCTCACCGCAGCTCGCGAACAGCGCGTCCAAGTCGGCGATCCTCTCGACCGATGCCGCGAGACCCGTTTTCCGCTCATATTCCCGAGCAATGAGTACGGCGGCGAGCTTGCACTCCACGACCCGCGTGTTGTATGCACGGCGTGCTCCCCCCGTTTTCGCGGCTTCGACCAGGCTGTCGCATACGACGATGTGCACGCCTGCCGGAAAGGGAACGGGTCGGGCGCGAAGCGGGAAAAAATCGATGCGCAGGGCATGACCGTCCCTCGCGAGCAGGGAAACTGCCTGATCCATGCCGCCGCCCTCGATCCCGGCATAGCGCTCCGCGCGCGCGAGCGCTTCGGCGAGTGCGTACCGGTCGTACGGGATGCCGCAGACATGCAAGAACA
>JARYLZ010000051.1 GCA_029907355.1 Bacteroidota bacterium | reverse complement strand
CTGGATCGTGCACCTGACCGCACGGGACGATCTCTCGCGCTACATCGACCGCTGAACACCGCTTCCGTGATCCGCATGCACGGAAAGGCAAGTCGGTATCCTCGTTCGTTTCGCGCCGCTGTCCCGTCATGAGTGAAAGGCGGCGCGATGCGCAGCGATGTTTTTTCAAAAGTGTGATTGCCGCGACATTCCATATAGGCGTATATTATCGTTCAAATCGTTTCGATGCTCTTCCGCCGGAATCTTTCCCGACGTATTCCCATACCCTGCAACGTCAAACACGGAGGAACCGTCCCCATGAAGCCGTCGTGTACCGTGTTGCTTTTTCTCCTCGCCGTCGTCGGTGCTACGGCCGTCGCCCAGGAGCGCTGTGCGCCGCCCGACGACCCGATCCTTGCACCGTCCTACTATGAGAACCTGAACGGATCCGCAGCACCTCTCGCGAAGTACGCTGTGGCGGGCGCGTGGTCGATGGGCGCGAAGCTCCCTGTCGCGAAACAGTACCACACCGTCGCGTCGTACAACGGGGAGATCTACATCTTCGCCGGCGTGACGAGCGGGAATTACTACAACAACCTCTCGTACAAGTATTCGCCCGCTACCGACAGCTGGACGGCCATCGCGGCGTTCCCCGTCTCCCGCTTCCTGTTCGGGCAGGCGCAGACGGTGAACGGGAAAATCTACATCATGGCGGGGCTCGATAACCTCGGCACATCGTATAAAACCGTCCCGGACGTCTGGGAATACGACCCCGAGAGAAACACCTACACGAAGAAGCGGGATATGCCGCTTCCCCAGGGTTTCTGCGCCTCGGGCGTCCTGAACGGAAAGATCTACACGATCGCGGGTGTGGGAGCGACCAACGACGCGTACCATAAGCTCGTGCAGGTGTACGACCCCGCGACGGACACGTGGAGCCGCGCCACCGATTACCCGCGCAACGTGAAATACCTCTCGTCGGCCGTCGTCGACGATCGAATCATCGTGACCGGCGGGTACAACAACACGTATCCGAACATGACCTACATCGCCGACACCTACATCGGGACTCTCGATGCGGACACGCTCCAATGGCGGAAAGTTTCCGATTACCCGATCGGGCCGACGATCTACATGTCCGGGGTGGGGATCGACGGCAAAGGCTGGTTCTTCGGCGGACGCCCATCCATCGATAACAACGCGCCTGCGACGACCCGCTCGTTCAAGTACAACCCTACCCTGGACCAGTGGACGACGCTCGAACCGAAGGTGAAAGGCATACAGGCGATGATCCAGGCGGGGACGGACGGGAAAAAGGCATACTTGCCCGGAGGACAAACCTTCACGGGATACGCGACCGACACCCTGGAGATTTTCGACACGGGCGCGCAGGGGACGCCCCTCCTCGCTCTCCCGCGCACTTCCGTCGACCGCTGGGTCCAGAAATCCCAGCCTGTCTCCGAGCGGCTGACGATCAAGAACAACGGTTACGCGGATCTCACGTGGACGCTTGCCGTCGCCTCGGGCGGAAACGGTTGGCTTTCGCTTTCCGCCCAGAGCGGCACGATCCCGCCGATGGGCGAGACGCGGATCGAACTGCAGATCGACGCGACGAGCCTCGACGAAGGGGACCATGCGGCCGCATTGGCGTTGGCGTGCAACGATCCCCTGCACGCGACGACCACCATCCCCGTCACGATCCACGTGCAGGAACAGCCGGTCGACGAGGAACAGCAGGTCCTCATCGAGGAGTTCAGCGGAACGTGGTGCGGGTGGTGCCCGTACGGGGCGGACACGCTGAAGGCCCTCCTCGACGAGTTCCCCGGCCGGGTGCACGGGGTGACGTACCATCAGGGAGCGAACGACCCGCTCGTCACGCCGGGCGGCAACGGCATCATCCGCCTGCTGGGCGTGACCTCCTATCCCTCCGCGGCGATCAACCGCGTGCCTGATCCCTCGACGGGCAGGCTGCCCATGACACGCACGCTATGGCGGAAAGCGGTGACCGCTCTCCTCGAGGAACGCCGCAGCCCGGTCCGCATCGAGTTCTTCGACAAGATCCACAACCCCGTGACGCATTTGACGCGCGTCAAAGTTCGCGTCACGCTCCACCAAGGGATTACGGGGGACCTTCGCCTGAACATCGTTCAAACCCAGAGCGGCCTCAACGTCGGCCAGTCGTACTACTATGTCGATTCGTCGGGGTCGACGAAATCGAAGATCCTCTACCCGTACTACCATGCCCACGCAGTGCGCCTCGTCCTTCCCGACTCCGCAGGCGACCTCCTCGCCGGACCGGGTCCCCATGCCTCGCAGAGCGTGTTCGAGAGAGAGTACTGGTTCACGTCGCTCGATTCCATCCCCGATGAAGCCGAGCTGATCGCCTTCGTGCACCGGATGAGCGGGGCTGTCCCCGGGGAGATCCTGCAAGCGCATGGCGAGCGTTTGCGCGAGAACTCGACCGTCGAAGTGCGCGAAGAGGGTGTCCCGGCCGGGATGTTTCTCGAACCGAACAGCCCCAACCCATTCACCGGCGGCACGATGATCCGCTTCGGCCTCTCGACGGGCGGCCGCGTGAGGCTGACCGTCGTGGATGTGCTGGGGCGCGTATGCGCCGTGCTGGCGGACGGGTGGCTGCCTGCCGGAATGCACTACGCCCTCTTCGAGCCGTCCTCTCTCCCAGCGGGCATCTATTTCCCCGTGCTCCAGGCGGGCGACAAGGTCCGGACGGGGGAGAAAATGCTCCTCGTCCGTTGAGGCGCCGATACGCGGACACGAGCATCCGATCACGCGACTACCGTGAAACGACCATGACACGATGAGTGCGGGCGGCGCGGAATCAGCCGCCCGCACACGCCGACTCCCCCGAGCGTTTTCCCCCTTCCCATACCACGAGCGGCCTCTTCTCCCTCAGCATTCCTTCACATCCCTTTCCCCAAATCACAAGGAGATCTTATGCGGAAACTCTTCGTTCCGGCAGGTTTCGTTCTCGTGCTCTTCGCCTCCATCGCGGTCCGCCTCGCGGCACAGGATGCCCGTGACATTTCGCTCCCGGCCGTTGCCGCTATCCCGGCAGCAGGCGACATGTCGGCGGCAACCCCGACGGCAGCCCCACTCGCGCAGTGGTCAGCGATCGCCAACCTCCCCGCCGCGAAGCAGTACCATGCCGTCGCGTACTGCGACGGCGCCATTTACGTGTTCGGCGGGATCAACCCGAACGGCAGCGGGTACGATCTCAACTGCTACAAGTACACGATCGCGACGAACACATGGTCGCAGATCGCTTCGCTTCCCTCGGCGCGTGCATTGCCCGGTGTGGCGGTCGTCGACGGGAAGATCTACCTGATCGGCGGGTACAGCTCCACGAGTCCTTTCACGATCGTCGCATCGACACTCGTCTACGATCCTCAGTCGAATAGTTACACGACGAAGCCGAATCTCCTCTTCCCCGTCTTCAACGCGGGCGTTGCGGTGGTCGGCCGGCGCATCTTCGTGATCGGCGGCGGGAACGTGAACTTCCAGTCGAGCGACAACGGCATCCAGGTGTACGACGTCGACCAGGAACGGTGGACATTTTCACTCACGACCGCACCGTACAAGAACCGTTCGGCGGGTGTCGCCGTCATCGGGAGCGACATCTACCTTTCGGGGGGCATCTCCTACACGGGGACAAGCGGCACGCTGAACGCTTCCCTCTACAAGGGCGAGGTCTTCAACGACGAAGTGACATGGACGAAACTGGCGGACATTCCCGGCGGTCCGCTCGCGCGGCAGCTGGCCGGTGCAGGGGGAGGGAAGCTCTACATCACCGGCGGGCTCAACCAGGCGAGCCAGGTCAGCGCGATGACATTCGCGTACGATCCGGCGACGAACACGTGGGAAACGAAAGAGCTCAAACCGACGCCCGTGTTCTACGCAGGCGACTTCGTCACCGACGGCAATGGGAAATTCTATGCGATCGGCGGAGGCACCGCACAGGGGGGCGTCGCGGTGTGCGAGGTCTTCGACGCGCTCGCGTCGAGCAGCCCGAGCATGGTGCTCAACAGGACCTCCATCGACGAGTGGGCCAAGCGGGGGACGTCCGCAGCGAAAGCGGTGACGATCCGGAACATCGGCGGCCAGGCCTTGACGTGGAACGCATCGGGGAGCGCAGCATGGCTGAGCGCTTCGCCGGCCTCCGGCTCCGTCGACCCCGGGAGGACGGAGACGTTCTCCGTCGTCATGGACGCCGCCCAGCTCGCCGACGGCGTGCACAACGGTACCCTCACGATCACTTCCAACGACCCCGACCACCCGAGCGCGACGATCGCGGTGACCCTCCATGTCCAGGCCGAGGACGTCGACTCCGACCCGACTGTCCTCCTCGAGGAAGGGACGGGGAACTGGTGTCCCTACTGTCCCGACGGCGCGGACAGCGTCCATGCCATCGTCGCGCGATACCCCCACCGTGTCTTCGCCATCGCTTATCACGGCGGAAGCGCGATCACCGCAACGACGGAACCCATGTACACGCCGACCACTACGACGTGGGCCCAGCAAACCCAGTTGCAGGGGTGGCCGAACGGGTCGGTCAACCGCATCCGTTTCGAAGGAAATCAGTATATCTGCATGAGCCGTTCGGAGTGGGATCGCCGCGTGCGTGAAGTCCTGGACCAGCGCCGCAGTCCCGTGACCCTCACCGTCAGAAGCGCATCCTACACCGACGGCACGATATCGCTCGAGATCGAGACGTTATTCCACCGCGACCTCGACGTGCCCGTGCGCCTCAACGTCGCGCAGACGCAGGACCATCTCAACTGGCAGCAGGCTTCGCAGACCGGCACACGGTACCCCTACTACCACGACCACGTCCTGCGTCAGATGATCCCGAACGATTTCGGGGAGCCGTTGTTCGCGGGTTCCTCCGTCACATCCCAGACGCGCGTGAGCAAATCCTTCACCTTCGTCTCGAGGGACTCCACGATTCCGCTGAGCCGCTTGATCGTCTTCGCCCACGTTTCCGACGGGAACACGTACGGCGAGGTGCTCCAGGCGCTCGAACTCCCGCTGTCGGATTTCGTGACGGCGGTCGGGAACACCCCGTCCGTCATGGGCTTCTCCCTCTCCGGGAATTACCCGAACCCCTTCAACCCGGCCACGACGGTGCGTTTCGATGTCCCGACGACGTCCTTCGTCCGCCTGATCGTCACCGACGCGCTCGGCCGTGAAATCGGCACGCTGGCGGACGGGGAGTTTACGGCGGGTTCGCATCACGTGGTGTTCGACGCGGCGGGACTCCCGTCGGGCGTGTACTACGTCACCATGCGTTCCGGCGGTTTCGTCGCGACGCGTCCCATGACGCTCGCGCGGTAGAACGCCTCCTCACGTTCCGGAACGTCGGCCGCCCTGCATGGGCGGCCGTTTTTTTCCCGCGGAAGCAGCTTGCGCCCTCGCATCGGTGCGGGGCTCGCATCCCGCGGCGCCGCACTCTATTCGAGGAGCAGTTCGACGATGCGTTCCAAGTCTTCCGCCGAGTAGAACTCGAGCGTGATCGTTCCTGCCCCGCTCTCCTGCGAGGTGATGCGGACCTTCGTCGCATATCGCGAGCGCAGGCGGGCGGCGATGTCCTCGAACGCGGTGGGCGTCCCTTTCTTTTCCTTTTCACCCTCCGCCTTGCCTTTTCTCCGTTCGTGCGGGTTTCGCGCGAGGTCCTCGACCTGCCGAACCGACAAGCCGTCGTGCACCGTTTTCTTCCACAACCGGAGCTGTGCCTGGCGGTCGGGGATATTGATGAGAGCACGGGCATGGCCGAACGAGATCTCCCCTTTCCGGATGCTTTCCTGGATGGTGTCGGGGAGCTTGAGCAGGCGGATGAAATTCGCGACGGTGGCACGGTTCTTTCCGACCTTCCGGGCGATTTCGTCCTGCGTATGATGGTACTCGTCGATCAGCCGCTTGTAGGACTGGGCGATCTCGATGGGATTGAGCGTCTCGCGCTGGAGGTTCTCGATGAGCGCGAGCTCGAGCATTTCCTCTTCGGAAGCGACGGCGCGGATATAGGCGGGGATGAATTTGACGCCGGCTTCCCGGCATGCGCGGACTCTCCGCTCGCCGGTGATGAGCTGGTAGCCGTCCTCGAAACGCCGCACCGTGATCGGTTGGACAACGCCGTTTTCGCGTATGGACTGGACCAGTTCGGCGAGCGCTTCGGGCTCGAACTCCGTACGCGGCTGGTACGGGTTCGGCTGGATGCGCGCGATTTCGATATGGGCGAGAATGCCGCTGGATACCCCGTCGTCCCTCGTTTCGGCGGTCGGGACGATGCTCACAGCCTGTTCGCCGGCCTCCTCTTCCGTCGGGAGGAGCGTCCCGAGTCCCCGGCCCAGCCCGAACTTGCTCTTCGACATAGTTTCAACCCTCCCCCGCTTGCGACCCGGAGGGAGCGGCGCCTCGACCTGCCGCGGGAGCCTCACCCGCGCGGCGTGCGTCGACGGTTGCTGCCGGGTCGCCGTTGCGTTGCATGATTTCCTGTGCGAGATCGATGTAATTCTGGGATCCGACCGACATGGCGTCGTAGAGGATGACGGGTTTCCCGAAACTCGGAGCCTCGCTGAGGCGCACGTTCCGGTGAATGACGGTATCGAACACCTTGGCCCCGAAATGGCGCCGCACCTCGTCGGCTACCTGTTTGGAGAGGCGGAGGCGCATATCGTACATCGTGAGGAGGACGCCCTCGATATCGAGACCGGGGTTGAAATGCTTCCGCACGAGATTGATGGTGTTGAGGAGCTTGCCCAACCCCTCGAGGGCGAAGTACTCGCACTGCACCGGGATGAGGACCGTGTCGGCCGCAGCGAGGGAGTTGATCGTCAGGAGGCCGAGCGACGGCGGGCAGTCGATGACGATGTACTCGAAATCCGAACGGATGTCCGATAAGGCGGTGCGGAGGAGATGCTCCCTGCGCTCCACCTCGATGAGCTCGTATTCCGCACCCACGAGGTTGATGGTGGAAGGGATGACGTGAAGGGAGGGGATTTCCGTCGAGACGATCCCCGCACGGGCGTCGTGGAAGCGCAGGAGGATCTCGTAGATGGTCACGGGACGGCCGCCCCCTTCGACGCCGACCCCGCTCGATGCGTTCGCCTGCGGGTCGATATCGATCAGGAGGGTGCGGCGTTCCGCAACGGCGAGGCTGGCCGCAAGGTTCACCGACGTGGTGGTTTTCCCCACCCCGCCTTTCTGGTTTGCGACCGCGATGACTTTCGTCATGATGACCCGTCGAACGTGTTCTTTCCCGTCGTCCCGGCGGATGGGGACGTACTGCCGGGCGACGCTTCCGCCGATCCCTCGGGGACAACCGAGCCGTGAAGCCATCTGAGGTACGGCTCGAACCCTTCCTGAACGGGCAGGCAGATGATTTCGGGGATTTCGTAGGAATGCAGGGCGCGGATGCGGGACTCGACGTCGGGATACCGTTGTCGGATCGTCTTCATGAAAAGCATGCGCTCCTCGTCCTGAACGGTGCGCCCTTCCCACCGGTACGTCGAGCGCACAGGACCCGATACGGAACAGCACGCCACGAGCCTCTCATCGACGAGCGCCCGAGCGATGGCATCCGCTTCGTCGGCGGACGCGGTGGTGGTGATGATCAAGCAGGGCGTATCAGCGGTCATGGTGATTCCCACGTATAGGCAAACAATTTATTGACGCAATCTTTGGGAAGCAATGAAGAGGAAAAACCGCTTTCGGGCAAGGCTTCTGCGCTGGTTCATCGGGCATCGTGAGAGATGGCGTGGAAATAACCGCCGCAAACCGCGTGCCTACCGAGCGAGCGATCGAATGATGCTCGGGATAGAGCAGGGCAAGCCATCGGGGGGAAATGCCGGTGACGATTTCAAGGGATGCCTGTAATCCTGTACCCGGGTCCCGGCGGGTGCATCGGCGTTTCGCAAGCGCGCTGGCAATGACGGTGCTTCCCTGCGGCGGGGCTGAGATGGAACGTCTCCCCATCCATCACGGAGCCGGGGGATCCCTCGAAATCGCACCGGTCAGAGACGATCCGTGACCTCCGTACCGCACCGCGACCGCCGCGATAATGGGTCCGAGGGTCCCCGGCGAATCCCCATCGTTCATGCGATGGACCGTATTCCGGGACGGTTCTCCGGTGCGTTCGTGTGCGCGGGTCGATCGATGAGACCGGCGAACGCGGATGCCGGCGCTGCGGCGGTTTCCATGACACGGAAAGAACGCTCACTGAGCCGCCGAAGCGCATGCGCTCCACCGCTCGTACTCGGTTTCATTGTGTTACTGTTCGCAGGCTGGTCCTTCGTGCATGCCGGGCAAAGCATGGTGAAACCCCTCGACATTTCGATCGAAGCCATGAGCCGCTATGGGCCGGAAGGCGCCGATGCAAAGACGGGCGAAACGGAATCCCTTGCATTTTGAGCGGTTGAGAGATAGTTTTTTGCTCGAAGATCATGCAAGGTGGATACGGTCAGATTGATGAATTTTTTCGATTTCGAAGATGACCAGCAGGAAACGTCCGGTACCGGCGAGGGGAATAGCCCGCTCGCCGAGCAGGATATCGGGAAAATCGTCGAGCAAGCGCGCAGCGGCGAATTGAGCATCGACCTCGTCGAGGAACTCGCCGCGACCCAATACGAAGAGGGCAACTTCGAGAACGCCCTGAAGCTGTTGGACGTACTGATCGATTTCTCGCCGTTCAGTGCGGACGTGTGGGAACGAAAGGCGATGGCCCTCAACAATCTCGGCCGCTACGAGCAGGCCCTGGACGCATTCGAGCGCGCGGAGTCGCTCAACCCCTGGGATGTGGAACTCCTCGTCAACAAGGGTATCACGCTCGACAACCTCGGCCGCTCCGACGACGCGTTCGCATGTCTCGAGCGTGCTCTTGCCATCGAACCGGACCACGAGCATGCGCGTTTGTACGAGGGCTTCATATTCGAGAACCGCGAAGAGTACGCCCGCGCCGTCGAGGTGTTCGAGGGTATTGTCCGCAACAACCCCGAGTCCAAGGAAGCGTGGTTCGAACTCGGGTACTGTTACGATATGCTCGACCGCCTCGACGAGGCACTGGACGCGTACGACCGCTGTGTCGAACTCGACCCCATGAACGCGTCGGCATGGTACAACCGCGGGATCGTATTGAGCCGGCTCGGCCGCCACCGGCGGGCGATCGAGAGTTACGACACGGCACTGGCCCTCGACGAAAACTCTTCCAAAACGTGGTATAACCGCGGGAATAGCTGCGTGAACCTCGGCTGGCTGGACGAGGGGGTACGCTGTTACCGGAAAGCCCTCGAGATCCACCCCGGCGACGAAATAGCCTGGCATAATCTGGGCAACGCGTACGAAGCCATGGGCCGTTGCGGGGAAGCGATCGCGGCCTATTCGCGCGCCGTGGAGATCGACCCCGAGCATGTCCAATCCTATTTCGGGCGCGGCTGCTGTTACGACGCCATGGAGATGTTCCGTGAGGCGCTCGACGATTTCACCACGGCGCTGAAGATCGAACCGCTCTCCGGGCCGATCTGGCATGCGCGCGCGGACGCGGAGTACAGGATCGGACGGCTCGAAGACGCCATCGCGAGTTACCGGAAAGCGGTGGAACTCGAACCGGAGTGCGGAGAGGCATGGCTCGACCTCGCCGAGACGCTCTACGAGGTCGGCGATATCCGGGCCGCTTACGAGGCCGTTCAGCACACCGCATGTCTCGAGGAACGCTTCCCCGAGCCCCTCATCCTGACTGCCCGTCTCGCCTTCCTCCTCCATCGCAATTCCGCCGCGATCAAGGCGCTCCAGCGGTTTCTCCAGCTCTTCCCCGATTTCCGCAGGTCCATGGAGGAAGAATTTCCGATCATCCGGTACCACCCGGCGTTCAAGGGGAACACGGCATGAAGCGCCGCCTCGATCCCTTTTCCGCACGTCGCGGTCGGGAACGGGGGGCTCGCCCATGAAGCAGGAGTGGGTGATCCCGGCGATCTCGGCATGCGTCCTCTTCGCGATGTCCACCGCCGGCATCGTCCCGGGGATGCGCACCCAGTCCCCCGGCGAGCGGCCGCGGGTCGCGTGGAAAAAATACGCGGAGGGACGTGAAGCGGCTCGCGCGAACGGGAAAAAGGTGCTCATCGACGTGTACACGACGTGGTGCGGGTGGTGCAGGAAGATGGACCGCGAAGTCTACGCCGACTCCGCCGTCGCCCTCTACCTCGATCAGCATTTCGTGTCGGTGAAGCTCAACGCGGAATCGGCGGAGACGCACGAAGCGGACGGCGAGAAGCGCACGGAGAAGGCCATTGCGGCCGCATACGGCATCTCGTCCTATCCCGCCACCGTCTTCCTTCTCCCGGATGGGACACCGCTCACGAAAGTGCCCGGCTTCATCCCCCGCGAAACCTTCCTGCACATGCTGGAGTACATCGCTACCGACGCATATAAGACGACGGGTTGGAATGCATTTCTCGCATCCAAGCGCAGTGGGGCGCACTGAGCACATACCCCGTAGCGCACGTTTCCTGCGCAGGGTGATTGCGGCGGGCGCGGTCCTTTGGTGCGCCTCTTTCGCCGCCGCGTCGGTCCTCTCGGCCCTGCACGCGCACCCCGCCGCCGTCGCGGCCGCACGCCTGTTCTTCGCTCCCGTATGCCACCAGGACCCTGCGCGGTCGTTCATGCTCTTCGGGGTGCCGCTATCGGTATGCAACCGCTGTGCTGGCGTATACATCGCCTTCACGCTCACGTTCCTCTCGTTCCCTCTCGTGGAACGCTTTTCGGGGCGCGTGAACCTCTCTGCATGCGCGTTCGGGGCTCTCCTTCTCCCCATGCTGCTCGATTACGCGCTCGATGTCGCGGGGGTGTTCTCCAACTCCGCGATGACGCGGGCGGGAAGCGGCGCCCTCGCCGGGGTCGGGCTCGCGATTTTCTTCTACCGGGCGATCGGAACGTTCACGCCTGCATCGATCCGGTCCCTTTTCACCCGTCAACCTCTCACCTCCGCGCCGAGGCCACCGTCATGAACGATTTCTCCTTCGATTTCCCTGCAAAGCCGAACAAGTTCGTCCCGGTTTCCGTCGCCGCCCTGGCGATGACCGCCACGGCCGTGGTACCCTTGCTCAACTTCGTCAATTGCCTCTGCTGTGCGGGGATCATGGGGGGGGCCGTGCTCGGCGTCTGGGTGTACAAGAAGAATTTCCCCCCCGGCACGCCGTTCAGTGTGGGAGACGGCATGGTCGTCGGCTCGCTCGGCGGTCTGTTCGGCGGCGCTCTGACCGCGTTCGTCGAAGCGCTCACGATGGGGCTCTTCTCCGCCGAATTCCCGGAACGGTCCAGAGAAATGATCGAGCAGGTTCTCCAGAAAATGGAAGAGACCGGACAGAGCGCGACGGAATTGGAACAAGTGAGGACCTTCATGGAGAATTTCATCGGGTCCCCCGGCATACTCTTCTTGGTCATCCTCATCGCGTCGGTCGTCCTCTTCACCGTTTTCGGTTTCCTTGGGGGAGTGATCGGCGGGAACATGTTCAAGACCCACGTCCTTGACATGGGAATAGACGGAACCGGCAAACCGCAAGGGCCCATTTCCTGATGCGCAACATCGTTTTTTCCCTTTGCGCTCTCGCGGCGGTCCTTTCGGCTGCCTCCCATCGTTCCCCGGCGCAGACCCGCCCTGTCGCAGGTTCGCCGGTCGATATCGTATACCGCCCGACGTCGGCGAGTCCCCTGTACAACGCCGACACCCTCGAAATCGTGTATGCCTTCAATTACTGGGGAAAGCGCTACGGGACACGCCTCGCTCTCTGGGAGAACGTTCTCCGGCCGGACAGCGGGCAGGAACACCGGGCACCGATGACGAAGAACGGGGTGGAGTGGACGGCGCGTATCGACGTACCCGAGTCGGCGGCGCTCCTGTCGTATTACGTCACAGACGGCGTGCACCGCGACGACAACGGGGAGAAAACCTACGTCTCGTACGTCTACGGGTCCGACGGGAAGCCCGTCCGCAATGCGCGGTACTTCATGTCGCTCTTCCTGGCCCTCGCGCGCGCCGATCTCGAGACCCGGATACGCGAAGTGCAGGAAGAGACCGCGGCCTACCCGGACAACTTCCGGGCATGGGCCGTCCTCTTCTCCATGTGGTTCGAGCGCGACAAGGGGAGTGAGAAATGTCGATCGCGGATTCTCGAACAGCTCGCCGATCTCGAGCGGCGCTTCCCCGAGGACAACGGCTTCCTCAACCTCGCCGCGCGCACCTATTACTACACGCTGCACGACATTCCTACCGCCCTCGCTGTGAAGGAGAAAATCCCCGTTGCCGCCCAATGGCCCGATGTGGTCCTGATATACGACCGCGAGAAGAAGGCCGAAGAGGAACGGCGGCGGGAACTCGAGCGGAAGCAGACCCGTGCGGCACTGATCGGCGCCGAGGCGCCCGCCGTCCCCTATGCCGACAGCGCACGTGTCAAACACTCGATCCGTGAACATCGGGGCAACGTCGTCCTGCTCGTCTTCTGGGCCTCCGTCTCGCCGCAGTCCCGCCGCGCGCTCGAACGCATCGCCACCCTCGCCGAGCGCGTCAACCGCTCGGACTTCCGCGTCGTCGCCGTCAACGTCGATGCCGACGAGAACGAAGCGCGCCGCTTCCTCGCCGCTGCGCAACTGCCCTTCATCCACGGCTTCCAGCAGGGGAGCATCGTCCCGGAGTACGGCGTGGACCGCATCCCCCAGTTGTTCGTCATCGACCGGCAGAGCGTCATACGCGCCGAGTACACAGGGCTTCGGGACGAGGACGTTCAAGCGGTGGAGTCGCTCATCCGCGAACTGCTGGCGGAGGGTTGAGAGGCTTTTCCGGGATCCCATCCCGCACGACCTTCCATCGCGGACATGAGTTCCTACCCGTTTCCCTCCCTCGTCGATATCAGCATTCCTCTGGGCGTGCGAACCCCCGTCTACCCCGGAGACACGCCGTTCCGCCGCGAGGTCCTCTCGCACCTGGATGACGGCGCGGCCGCCACGGTGTCGGCGCTGACGATGAGCGCGCACAGCGGGACACATGTCGACGCCCCGGCCCATTTCGTCCGCGGCGGGGCGACCATCGACGAAATCGCCCCCGAGCGGTGGGTCTCGGAAGCCGTCGTCGTGGACTGCAGCGACGCCCGGAGCATCGAGCCCCGGCACCTCGAGGGGCTTTCCCTCCGCGAAGGGCTTTCCGTGCTCTTCAAAACCCGCAACGCGGAACTGCTCGACGCCGGAGTCGTGACGGATGAATTCTGCGATCTCGACCGGGAGGCGGCGGTCATACTCGCCGAGGCCCATGTGAATTGCGTGGGCATCGATTATCTTTCCATCGAGCGGCCGGGGGACGGCACGTACCCGGTGCATCGAACGCTTCTCGGTGCGGGTGTCCTGGTCGTAGAGAACGTGGACCTCCGCACCGTCGTCGCCGGCGAGTACCTCCTGTTCCTCGCCCCGCTCCGGATCGAACGTTCCGATGGTGCTCCCGCCCGGGCGTTCCTCCTCGGCGACCCGGCGGCGGATATATCCACCCGATACCTCATAAGAAAAGGTTGATGTGTATGACCTGGAAGACACACACTCTCCGGCCGCGGCGCCTGCCCGGTCTTCTCGCGTTCGCGTGCTTCTGCGGCTTTCTCGCCTTTTCCCTGAATGTTCCCGCGTGGGGCCAATCCGACAGGCCCTCCGTGTTTTCGGCGCCCGCCCTTTTCCCGCTCGTCTCGGCGCGGAGCGGTACGGATGCGCGCCCCGTCGCCCGCATGCTCGCCGTCGAAGAATCGTTCGCCGTTCTGCGGAGTTCCCCGCACCTCCTCCTCGAGAGCTTCCCCATCCCGGGAGACGGGACGGTGGACCTCGAGATCCGTTCCTTTACCCTGTTCGATGAGCATTCCCTGATCGTCGCCATGACGGAAGCCGGGCCTGTGCGCAGGCCGGCACCGGACATCACGCTCTACCGCGGGTCCATCCGCGGCGAGAAGGGCTCGTGGGTCTACCTCGCTGTGGAACGGCGGGGCATGAGCGGGACCATCATCACAGGCGGCCGCACGTACACCGTCTTTACACCCGACGCCGCATCGCTCGCGCCGGGCATGCGACCGGTCGTCACCGTTTCCGAGGCGACGGAGGAGGAACGCTCATACCTCTGCGGCGTGACCGAAGACGACGAGTTCGAAGGGTATCGTCCCGGCCGGCCGGCTCGCACCGGATGGCCGATCGCCGACGTGGACACCCTGCTCGCGCAGATCGCGGTCGAGGCGGACGAGGCGGCCTACAAGCATTACAAAACCGTCGAGGCGACGGAGAACTACATTACCGCCCGAATGGGGGAGAGCAGCGCGATTTACGAACGCGACCTCTCGATCACCTTTCGGATCCCCTTCCTGCGGGTCTGGACGACCACCGACCCGTTCCCCGGTTCATCGGATCGAGAACTCCTCAATGTCTTTACGAACTACTGGCGCGAGAAGATGGACACCGTGTCCCGTACGCTGGCCGTGTTGATCACGCGCAAGCCGATCTCGGCGGACGGCGTTTCCCAGGGCCTCGCGTGGGTGGATGTGCTCTGCAGCAGGGAAAGGGGCTGCGCATTGGTCAAGTTCTCCGCCAACAACAGTTACATCACCGGCCATGTGGGAGTATTGGCCCACGAGATCGGCCACAACTTCGGGTCCCACCACACCCACAGCTGTGTATGGAATCCGCCGATCGACTCGTGTTACACCGCCGAACCGCGGCCGAACCAGCCGCCTTGCTTCTCCTCTGCCGACATCCATCTCATCCTCGGCGGCGGCGAGCTGATGAGTTACTGCCACATGCGTTACGGAAACGCGAACAAGCACAACATCTTCCGCGAGCGGGTCGGGACCCTCGTGCGTTCCCGCGCGGAGGACGCCCTCTGCATGGAGGCAGTCAGTGCCATCCGCATGCTCGCGCTCACGGCGCCCCTCGGCGGCGAGAGCCTCTGCGGCGGGGATTCCCTCCTCGTCGCATGGGACGCGAGCGGGAACAACGACCTCGTCATTCTCCTCTCCCGGAACAGCGGGATTTCCTATGACACCGTGCTTGCCTCCGGGATTCCCCGCACCGCGCGCAGTTGGATCTGGCGCATCCCCGGCAACTTCCCGCCCGGCAAAACGTACCGCATCCGCGTGAAGGACAGCCGCAACGAAACGCTGGTGGACGAAATGGATGCGGATTTCGAGATCAAGCGCGGGGTGTACATCGCTGCGCAGAACACGTGGCGCAACGTCTGCGTCGGTGAGGGCGCGAGCTTCTGGGTGAAGCCGGGCGGCGAAGGGCCTTTCACCTATCAGTGGAAGAAGAACGGCCAGATCGTGCCGGGCGCCTCGGACTCGCTGGTGTGGTTCCAGAACATGCAGGTCTCGGACAACCTCAGCACCGTCACCTGCATCGTTCGCGGCGCCTGCGGTTCCGCCGAATCCCAGCCCGCCCTGCTCAAAGTCTTCTCCCAGCCCATCATCGTCAAACAGCCGAACAGCGACACGGTGTGCGTCGGCGGGCGCGCCGTCATCCGTCTCGAGGCCGAAGGCCCTGAACTGCACTACCGCTGGTTCGAGATGCCCGGCGGCATCATCCACGACGTGGACAGCCCCGAGTTCGTCATCGACAATGTCCGCCAGCAGAAGGCGTACTACTGCGAAGTCAGCAGTCCCTGCGGAAAGGTCAACAGCGCGTCCGGCTTCACCATCGTCCCCGACCCATCGGTGTCTTTCCTCTCGCCGAAACCATACGAGGAGCTCACGGCGGGCGGCACGTTCGACATCGCCTGGAAAGCATACTGTATCGACGACGTCACGATCTCGTACTCGCTCGACAATGGCGCCAACTGGTCCTCCGTCACGGACCGAACCCCTGCAGGGGACGGGCGCTACACGTGGAGGGTTCCCACGACGGAGACGAACAGCGGTGTTTTCCGTATCGGCGACGCCGACGTATCCGGCCGCACGAAAATCTCGCCCACGTTCCGCATCCGCAAGCGCCCCATTCCGGAGTTCTCGGGGAATGAGATCAACTTCGGCGTCGTCGAGGCGGGCACCACGGCCCGGCAGGCTCTCACCATCGAGAACAAAGGTCTGGCGGATTTCACGGTGCAGAGCGTTTCGTTCGTCGGCACGCAGGACGTCGCGATGGCGAACGCCTTGCCGTTCACCGTTCCCGCTTCCATGTCGGATGCCCTGGTCTTCGAGTGGACGCCGAAGGACTGGGGCCCTCTGAACGGCTCCGTCGTGCTCGTCCACAACGGTCTCCGCGGCAAGGACACGCTCGCCCTCGTCGGCGATGCCTTCGTGGCGACATCCGCCGCCGGTGCGCCGACCCCCGCATCGCTCCGCCTTTCGGGGCAGTACCCGAACCCCGTCACTGGTGCGGTCGCGTTGGTCGAATTCGACCTGCCGCGGGCTCTGCCGGTGCACCTTGCCTTATATTCCCTGCTGGGGACCGAGATCCGAACGCTGGCATCGGGTTTCTTCGAGGCGGGTCGCCACAGGACGACCTTCGAGGCATCGGCCCTTCCCGCGGGCGTGTACGTGCTCCGGCTGGCGGCAGGCGGAGAGTCGAGGTCGCAGGTCGTCCACGTGATGCGTTGAACACGGTTTCCCCGGAACCCGGAGCATTCCCGGGTGTGTTGGGGAATAGTTGTGCGCCCTGCGGACGTGATCCACGTGCCGTTGGCAAGCGTCCCACGGATGGGAAGACATTTCCACAACCAAGAGTGATTCGAACATGAGAATTTGTATCCCCGTCGCACAGGACAGGGGTATCGACAGCACGGCATACGGCCACTTCGGCTCGGCGCCTTCCTTCATTATCCACGACACGGGAACGGGCGAGACCGTTTCCGTATCGAACGCGAACGTGCACCACAAACACGGCACGTGCAGTCCCATGGAAGCGATCGGGAAGCACGCGGTTGACGCGGTAGTCGTCGGCGGCATCGGCAGGAGGGCGCTCGAGGGTTTGAACGCCATGGGCGTCCGCGTCTACCTCTCGCCGGGCGGTACGGTCCGGCACATTGTCGACGCTCTCCTACGCGGGGCCGTTCAGGAGTGCAAACCGGAAGACGCCTGCGGCGGACATGGAGGCGGGCACGGCCACTGAGCGCAATGCGGTATTGCCCTCACGCGCCGTAACCGTCATCCTTCCCCGCATCCTAACCGCCGCCGGAGAAGCGCTCCCGCCCGGACAAGGCGGGTGAGCATTCGTCAGTGAATGACCTGGAGCCGTTGGGCGGCTGAGCCGGAAGGGGTTTCGAGGATCAGGATGTAACTTCCCCGCGGCAAGGCCGAGACGTCCACCATCGCCGATCGCACGCCTTCGGGCCCTTCACCGCCGCGGACGATTGCGGCGGTGCGGCCCAGCGCGTCCACGATGCGCAGGACGGCAGGGCCGCCGTCAGGGAGGGAATACGCGATGCTCGCGCGGGCGGAGGCGGGGTTCGGCCACACGGCCAGTGAAGGCGTGGTGGGGACGCCCACGCTCACCGCGATCGACCGTGAGAGGGATTCCGTCCCGTCGCTGTCGACCTGTCTCAGGCGGTACGCGAACACCCCGCTCGCTGGCGGGGCGTCGTCGAACCGGTACTCGTGCGGCTGGGTGGAATTCCCGGCGCCCGCGACGAAGCCGACGGGGGAAAAGGCGGCGGATGGGAACGGCGCACGTTCGACGTGGAAGCCCGTGTTGTTCGTCTCGCGCTCCGTTCTCCACGACAAGCGCACGGCTCCGCCGAAAACCTCCGCCGTGAACGAGGCGAGCTCGACCGGTGTCGGTGCGAGCCGGCGGGCGAGGTGCGCCGTCGCCGCGGCCGCCAGTTTCGCAACGCTCTGGAAGAACGCCTGGTGCTTCGCGGCCGACGCGTTGACGAACGTGTCGTTGGACGAGTGGTAATAGAAGTTGAAGTCCTCCTGGTACTCCTCGATGAGCAGGACGGCCGAGCGGTCGATGTTCCAGAACGAGGAGTGGTCGCTCGCGCTGATGCCCGGGATGATGGCGACGCACACGACGGGGAGGTTGTACGCGCCGTCCACGTCGATGAGAAAATCGGCCAGGTCCGCCGATTTCTGGGCCGTCGTGTTCGCCTTCGCGTGGATGTGGACGTTCTTGTCTTCGTCGTTGTCCCACATCGTCATGTCGCAGTTGATCACGGCGCGGATCGAGTCCTGCGCATGCTGCTGCACGTACAGCGCGCTGCCCTTCATGCCCTGCTCCTCGCCGCCGAAGGCGATGAACTTGATCGTGTACTCGAACGACATCCCGCGGAGGATGCGCGCTGCCTCCATCACCACCGCCGTGCCGCTCGCGTTGTCGTCCGCGCCGGGGCAGCTCGGGTTGGCGGAATCGAAATGCCCGCAGAGCACGACGTACTCCGCACGCCTCCCCGGCAGTGTGCCGACGACGTTGATCTTCGTCCACGGCGACGCGTTGTTCTCCATGACCGGCGATAGGCCGTAGCGTGCGAAGACGTCCGAAATGAAACGCGCAGCGTTCCGGAACTGCTGGGAACCGTTCCCCGCGTAGCGGTGCGGCAGGGTGACCGGCGAACCGTTGATCGTGACGGGCAAGACGCCCGACAATTGCTTGACGAATTTCTGGAGGGTGTCGAGCGAGAACGACGTCGTGATCGCCGCCGAAATGGCGGGGTCGGCGGTCACGGAACCGAAATGGTTCTGCGCACGCAGTCCCCCTGCGAAGAGCGCGAGGAGGGCGAGAATGGCGGGGACGGTTACTGTCCGGTGGTAGGGAATCACGTTCGCGTGTCTCGAATCGGTTGTGAGAGCCTGATTGCCGCTTGCCGCCGGTGCAGTATAGCATCCCATCCCGACGGGAGCAACACCAAACGCATGGTCAACCGCGCGTCCCTACAGCCGCTGGCCTTCGGTATGGCCCCGTACCATGAGTATGAGTGCGGCTTCCGGGAGCCGAGGCCAGGGACTCCGCAGAGAGGGGGCGGGGAGGCCCGCCCGCTATGCGTTTCGCCGCGCTTTCACCGGACAATGAGCAGGGGCCTGGCCGAGACGGCATTGCCTGCCCGGACGATGCAGAGGTAGCGGCCGGGCGCCAGGCCGGGGTTCAACCACACCAGTTCGTTCGAGCCTGCAGGCACGCTGAGTTCGGGGAGGGACGACACCTCGCGGCCGAGCATGTCGACGACGGACAGCGTCACGCGCCCTCCGCGTGCCGTAGCGAGCGGAATGCGCACCTGTTCGGCGGCGGGCTGGGGATACGGATCACCGACACGGAAGTCGGGTGTGGGAAGCGTGCCCTCGACGCGGGTCGCGCCGCCTCCCGCCGTGTACGTGACCGACCCCATCACTTCGCTCTTCCCGTATTCCGTCGAGTCCATCGAGACGCCCGCCATCTCGACCGATTCGGTAGCGAAGGTATAGCTGTAGCTCGTCGAGAGCGACGAGCCGAGGGGATGCCTCATCTCCGTGACGGACACGTTCAGGATCCGCAGGGCAGGGAAGTCGCCGTGCGGGAGCCGGATCGTCCCTTATGCGTCGCAGGTCCACGTCTCCGTGAGCTGCATGGTGATGCCGGGGACGGGCGAGTAGGGGTCCGACCGGTATACCCAGGTCGTGCCGTACGTGCAGGGGAAGGTCATTTGAACCATCGGCGGCGTGAATCGATAGAGCGATGTGTCGTCGCTGAACCCGAGGCCGTGGAAGAGGAACTTGTCCTCCAGGACCTGCATGTACTGGTGCGTCGTGGACGACTGGTCGGGCAGCGTCGCCCGGATGACGAGATCGGCGTCAGGGAAGGAGGAAATGTGCGGCGCGGTCGCCGGGTCGATGCTCTCTCCGGTCTCCGATTCCGTGTACTCGAAGGAGCGGAAATCCCAGGTCTGCGGGGCAGAGGACGCCGTCCCCACCGGTACGAGGACGGGGTTCGTCGCGTCCGTCGAGTAGCCGGTGAAGACGGTGCCGACACGGAGCGCACCCCGCACGTCGGACGCCGTGATCGTGATCTGGGCCTGTGCCGCACCATACGAGAGGAACAGCACGCAGGCAGCGAACGGGAGAAAGCGAGAGTAGCAGTGTTTCGGCATGGCGGGATCCTTGTATGTGGTGGGATAGGAGAACGTGGCGCTTCCAGCCAGCCCGATGACATGAGAACCCGCCTCGAAAGGGAGGCGGGGAAAGGGACGCGAAAGTCCTCTTCTTTTGTGGGCGCCCACGATGATACGGAACGCGCGGTTGAAAAGGAAATCTGCTGAGGGGAACGGGATGGGCCACGGTGCAGGCCGATGGATGGCGGCGCTCGAAGAATGCGGAACGTCGCATTGCGTTCCGGCGGAAGAACACGCCCGTGGACATGGCCCCGTGCCGACGCGACGCCTTTCCCGGCGCCCCATGGAAAACCCATTCCGATACCAGCCGGCCGTCTTTCTTGTCTTTTTCCCCTCCGCTCTCTCCGCTCCTCCCTGTGCCACGCCTTCTATCGCCCGACGACGAGCGGAACGCGCATGGATGCGCCCCTTTCCGCGGATCCTTTCTCCATCACTCGTGGATGTCCCCTTTCTCCTCCGCTCTCTCCGCTCCTCCCTGTGCCACGCCTTCTATCGCCCGACGACCAGCGGAACGCGCACGGATGCTTCCCTTTCCCCGGATCGTATTTCCGCCCCTCGGGCGTGTTTCCTTTCCCCTCCGCTCTCTCCGCTCCTCCCTGTGCAACACGTTCTACCGCCCGACGACCAGCGGAACGCGCACGAATGCTCCCCCCCCGCGCACGAGGACGCCGTACATGCCTGCCGGCAAACGCGAGACGTCGAGCCTCGCGGATACGCTTCTATCGCCGACAGCGCAAGAGCCGCGCAGAACGGTTCTCCCGAGCATATCGAAGACGGCCCATTCCGCCGGGCCATCCCGCCGCGGTACCACGCCGGATGCCAGGGACAGCGTCGCCGCGCCGTGGCAGGGGTTGGGGTACACGTGCGCCGAGAGGTCGGCCGGCGCCGGTTCGCCGCACGATACCGTCCCGCCGGGCATCAGCTCCTTCCACCGTGCGGGGAGTTCCACGACGTACGTCTCCGAGTAGTCCGGCGTGAAGTCGCACCAGTTCGACCCGAAGTACACGCGCGTCCCGGCGGTGTTGATCGCCGCGAACGCCTCGGCGAAGTAGTTCTTCTCGCCGTCGAAGTCGAGCGACGTGTACGCGTGCGTGTGCGCGAGCCGCCAGATGCGCGGGTTCGCTTTCAGCTCGACGAGGAAGAGCTGGGTGTCCATCCACGAGTGCGTCTGCCCCTCGGGCGGGTTCTTCGAGC
>JARYLZ010000050.1 GCA_029907355.1 Bacteroidota bacterium | reverse complement strand
GCAGCATCGAAACATTCCTTCCCACCTCGATCCCGTCTCCCGTCCACTCCCTTTCCTCCCGGTCGCACGAGAGCACGATCCCGTCCCTCAGGAACCACGCCGCTTCCCGCCCCCGCTGCACACCGTACCGTACCCGCCCGTCCCACTGCCCACGGTTCTCCGTGAACTGGACCGGCATGAGAAATCTCGTGCGCTGCCCGCTTCCTCCATCACCGAAAACCGCACCTTGCGCCGTATGCACGAGGGATACGAGCACGATCGCTCCGATGCACCCGAAATGTCCTCTCATCGCATCGCTCTCCACCAATGGCGTTTCCCCTTCGGGGCGGCTTCCACCACCCATGGAAGCCGCCCCCGCATTCCATTCACCGCACGACCGCCACCGGGATGATCTCCATCCTCTCGGCCGCTCTGAGCTGGACGAAGTACGTCCCCGCCGGACAGCTCGCCGGCAATCGCATAGAAAATGCATTCCCGCCCCGGACGGCCACTCGTTTGAGCGCCTCCATCACGATTCTCCCCAGCACATCGTAAACGACGATCTCCATGTCGCACTCTCGCTCGGATGAAAAGCCGATCGTCACAGCACCCGACAGGTCCGTCACGGGGTTCGGATACACACTCGACGCTAACGAGACGCTCTCTCTCGGCCTCGTCCGCCGGATGACCGGCGTTTTGCACCATCCGATCGTCCCGCTCGCATCGGTCAGACGCGTCCCCATGACCCCCCATGTTCCGGTTCTGCCATCGACCCAGGAACAGTACACCGAGTGACCATCGGACGCGCTCACCGTCGGTCGCACCTGCATGTAGTCCCCCCCTCCGGGCGAAACCATCTCGTCGCTCTGCCAGAGCGGCCAGTACGTGGAGTAATCCGCGTATTGGGCATAGATCTCTCTCGGCCTCGGTGGGGTGCACGGAGAGGTCTCGTATCCCCCTTCCCACACGATGAAACTCCTCAGGGGCAGACCGGGTGCCCAATTGGACGGCCGCGCAATGTCGGGACGGGTCTGTTCGGGCAACTCGCTGCTGACGGTAAAAAAGATGAGGGGGATATACGGTATCGAAACCGCATACCATCCGATCCGAGTCGTGGCGACACGATGCCGCCGTATCCCCGGTTGAGGGTAATATCCCGTGTTCCACGTGAGGAGAAATCCTCCCCCGAACCCGTTCCCGAACGACGTGCTGTCCGGTGTCACCGCAGGGTTGAAATGGTCGTCGTCCACATGGATCGTTGCATAGATCGGTATCCCCGGTCCCGACAAATTCATATTCAGCGGATCGTACCTCTGAACGAAGATATCCATGCCCATACCGGGATTCCGCGTCGAATACGCGATCATCAAGTGGTGTGCTGCATTTCCTCCGGACGGGAACACGTCCGCACAGAGATCATAACCACCCATCTCCGACGAAGAGGATAGGATGCTCTTCTCGTTTTGGTCTCTTAACGTGTCGGCGCTCCATGAACTCCCGTTAAACCGCACATGAGCGACATTTATCCTGACGGTATCGTGCGCGTCTTTGCCCCAGGTCATCAGGTAGCATCCGCAGGAGTAATCGCGCTCGAGAAGAAGCGAGTCGTGGCTGAGAACTGCCATGTTTAGGATCACGGTTGCAGAGGTGCTATCACCTGCAACATATCTCTTCCAATCCCCTGTTGTACCATTATTCAGGAATGCGATAATACACCTGTCCGATAGATTTGGGCAATTTGCATTATCGATATCAATCACGCGCGGGCTTTTATCGTCACCCGAACGGCCACCTCCTATCGAAGACGGGGGATTCTTCAGCTGACCCATCGAATCCAGTTCGGCGTAGAATATTCTCGTTCCCTGCCCTGTGGCCTGCTCCCACACGACCCATGCCCCGCCTCCCCTATTGATCGCGACATCCGGGTTCTGCGCGGTTTCGCCTTCTCCGCTTACGCGCACGCCGTTGTTCTCCCAGCGCGGGACACCGTCCTTGTCCAGCTTCTGCGCGAACACCGACCGCACTCCATCGCGCTCTTCGTCCCACACGACGAACACGGAATGGTCCTCGGGGTCATTCACATGACGCGCATGAGCCTCCGATGTCCCTTCGCCCCACCGGACGAACATGTCGCGGTACCCCATCCCCGTCGGGCCTACGCATTCGCCCGGCCGCTGGCAGTAAATGTTCCAATCATCCGTGCCGTCGTGCGCTATCGGTTTACGTCGCGCATCCTCGTAGACGAACACGTCTCCCGAGACTTGAGGCAGGCGCTGCACGCCCTTCGCTTCCGTTACGGCAAATCCGCAAGGGGCATACTGCTTCGTCCACGACGGGACAGTGATCCGGTCGTAAAAGATATCCGCCTCCGCTCCCTGACCTCCGACCGGTTCATGACGCCAAGCCAGATACACCTCTGCTCGATCGTCGTACGGACGATGATCGATCGACAACTCCGTCTTCTCATTCCCCACGATGCATACCGTATCGCCCTGTGGTCCGATCGTCGCAAGGTTCAAAGCATCCAACAAGTTGGCATAGACATCCCTCCGCGTGCCGCTGCGCGTATCTTCCCACGCGATCACCGCATACGGGATGTAGTCCTGTGCCGGCGATATCTCCGGCCGCTCCCAGACGGTCATGACGGGGTTCTCCTGGCTCGCCTCCCTCTCCACGCAGATATCGATCCCGTCCGTGCCGCCCCTGCAATTCCCCGCCGTGTCGATCACCTGCGCGTAGATATCGTACATCGGCACAGAAGGGTCGTCCCTCGCATCCTGCCAACACACGATCGCCAACGGTTCCGGTGCCGTCGGTTCCAGACCCGTCGTGCAAAGCCGCGGATTCATCTGCTCCTCGATCGTTCCGGCCGTCGTCGCAGGGACGTCCGGATCCTGTCGGTTCACGTATTGACGCACACCGCGCGAATCCATGCGATTCAATTCCAACACGGCTCTCCATTGCTGCTGCTGACATTGCGCTTGTCCTGGTACGCTACCACCGCTCCGCAGACGTACGCCGAAAGGTCATCGTTCCACTGCCACGCATGATCGCGGGCGACCTCCCCGTTGATCTGGTCCGGATCCGCATTCGCGGGCACGCAGATCCCGCCGGCCTGCCATCTCCCCGGGGCCACCCGTCCATCCGATAGGATATATTGCAGGTACACGTCTCGATTGTCCGATCCCTGTCGCTCATCCGTCCACACGATGTATGCTCCTTCGCCGTTCCCCGCTATCCGGGGCCGCGAGCAGTTCCAACTCCCTGCACATATCGCATCTCCGTCTGGCTGCCATCCCGGCGACAATGCTCCCGACGTTACGAGCAAGCGCGTGGCATAAATGCCCGCCATCGCATTCGTCGGATCTTCCCGGCAGTCCTCCCATGTAATGATCACTCCCCCGAGCGTGTCGTATGCCGCCCGCGGATTACGCTGGTCGTTCTCCGCGGTACACACCGGCACACCATCGGGCGGCCACCAGAGTGCGATTCCTGTCACATTGTCGATTTTTTGCGCGTATATGTCGAGATCGTTCCCGCGGCCGTCCTGCCATACGATAATCGTGAAGTCCTCGTTCGAGGGCATCGCTACCGAAGGGTTCTTCTGATCGCCTCCGGCGATCGTCACGTATCGGTCCTTCCATTCCACTTGCCCAACAGCGCCTGCGGGCGCAACGAACCACGCGAGCGCGACGATCACAACGACCGATAGGGACGCTGTTATTTCACGGGAATGGGGGGGGGGATTTGTACCTTCCTCCAAGGTGAGAGTTTTTTCATGGCATACTCCTTTAGACGAAATGGGGAAAAATCCGTTCACCAGTGTTGACTCGACTTCCCGAGAAAGACGCTCCCGCTCGACTTATGACGGAGCACATTCGCTTATCTCGGACGTTTCTCCTTGCACGCCCTCCATCCCTCCCGCATTGTCATGCTCACCTCTTCATGGTTTCATGTGCCCGGTCTTTCCGGGCGCTGTCAGGACCACCCACGTTCAGAACGAACGCGTGGTGCGCCTGCCGCTCCACCCGCCCTCGGCAGCATACCGTGATTTCATGCAGATGCACAACGCTTCGCGCTTCCACAGCTTTCCGCGTCCCATCGAAAAAATCAGGGTACCACGTTGGTTGTAATTATATGGTCGAAAATTATACCATGATGCGTCATATGTCAAGGAATCGCAGAACGACGGAATGTCGTTTTTTCAAACAGGGAGAATCACCTCCCGTAACACTCACAAAAGATTTCCGGATAGGGAAACAGGCATCCGCTTGGTAAGGGGAACAGACCGCGTTCGTATCTCCATGAGTTTCAAGAGCCGATCTCAGCGTTCATACTAGCCGTTTTCGCATATCTCATTGCCTGGATAACGGCACGTACAATCTCTTGCATCATGCAGCAACTGCACGGGCCGGGTTTATCCCGCAAGCAATCACTCACATCGTCGTAACGCATCCTGGGAAAATGCATGAGAAGTACTTTTCGAATATGAGGCTCTTCTTCCAAGCACCGCGGCAGTTGAATTGATGATTGTCTTGCCGGTTTTCACATGATACATCGTCTCTGATCCGTCAACCAAGGCTTGTAGAATGCATCGAACCGCGGCGAGGAAAACGAAATCCAAAAAGGGAGTGAATCGATTCCGCGGTTCCTCATAGGCAAGTTACAGCGAGTTCACTTTCCGAACCGTCACACAGTTCTCCGTCAGCGGTTTCCCAAACACCCTCCGATACCGCCGGGGCTGGTCACCGAGATACGATGACGTAATGATCCATTTCAGGGCAATGCCCGCACGCTCATCCCTTGTCCTTTTCAAATACCTGCAGAGGCGGTCCGGACTTGCCCACCATCCCGTCGTTGCCTTTGGGTACGGGGGAAAGTAGATTCTCCCTTACACAACCCACGGTGGTATTCCCATGAACGTCCGACGTATCCTCCTTTACGCGTTCCTCACCATCCTCGCCGTCCTGATTCTCCTCGGGATCCTTGCGGGTTTCATCACAGACCTCTGGTGGTTCACATCGCTCGGGTTCGAGAAGGTGTTCTGGGTGAGCTATGAAACCCGCTATCTGATGTGGTTGATCGGTTTCGTCGCTTTCGTCGCATTCATGGGCGGCAACCTCCGTGTCGCACTCCGGAGCACGCAGCTCCTCCCCGCCGACGAACGATTCGACAGGGTCGTCCGCGCACTCGGGCGCTTCGCAACCTATCTCTCCTACACGGCGGCCGTCGTTCTCGGGCTCATCATGGCGAGCGTATTCAGCGGCTTCTGGATGGAATACCTCGCCATGACCCATGCGGAACCCTTCGGGTTAGAAGACCCTCTCTTCGGAAGAGACATCGGCTATTACATTTTCGTCTTGCCCTTCCTGCGCGACGCGTTGACATGGTGTCTCGCGGCGGTTGCGCTCACGCTGGCGGGGACCGTTCTCGCCTACCTCATCCGCCAGGGTGTTTCCGTCGTCTTCGGGCGCCTGACGGCCACGCGGAAAGCGCGTGTGCACGCGGCGGTTCTGACGTCGCTCCTCATGGTGCTCATCGGGTTGCGCATATGGATCGGAAGGTACGCGGTCCTCGTCTCAGAAAGATCCAACGCCTTTTTCGGGGCGGGGTACACCGACGTCCACGCACAGATTCCCGCTGCATGGATCATGACGGTGCTGAGTCTCGCTGCTGCCGCGATTCTCGCCTTCTCGATCGGCGCGGGGCGCTGGAAGCGCGTCCTCCAGACGCTGGGGGCATACGTGGCGGCCGCGCTCCTCATCGCGGTCGTTTACCCGGCCATCGTCCAGAAATTCATCGTGAACCCGAACGAGCAGAACAAGGAACTCGAATACATCCGGAACAACATTCGGTACACCCGCACCGCATTCGCCCTCAACAGGATCGAGGAAAAGGAGATCAACCCCGGCGACAACCTCACGGCAAACGACTTGACGGCCGACAGCGCCACGATCAAGAACATCATGCTCTGGGATTACCGCCCCCTCGCGAGCACGCTGGACCAGTTGCAGGTCATCCGGCTCTACTACGCCTTCCGCGACGTGGATATCGACCGCTACCGCCTGCCGGACGGGAGTTACCGGCAGGTGATGCTGAGCGCGCGCGAGTTGAACCAGGACAAACTGCCGCCCAACGCGCGGACATGGGTCAACACCCGCCTTGTCTATACCCACGGATACGGCCTCGGCATGAGCCCGGTGAACGTCGTGACGGATGAGGGGTTGCCCGAATTCTTCGTCAAGGACATCCCGCCGGTTTCCCCCGTCGGGCTCCACATCGCACGCCCCGAGATCTACTTCGGCGAGGACACCCGCCAACCGGTGATCGTCCGCGCCGATATCGACGAGTTCGATTACCCGCTCGGCGACCAGAACAAGATGACGCGGTACGGGGCGGAAGCGGGTGTTCCGATCGGTTCCCTGTTCCGGAGACTCCTCTATGCAATCCATTTCAGCGACGTGAACATCCTCATTTCCGGTTATCTCGGGAGGGGAAGCCGCATCCTCTACAACCGGACGATCCGGGAACGTCTCCGCACCATCGCCCCTTTCCTGCAATACGACGAGGATCCGTACCTCGTGGTGGCGGACGGCCGGCTCGTGTGGATATGCGACGCGTACACCGTATCCGACCAATACCCCTATTCGCGCCCGGTCGAGGGGGTCAATTACATTCGGAACTCCGTGAAAGCGGTCGTCGATGCCTATGACGGCTCGACCCGTTTCTACGTTTTCGATCGGGGTTCCGATCCCATGATCCGCGTGTTCGAGAATATTTTCCCGACGCTGTTCGTGGACGCTTCCCGCATGCCCGAATCCATCCGTGCGCACGTGCGGTACCCGCAGGATCTCTTCGATATCCAGTCCTCCATTTACGAGACGTACCACATGGTGGACCCGCTGGTCTTCTACAACAAGGAGGATCTCTGGAACATCGCGAACGAGAAGCTCCAAGACCACGTGGTGCGCATGGAGAGTTACTACGTCATTATGCGTCTGCCGGGCGAGGCGTCCGAGGAATTCATCCAAATGATCCCCTACACGCCGAACCGGCGGGACAACATGATCGCCTGGCTGTGCGCCCGGAGCGACAGTCCCAACTACGGGAGAATGCTCGTGTACAAGTTCCCGAAACAGGAACTCACCTACGGACCGATGCAGGTTTCCGCCCGTATCGACCAGGACCCCGTCATCTCGGCTCAGCTGACGCTCTGGAACCAGCAGGGGTCGAGCGTCACACGCGGCAATCTCCTCGTCATCCCCATCAAGGAAGACCTCCTTTATGTCCAGCCGGTTTACCTCCAGGCGACGGCAGGGAAACTGCCGGAACTGAAGCGGGTGATCGTTTCCTACGGGAACCGCATCGCGATGGAGGCTACCCTCGCCGAGGCTCTCAACCGCGTCTTCGGGGGTCCGTCGAAGGCAGCGGAGAGGCCTTCACAGGAACAGGGCATTACCGCCCCGCCGGTATCGCCCCTGCCGGTCGGGGAACTCGCCCGTTCCGCCCTGGAACGGTACGATCGGGCGATGCGATACCAGCGGGAAGGGGATTGGGCAAAGTACGGCGAGGAAATCCGCCTCCTGCGGGATGACCTGGAACGTCTGGCCCGTACGTCACGGAGCGGGTCCGTGCAGACTGCGAAATAAACCCACAGATTTTCGCCGTTGATATCGTGCGAATCCCCCTGAAACGCAGAGGGACGGAAACGACCGGCCGGAATCGACCACGCCACGTGATCGGTTCCGAATATTTACCCTAAAATTCCTGCCTGAGCTTGTAACATTTTGGCGGGGAAATGTGTTTAATATAGTGGAACCGAGAGGTGAACGGTCCCTTCTCAACATGATGGATAGACTCACAATCCCACCAGTGAACAGGCTCAAGCAACGGCACCTCTCAACATGCCTTCACCTCGAGGTTCCGGTTCGAACACAACCCCGATGGCCCTCCTGTAAATCGGGTTGATGATTCAACTCGGCTTCGGCCGAGCTGAAGAGAACGAAGACGCCCGTCTTCGTTCTCTATTTTTTATGACTTACACCGTCTTTCTTCCTCGCACTGCCCGGCTGCCAGGAATGCCTTCCCGCTTTCTTCCGCCCGCCGGTGTAAGTGTCGGTGCGAAATCATGGATAGCTGGTAGATCAACTCGAAGGGTCTCGACGGAAAAGGGGAAGGACGGCGAAGGTGCCCCCCTCGCCGTCCCGGTGTCGGAAGGAAGCTCGAATGGTCAGGAACAGCCGTTGGTCGTCCCGCAATCTTCGCAGACGGTACAGGTGCCGCTGCGTTTCATGCGCGGGGAACCGCAGGCGCCGCACATTTCGCCGGTGTACCCTTGGGCCCTCGCGAGGAGAATTCTCGTCGCTTCCCGGGCAGCATCCGCCCGCACGACATCCAACGCGACGGTTTCCGGCATCGAAGGCTCCCCGGGTTGGGATGGTTCCTCACGTTTCTGGAGCACCGGCGGGGTCCCCGAGGTCGTGAAGGGTTTCTCGACGGGCTCGTCGACGGATTTCACGTGGACGAAATCCGTCCGATTCAGATACTCGTAGCCGAGCACGCGGAATACGTAGTCGAGAATCGATGTAGCGTTCTTGATCGCCTCATGCCCGATGACAACGCCCGAAGGTTCGAAGCGGGTGAAGGTGAAGGAATCCACCAGTTCCTCCAGCGGCATGCCGTATTGGAGAGCTTTGGAAGCGAGGACGGCGAAACAATTCAACAGGCCCTTAAATGATGCGCCTTCTTTGTACATGTCGATGAAAATCTCGCCAAGCGTCCCGTCCTCGTATTCCCCCGTACGCAGATAGACCTTGTGTCCCCCTACCACGGCTTCCCGAACGAAACCGCGGCGTTTGGCAGGGAGTTTGCGGCGGGTGGGGCGAGGTACGGTTTTATCCGCTGCATCCCTCTGCCTCGATTCCTCGGCGAAATCCTCCATCCCCCCGATCTCTGCGAGGGCGAGGGCATCGGGGTCGCTGACGGTGTTCAGGGGCTGGGAAAGCTTGGAGCCGTCCCGGTACAGGGCGATGGCTTTCAACATCAATTTCCACGAGAGCATGTACGCGCGCTTGACATCCTCGATCGTGGCATCGACGGGCATGTTGATGGTTTTCGAGATGGCGCCGGAAACGAAGGGTTGTACCGCGGCCATCATGCGGATGTGGCCTTCATAGGAGATGAACCGCCTTCCGCGCCGTCCGCAGCGGTTCGCCGTGTCGAAGACCGGGAGGTCGCTCTGCCGGATGTGGGGCGCACCTTCGATCATCATCGTCCCGCAGACGTATTCGTTCGCCCGTTCGATCTGCTCGACACCAAAACCCAAGGCGCTGAGCATGTCGAACGTAGGATCGCACAGCTGTTCGCGCGTGAAACCCAGCTTGAGGCAGGCATCCTCGCCGAGAACCGCTTTATTGAACGCGAAGCGGATGTGGAACACCGAATCCAGCTGGGCTTCGATCTTCTCGATCATCTCGCTCGTGAACCCTTTCTGGAGGAGCGCATCCCGGTTGATCTCGGGGCAGCCCGCGAGCGTTCCATGGCCCTTGATGTATTTCTCGATGTCGTCTATCTGCTTCTGCGTGTAACCCAGGTACTCGAGAGCTTTCGGGACGGACTGATTGACGATCTTGAAATACCCGCCCCCCGCGAGTTTCTTGTACTTGACGATGGCGAAATCCGGTTCGATACCCGTCGTATCGCAGTCCATGACGAGGCCGATGGTACCCGTGGGGGCGAGTACGCTGACCTGGGCGTTACGGTAACCGTAACGCTCGCCCATGGCAAGGGCACGGTCCCAGCTCTGGCGGGCTGCGCGGAGAAGGGACTCGGGGCAGAGATTCGGGTCGATCCCGACCGGCCGGATCGTGAGGCCTTCATATTGGTGCGGTGTAACGTTGTACGCGGCCCGGCGGTGGTTTCGTATGACCCGGAGCATATGCTCCCGGTTCGCCGGGAAACCCGGGAAAGGACCGACGCAAGACGCGATCTCCGCCGACGTCGCGTATGCCTCGCCCGTGAGTAGGGCCGTGATACCCGCCGCGATGGCCCGGCCCTTCTCGCTGTCGTACGGCACGCCCGCGACCATCAGGATCGTACCGAGGTTCGCATAGCCGAGCCCGAGGGTCCTGAACTTCCAGCTGTTCAAGGCTACCGCTTTGCTCGGAAACTGCGCCATGACGACGGAGATTTCGAGGGTGAGGGTCCATATCCGCACGACGTGCCTGAAGGCCTCGACGTCGAACTCGTGTTTGGACTCGTCCCAGAAGTGGCGCAGGTTGATCGAGGCGAGGTTGCATGCCGTATCGTCGAGGAACATGTACTCGGAGCACGGATTGCTCGCATTGATCCGCCCATCCGTGGGACAGGTGTGCCACTCGTTGATCGTCGTGTCGAACTGTATCCCCGGGTCTGCGGACGACCATGCCGCGAAGGCGATCTTTTCCCAGAGCTCACGGGCGCGAAGGGTCTTGACGACGGACCCATCCGTGCGGTTCCGCAGATCCCACGTGTCGTCGCGTTCGACGGCCTCGAGGAATGCATTCGTCAGCCGGACGGAATTGTTCGAGTTCTGCCCGCTCACGGTGAGGTAGGCTTCCGACTCGTAGTGCGTGTCGAACTCGACGATATCGAAATCGGTATACCCCTGTTCGGCGAGCTTGAGTACGCGGTAGATATAATTCTCGTGGACCTGTGCGGCTTTCGCGCGCCGAATCGCTTCACGGAGAGCCTTGTTGGTCCGCACGTCGACGGAGCGCCCATCCACGGCGGCGCGCATGATGGCGAGCAGGTATTTCCGGTTGACACGGCTCCCCGTGACGAGAGCGGCCACCTTCTGCTCCTCGAGGACTTTCCACTCGATGTATTCCTCGATATCGGGATGGTCGATGTCCACGACCACCATTTTCGCGGCACGGCGCGTCGTCCCCCCCGATTTGATCGCCCCGGCTGCCCTGTCGTTGATTTTGAGAAAGGACATAAGCCCCGACGAGGCACCACCGCCCGACAGGGGTTCGTTCTTCCCCCGAAGCACGCTGAAATTCGTCCCTGTCCCGGAACCGTATTTGAAAATCCTGGCTTCCCGCGTGAGCAGGTCGAAAATTCCCCCTTCATTGACGAGGTCGTCTTTCACTGATTGAATGAAGCACGCATGCGGTTGGGGCCGCGAGTAAGCGTCTTCCGACGGGTGGAGTTCCCCCGTAACGTGGTCGGCATAGTAATGCCCCTGTGCCGCACCCTTTATCCCGTAGGCGAAGGCCAAGCCCGTGTTGAACCACTGGGGGGAATTCGGTGCGGCCATCTGTTGGAGAAGCGTGTAAGCGGTTTCGTCGTAATAATTCTGCGCGTCCTCCTCGGTGTCGAAATACCTGTATGCCTTCCCCCACTCCGTCCAACAACCCACCATGCGGTGCACAACCTGTCGGATGCTGGTCTCCCCCCCAACACGAGGCGTCCCGTCCGGGTTCAGGACCGGTGATCCGTCGGGGTTCTCCAATGGAACCCCCGCCTTCCGGAAATACTTCTGCGCGAGGATGTCCGTCGCCATCTGCGACCAATGGGCGGGGACTTCGATATCGTGCAGTTCGAAGACGATGGTCCCGTCCGGGTTCCGGAGAACGGAAGAACGACGCACATACTGGAAGCAATCGTACGCGCTCTGGCCCGGTTTAGTGAAACGGCGCTGGATTTTCATTTTTCATCCCCCCTTGCATTCGCCTGCACCCGTTGAACGGTATTCGATGGAAAAGGGTAGCATTTTCACGACGCGGGGTCCCTTCCGAACGGAAACCGATCCCTCCTCGTCCCCGTGAAAACGAGTGCGCCAGGAGGATATATCGTATAACGGAATCGATCGAGTCGGTCGGGAAAACAACCGCAGGGAAATATACATTCACCCCCGATAGGTGTCAAGAAAATTCTTCCCGGCTCTAACAATGCGCTTGAAGCGCCCCTTAATTATTCTTTGTTTTCCAATGTGTTGCCAATAAAGAAAATTTCATGTTTTACTTGAAGAGACAGGATCGATCATTCACCCGAGAGCAAAGGAACCGAGAATGATTTTTCGCGAAGCGCCGGTCACCTGGGGGAGATTGGCGGCGTTTCCGTGAAGCCACTCATTGGCGAGTACCGCGAAACAGACGCTTTCCCTCGCTTCCGCCGGTATACCTAGTCGGTCGAACCTCTGCACGGACAGATCCGCCAGACGATGGCGAAGACCCTCGGTTATAAAACGGTTTTTCGCACCTCCTCCTCCGATATAAACGGACGCGGCCCGTCCCGGCGATACCATGGCTTCGATATCGCGGGCTATGGTCCGCACGGTGCACTCCGCCGCCGTCGCGACGATATCCTGCGGTTCCCGGACATCCAAGTCACGCGCGATCATCAGGAGGCTTTCGATGAAAACCGTCCCGAACATCTCGCGGCCGGTGGATTTCGGGGGTGCGTATCCGAAATACGGGTGCTTGAGCATCCATGCCAGCAGATCGGGATTCACGACGCCGCGGTGTGCAATCTCGCCACCCTCGTCGTACGAGCGCCCGTAAAGCCGCTGCATCAGCGCGTCCACCACGATATTTCCCGGACCGGTGTCATGGGCGAGGACATTATCTTCGGTGCAGGCTGCAGGGAGCCATGTGATATTTGCGATGCCGCCGATGTTCAAAAGGATCCTGTTCTCCGTGTCCGACCGGAACAAGAGGTAATCGGCGTATGGGACGAGCGGAGCCCCTTGTCCTCCTGCGGCCATATCGGCGGACCGAAAATCGTACACGACGGGCACACCCAGCAGGGTTGCCAGCATGGGGCCGCTGCCGGCCTGAAACGTCGAACGCACCTCCCACCCCGCGATCGTGACGGCGTTCGGCCGGTGGTGCAAGGTTTGCCCGTGAAGGCCGATCACGTCGATATCCTGGGTTTCAATGCCGAGATGCCGGCATGTCTCCTTGACGGCATCCGCATACAAGTGAGCCAGCGCCGCATGGAGAATGCAAATATCCGAGACGTTGCTCGTTGCGGCTTCCGCATTGGCAAGAACCAAGGTGCGGATATCGTCCGGGATACGGGTCGCGGTATGGCCGAGCAGCTCGGCGGCCGTCCCCCTGCCTTTTCCCCGGATACGGACCAAGGCCACGTCCACCGCATCGACGGATGTTCCCGACATGATGCCGCAAACGAGCCGCGTGTCACGGGAAAGCAGGGCAGTCAACACAGCGAGGGGGGATCGGGCAGAACTCACCATTTCAACCGGCCATTCGTTCGCGTAGGGATTCGAGCGGGAAATATTTGGAATATGGAACAAGAAACAAAACACGTGGCCGTTTGAGCATCCTTATACCTTTCCATCGGAAATCGATCATGATAAAACCGTTTTCAAGGGTGGGGAAAGAGAAATTCCATGATGTCGAGGAAATGAAAGAAAAGCGTAGCCTCTCATTACCATCGCTCGAGGATGAAAAACCGCCCCCATTCGCTTCCATGATTATCAACAACTCGTCAAGCTCCGGTTTCCCACGATTTCGAAGCCTGAAATTCCCCCAAAAAAACCCGCCTGGGCGTTGATTTCCTCGTAAAAATCATACACTTTCAATTACTTTCATTTCACATCAGAAGGTGTGCGCGACGATTCGCGCGCGAAGAGCTTTCATCGACCGAGTTTTCCGATGAGTACTTGGAACGTACGGATTTCAATCAGAGGAGATCCACGATGAGACCTATTGCACAAGGATCGACGAAAGTGTTTCTGCTTCTTCTCTTTCCGTGTCTGTTTGCCCTTCGCCCCTCACTCGCGGCGGTGTACGTCGTGACATCGACTGCCGATGCAGGTCCCGGCACGCTCCGGGCGGCGATCACGGCGGCTAATCTCCCCGGTCCCGACCAAATCGTCTTCGCCATCCCCGGCGCAGGCCCGCACACGATTTTGCCCCTCACACCGCTCCCCCCGATCAACGACCCGGCCGGTGTCGTCATCGACGGGTACACACAACCGGGGAGTTCGCCCGGTCTGAACCCCCCGTCGACCGCCGTTCTCATGGTGATTCTCGACGGATCGTTCGCGGGAGCCGCACACGGTTTACATATCGTTTCACCTCTGAACGTCATCCGCGGGCTGGTCATCCGGAATTTCCAGCAAGACGGCATCAGGGTCGAAGCGACAGCGGCCGGGACGCACAGCAACATGATCTACGGCAATTTCATCGGGACGAATCAGTCCGGGACCGCTGCAGCAGGCAACGGCGTTTCCGCGACGGCTCCCTGGGCCGGCGTCAATATTCTCGCACCCCAGGCGGCTCTCATCAAAGCGTTCAACAACACCGTCGCACGGAACCTCATCTCAGCGAACTACGCAATCGGTGTGAGCATCTCGAGTTGTCCTCCCGCCGATGTCAACAACAATCACATCGACAGCAACTACATCGGAACGGATATCACCGGCATGAACGCGATCGGAAACCGCGTCGTCGGCGTCTACATCGGGGAAGCGGCTCACCACAACTGGGTCGTCCGCAACGTCATCTCCGGCAACGACACCGACGGCGTGTCCATCGTCGGGTTCCAAGGCCGTTTGACGAACTACAACCAGATTCTCGACAATGCCATCGGGGTCGCTTCCGACCGCTCCAGTCCTCTCCCGAACAAGCGCGACGGGGTCAATATCGGCCAGTACGCGCAATCCTGGCTTCTCGGGGACGCACCGGACAACACGGTCGCTCAGAACATCATCGCCTACAACGGACGCAACGGGATCACGGTGTGGGAACACCCGTACAACACGACGAACACGGATAGGAACCAACTGTCGCGAAATTCCATCTACGCCAACGGGCAGCTCGGCATCGACCTGGACGACGACGGTGTCAGTACGAACGATATCGGCGACATCGACAACGGCGCCAACCAAACCTTGAACACACCTCTCATTTCGAGCGCGACACCCTCGGGCGGCCAGACAACGATCAGCGGAACGATTTCCATCGACACGAATCCTTCCCAGGCGACTGTGGAAGTGTTCATCGGGCGGTCGTGTTCCCCTACAGGCATCCAGGGGCGCACCTTCATCGGACAGGCGACACCCGACGGAGCAGGGAACTGGTCGCTGACGGTCAGCGGGACGGTCAACGTCGGCGACACCATCACGGCGACCGTGACGGACATGAACCGGAACACCTCGGAATTCGGCGCCGGCGCAGCCGCCGGGAGCGGTGCCGTCATCGCGGGGCCGTCTTCCGTCTCGTTCGGGACCGTCATCCTCGGTAGGGATGCGACGAGGTCGATCGCGATTCACAACACCGGCACTTCCCAGCTGACCGTTTCCACGGCGACCATCACGCCTGCCGCTTATACGATCGTTTCACCCGCATTCCCGATTACGATCAGCGCTTCGGACTCTGCCGTTTTACAGATTCGTTTTTCCCCCGGGTCGAGGGGTTCGTACAACGGGAACCTCACGCTCAACAGCAATGCCGGTAATGCCCCGTCGTTTCCCATCAGCCTCAGCGGAACATGTGTCGATTCCGCCGCGGAAATCCATCTCCACACAAGCGCCGTCAACTTCGGTTCGGTACTCGCCGGCTCTTCTTCCGACCGGACCATCCTCTACACCAATACCGGCAACGCCACGTTGAGCATCGCCTCGCAGGCGATCGGGGGCACCGACCAGGCCGATTTCACGATAACCCGCCCCGGGAACTCGACGGTCGGTGCCGGGGGGAGCGACTCGCTCGATATCCGCTTTACCCCCTCGACAGTCGGGACGAAATCCGCTCTCCTCACGCTCCAGACCAACGACCCGAATACCCCTCTCGCGACCGTCTCATTGACCGGTGTGTGCGCGGCCACGCTCGCCGTTCTCACGATCGACAGCATGCGCTTGGAGTTCGGCTCCGTGCCGGTGGGGAACCATGCCGACCTGAGCATCAGGATACGGAATACCGGCAACGCCCCCCTTCTCCTCGGCTCTCCGAACATCACCGGCAGCGACGCTGCACATTTCACCGTCATGAGGCCTTTCGGCGGGTCGATTCCGGCCGCCGGCGCCGACTCGATCACGCTTCGGTTCTCCCCTGCCTCGACGGGATGGAAATCCGCCACCCTCGTCTTCACAACCAGTGACCCGAACATTCCCGCATGCACCATCGCGCTTCAGGGGACCGGTATCACGTCCTCACCCGCAATCACGCTTTCGCCGCTCTCGCTGGACTTCGGCCCCGTGATCCTCGGGACGGACGCCATCCGAAAAGTCATGGTCGGGAATACGGGGAACGCGATGCTCTCGATCACCAGCCAGCGGGTCGGCGGTGCGGACTCGTCCCTTTTCGCCATCGTCCGCCCTTGCAATGCGATGATATCCCCGGGCGGAATCGATTCCATACTCGTCCGTTTCACGCCGCTGTCCGCCGGGGCGAAATCGGCGCAGCTCGTGATCGTCTGCAACGACCCCCAATCCCCCGTCAACACCGTCACCATGAGCGGAAGGGGATCCATCCCTCCGCCTGCGATCTCCCTGAGCGTGACATCCGTGGATTTCGGGTCCGTCACCGTGGGGTCCGGCATCACTCGCTCCATTCTCGTCGGCAACACCGGCGGACTACCGCTCTTGATATCGAGCCAAACCATCGGAGGGGGTGATTCCTCTTCGTTCGCGATCACGCGGGCAAGCGCAGGGACGATCGCACCCGGCGGAACCGATACCATCATCATCCGTTTCGCTCCCGCAACGAGCGGTACCATGTCGTCACAACTCCGAATCGCGAGCAACGACCCTGTTCAGCCCCTCGTGGTTCTGAGCTTGACCGGGATCGGCGTCCCGGCGGTGCCGGTCATCACCCTGAATGTGACCGAGATCGATTTCGGTTCCGTCTTCATCGGCTCTTCGTCGTCACGGTGGATCCGCATCACGAACACCGGCAATGCCGTCCTGACGCTATCGTCGCAAGCCCTCGCAGGGAACGACCGAACGGAATTCGCCATCGTACGGGCGAGCGGGGCTGCGATTGCCGCAGGAGGGAAGGACTCCGTCCAGGTCCGTTTCAGCCCGACATCGGCCGGTCAGAAGACGGCTGAACTCCGCATCGCGAGCAACGACCCGGCCCACCCGACGGTCACCGTCTCTCTGCGCGGGACCGGGGCGCTTCGGACCGGGGCGCGGATTACGGTCGTTCCTCAAACGATCGACTTCGGCACGACCCCTCTCAACGCGCCCGTCGACCGAACGCTTCGCATCCTCAATGCGGGCGATGCCATCCTCACCCTCGGTTCCCGGACGCTTCACGGTGCGGATTCCGCGTCTTTCACCATCGTGCGGCCTGGCCCCTCCTCGATCCCGCCCGCGGGTTCGGACTCGATGACGATCCGATTCCTCGCCGACCGTTACGGTGCGAAGAGCGCCAGCCTGGAAATCGCGAGCAACGATACGACATCCCCCGTGACCCGCATCGCTCTGGCGGCTCTCTGCGCCAGCGGGAGCGGGGCACGGATCACGGCGAGCCGCATGGTGATCGATTTCGGCTACGTACCGCTGTTGAGCACGAAAGACGAAGACATCAAGATCGGCAATACGGGTTCCGCCGACCTTGTCATCTCCCAGCAGTTCTTCTATGGGCAGGATGCATCGCAGTTTTCCCTCGTTGTCCCGGTCGTATCCCCCCTCAAACCCGGTGGGTCAAGCACGGCTCGAATCCGTTTATCGCCCGTCACGCCGGGCGCGAAGTCCGCGCATTTCCGTATCCAGTCGAACGACCAGACCCTCCCGCTCCTAGACATCGACCTTTCCGGGACGACGGTGCACACCGATACGCCGCCAACGGCCCCTTCCGATTGGGTTCTTTCCCCGCCTTACCCGAACCCCTTTTCGACGAGGACGACGATATCCCTGACCGTTCCGGTCGAGGGGAACGTAACGGTGCGGATTCATGACGGTCTGGGCCGAGTCGTGCGCATATTGGCGTCGGAACTGATGGAACGTGGTATCCATCGGTTGATCTGGGACGGCACCGATGAAACCGGGGGCACCGTCCCCGCCGGGGTGTACCGTTGCAACGCGGTGTGGGAACTGGGGACACGTTCCATAACCTTCGTGTTTCTTCCCGAACGTTAGACTGCGAAAAACCAGGATCAGAGCTCTTCCGCTTCCGGCGGGATGCAGACCGCGGTGCTCCGTGGGGAGAGGGTTCCCGGCCTGAGAGCGCTGGGAAAGAGCGTCGGGTGTCTTTTACCTCCCGGAATCCGGCAACTTTTACGGTTCTCGGAGTGTCAATGTCCTGAACCCGTTGGATGCGATTCATAGAATGTCCTAAGGGTCGCTCCTCCCGTACATCCACATGACCCATATGAGCTGAAAACGTATGATCATGAGACGGAAACTCTCGATAGGTTCCCTTTCCCTCGCCGCTGTCCTTTCCGCTTTCCTTTCCCCGTGGGCCCTCGTCCCCGCCCAGACGGCGTACCAGGGGTACACGTTGTACAGCCCGACGAACAGCAAGTACACGTATCTCATCGATATGAACGGGACACGAGTCCACACCTGGCAGCATACGACGACGGGCGGCTACTCGGCATACCTTCTTCCGAACGGTCATCTCATTCGTGCGGGGAACGCGCCGGGTTCGCATTTGACGGGTGCGGCTTCTCACGGGCTCATCGAAGAGGTGGACTGGAACGGAAACGTCATATGGCAATACACCTGTGCAGGCTCGACGTACGTCGCGCATCACGACATCGAGCCGATGCCGAACGGGAACGTGTTGCTCATCGTCTGGGAGGTGAAAACGGCGGCCCAAACCGCGGCAGCCGGTCGAACACCCGGTGTGACGATGTGGCCGGATTACATTCTCGAAATCCGACCGACAGGGAGTACTGCGACGCCGGTCTGGGAATGGCATGCCTGGGACCATCTCGTCCAGGACAAGGACCCGAGCAAACCGAATTACGGCGTAGTCGCGAGTCACCCGGAGTTGTTCAACATCAATATGGGATCGGTCGGTATGGGCGGGGACTGGATGCACCTGAACGGAATCAGTTACAATCCGGACCTCGACCAGATCGTGGTGAGTTCGCACCTCCTGAATGAAATCTACGTGATCGACCATTCCACAACGACCGCCCAAGCGGCGGGACACACCGGGGGCCGATACGGACGAGGGGGTGACATCCTCTACCGCTGGGGAAAACCCTCGAATTACGGCGCACCGGGTTCGGCGTACTTCAATGTCGTGCATTGCGCATGGTGGGTCCCCAAGGGTCTGCCGGGGGAGGGGAACATCCTCGCGTTCAACAACCGCCAGGGTACCGGGTCTTCCATCGTGGCGGAAATCGTCCCGCCGCACGACACGAACGGGGGGTACACCTGGACACCCGGCACCGCGTACGGTCCCGCCGCGCCGGTATGGACATACTCGAACGGGACGAATTTCTACTCCCAGCATCTCGGGGGGAACCAGCGCCTGCCGAATGGAAACGCGTTGATCACGGAATCCACACGCAACCGTATCATCGAGGTCACACCGGGCGGTTCCGTGGTCTGGCAGTTCAACGCCGGCGTCGAGGTCGCCCGCTCCCTTCGCTATGCTCCGGATTACCCCGGCCTCGCCACCCTCGGTGGGTCGGCGAAAATCGCCGGCCCGGCGAGCGTATCGTTCGACACCGTCGCGGTGAAAAGCTCCGCCGAGCGGGATATCGTCCTGAAAAATACCGGTACCGCCCAACTTTCCATCACCTCGACGGTCGCCGCACCCGCCGTGTTCTCCATCGTCTCCGGCGGGGGCGCGCGAACGATCAATGCCGGCGACTCCGCGACGGTTCGAATGAGATTCAGCCCCGTCACGGCGGGAGCGGCATCGGGGACCCTGACGGTTTCCAGCAACGCCTCGAACGCGGCCACATTCGTGGTCTCCCTGAGCGGCGTCGCCGTGGATGCACCTCTCCTTACGCCGGTGACCTCGAGCCTGGACTTCGGGTCGGTGCTCATCGGTTCGTCGTCGTCACGCACCCTCCAGATCACGAACACCGGCACGGGGACCCTGACGATTACAAGCGCGTCGGTCGCAGGAACTCACGCGGCAGATTTCACGATTCTCTCGCCCTCCACGCTTTCCATTCCGGCGGGGAAAAAGGACTCGATCATTCTCTCCTTCACGCCGCAGGGGAGCGGGAAACGCGAAGCGGAACTCCATCTCCAGAGCAATGACCGCACAAACCCCGTGACAACCGTGTGGATGACCGGATTGGGGGAACGTCCTCTCCCGGTGATGGCGCTTTCGCCCGACATGCTCGAATTCGATACGCTCTTCGTCGGCGAGGAACGGTTGCGGTCTGTTCTCATCCGGAATACCGGCAACGGTCCTCTCGAGGTGACGGGGACATCGGTGACAGGGCCTGATGCGGGCTGTTTCACCGTCGCACAAGCTTGTGCGGGAACCATCGACCCCCAGCAGGCGGATTCGCTCACGATCCGGTTCGCCCCCGGAACCCCCGGTGAAAAGGAAGCCTTCTTTTCCGTCAGCGGGAACGACCCTCTCCATCCGTCGAGAATGGTGACCCTCAGGGGGACGGCACTTCAACGCCTCCCCGTTCTCGCCTTCGAACCGCAGGAACTCATGTTCGACACCGTGGAAATCGGATCGAACACGACCGGACGCATCCTCCTCGAGAATCACGGGAACGGGACGCTGAACATTCGCAATCCGGGCATCGGCGGGGCCGACGCATCGTCTTTCGCGCTCGTGCATACAGGACCGTCTGCTCTCCTACCGGGGGCACGCGATTCCATGACGATCCGCTTCGCCCCACCCTCGACCGGCCGGAAGTCCGCCACGCTCTCGTTCACAACCGACGATCCGCAACAGCCGTTCGTTTCCATCCCGCTCGGCGGCATCGGCGTGTCTCATGTCCCCATCATCCGCCTGAGCGCTTCCTCCCTGGATTTCGGCGCGAGAGAACTTGGATCCCCGTGCGAACGGCGGGTGGTCGTCTCGAACATCGGCACAGCGGATCTCCGCTTGTTTTCCCAGGAGATCCGTGGAGCGGACACGGGCGATTTCGCGATCATTCGCTACGCACAAAACGTCATCCCTCCCGCCGGCGCGGATTCGATAACCCTCCTCTTCTCGCCGACGGCGGTGGGTTCACGAACAGCGATCCTGCGCATCGATTCGAACGATCCCCTCATGCAGAGCGTCGAAATCATGCTCAGCGGTGCCGGCATCACGCTCCCGACGCCACGCATCGTCGTTTCGCCGCAGACGATGGATTTCGGCGTTGTCCAGCCCGGAAATGAAACCACGCGCTTCATCGAGATCTCGAATTCCGGCACCGCCGATCTGACCATTACCTCGCAATGCATTGGCGGGAAGGATTCCG
>JARYLZ010000004.1 GCA_029907355.1 Bacteroidota bacterium | reverse complement strand
TCCTCATGTCCGAGAAACGGAACCGTTTCCTCGCGCGTTTCAAAGTGTTCGCTCCGATGGAGGATTGATATGCGAATCGCCGCTATGTGCTTTTTCATGCTGGTGTCCATTGCGTCGCAAGCGGCCGCACAATCCTACCGCACGACCATCACGACGGGGAACGACCGCTACCACGAGGAGCGTTACGAAGAAGCGGCTCGTGCGTACGAGCGTGCTATCCATGAAGAACCGAAGCGTCCGGAAGCGTACTTCAACCGCGGCAACACCGCATACCGGAAGAATGACCCCCTTCGCGCCTTAGCGGATTACCGGAAGGGGGGAGAGTATGTGCGGGATCCCGAAACCGGTGCACGATTCTGGTACAATGCAGGCAACACCTTTCTCAAAGCAGGTCAATACGACCAGGCCGTCGAGGCATTCAAACATTCCTTGAAATTGAATCCCCATGACGAGGACGCCCGATATAACCTTCTCTACGCCATGATGAAACGGGAGGAATCCCGGAGTTCCAGCCGTGACAAGAGTCAACGGAAGAATCAGGACCGTCAGCAGAAACAGGATCAGAAGACCGACCAGCAGCAAGAGAAGAACCGGGAGAAACAGGATGATCAGAAACAGGAGCGGAAGGACCACCAACAGCAAGAACGAGAGAACCAAAGGCAACAGGAACAGCGACAGCAGGACAAGCAGGAACAACCGCGGGACCAGCGTCGCATGTCGAGACAGCAGGCCGAGCAGATTCTCAATGCCCTCGAGCGAGATGAAAAAGATCTTCAGAAAAAACTGCGGGAAAAGCGTGCTGTTCGCATACGTGTGGAAAAGGACTGGTGAAAGCATGCGGAGAAGAGATGGTGGGGAAAGGATGCCCTGGGGAAACCCTGCCCCTGACCGAGGTATGACTAGGGCACCTGATACGCGGATATCGCTCGCACTCTTCGCCGTCTTCCTTCTCGTACTTTTCCAGCCTGTCGTTCACCCCCAGGACGTTTCTTTCACCGCTTCGCCCTCGAAGACCGAGGTAGCGCTCGACGAGCAATTCCAATTGACGTACACGCTCGCGGGAGGTTCGCTGAAACAATACTCGGATTTCCGACAACCGAATTTGAACGCGAATTTCTTGACATTGGCCGGACCGAGCACATCCCAATCGATGCAATGGGTCAATGGGAGAATGTCCTCTTCCATTTCCTGGATCTACGTGCTCCAACCGCGTGCAGTGGGGACGTACACCATTCCCCCCGCGACGATTGTCTACGACGGCCGGCCGATGAAAAGCAACGCGGTGACGATCAAAGTCGTGAGTCCCGCTCCCTCCCGGAAACAACCCGATCCACGCGGAAAAGAAGATCAAGATATCCCGCTCGGGAACGATCTTTTCGTCCGCGCCTCTGTCGAGAAACGGACGGCATTCGTCGGCGAACCGATATTCGTCACGTACAAGTTGTATTCCCGTGTGCGCTTCCGAATCGACAACATCTCAAAAATCCCCCGGATGGTGGGCTTCTGGTCGGAAGATATCGACATGCCTTCCCAGATCCGGCCCGAGATCGAAATCTTGGATGGAAATCAGTACGAAGTCTACACGTTGAAGAAAGTCGTGTACTTCCCGACCCAGGCAGGGACGTTGACCATCGATCCTTTCGAGATCAACTGCACGGTTCAGGTGCGAAAGAAGCGACGCACCGGCGATGATTTCTTCGACCGCTTCTTCAACGATCCCTTTTTCGACTCGTACCAAGATATCCGGAAAACGTTGACGACCGACCGTATTACGATCAACGTCAAGCCGCTTCCCGACGAAGGGAAACCGGAATCGTTCCGCGGGGCGGTCGGTTCGTACACCATGGAGGCTTCGATCGACAAGACTACCTTGAAGGTGAACGAATCTGCGGTTTTGAAAGTGGTGATCCGCGGGACGGGCAATATCAAGCTCCTCGAAGAACCGATCGTGGAGTTCCCCAACGGCGTCGAACATTTCGAACCGCAGATCGCGGAGGACATCATTCGACAGGGGAGCAGTATCAGCGGCACGAAGACATTCGAGTACGTTTTCATCCCGAGATACCCCGGGAGCATGGAATTCAAGCCTGTCACGTTTGCCTGGTTCGATCTCGACAAGCGGGCGTATCGCAAGGCCGTCTCGAACGGCTGGTCCCTGACCGTTCTCGAAGGCAAGCAACAACTGGTGGACGGTAGCAGCTCGGTCCCGGGGAACATGCGCGACATTCACGGGTTGATGGCACAAGTACCCGAATTCCCTTCATCTCCCATCCCTCCCTTGTGGGTTTTCATGTTCCTTTACTTGACCCCCATCGCAGCAGGGCTGGGAGGTCTTGTTTTAAAACGCCGATATGATCGGATTCACAGCGATCCGCTCGGGATGCGCATGCGGCGTGCGACGCGTATCGCCGAGCGTCACCTCGCGGCTTCGAAACGCTTCCTGCGTTCCGGTGACACGGAAGCGTATTACCATGAGATCGCACGCGCTCTATGGGGATATGTGCAGAACAAGCTCGCTCTCCCCACATCCGAGACATCGACCTCGAACGTGATCGAAACGTTGCGCGGCAGAGGTGCGGGCGAGGATACCGTCGCATGCGTGCACGAAGCACTGATGGCCATCGAAGAGGCGCGTTTCTCGCCTCTCCGTGCGACGGATGCTACGAAACAATCTCTCTATGACGCGGCGCGACGCGCCATGGTCTCAATGGAGGACGCGCTGAGGATATGACGGTGCACGGGAAGAAAGGACCGATCGCGGTCGTGTTTCTTTTCCTGCCGTTGTCCATGTGCGGTGCGGGGGGCTTCGACCTCGATCGTTCCTGGGGAGAAGCTGCATCCGCCTACCATGCCGGAGACTATGGGCACGCGGTCGAGATCTATGAGCACATCCTCGCAAACGGATTCGCGTCGCCCGCTCTCTATTACAATCTCGGCAACGCGTATTACCGGCGAGGCGAATTGGGGAAGTCCATTCTCTGTTACCGGCGAGCGCTTGTCCTGCAACCTTCCTCACAATACATCCGTGACAATCTCGCCCTGGCGGAGATGCGCGTGAAAGACCGTGTCGAACCGATCCCTCTTCTCTTCATCATCCGCAAGTGGAACGAGCTGAAAGAGACTTCGACTGTGTGGGCGCTTGCAGTTGGAGCTTGTTTCCCTCTCTGGTTGCTCATGGCAGCCGTGTTCGTCTTCTTCGGTTTCGAACGGGTGGTTCTGCGACGGGTTGCACTTTTCGGCGGTTGTATCTCTTTCCTTTTCCTCGCGGCATCGTTATTCCTTCTTTTCGATAAGATGGAAGATCTCTCGGCTCGTCGTACGGCAGTCATTCTCGCTCGAGAGGCGCCTTTACGAGTATCACCGGAAATGGGTGCCCCACAACAGTTCCTCGTGCACGAGGGGTTGACGGTCGAGGTGCTCGAACAGAAAGGGAATTGGTTGCATGTGCGACTGGCGGACGGTACGAAAGGGTGGCTGCTCGCCGACTCGCTCGAACGCGTTTGATCCCACCGAAAGACATCCCCAATCCTCGACGGCTTCGTGGCCTGATTTTGCTATATTTTTCGCATGCGAAAAGAGCGGCGCGTCATCGGCCTTGTCCTGTTCATCGTTTGCACCGCCGCATGCACGACGGCGGGTCAGAGCATCAGGGGGGGCTCTGGCGAAGTGCACCTCCAGCGGACCCTGGTTCCATCGCTCCGCGCGGCGATCGGCCTCTATGGGAGCTTGCTTCGGGTGTTCGGTATCGGCTCATTCACCACCAGCTGTGAAAGTCGGTATGAAGGTGGGGAAGGGCTCGGTGCGGCAGTGGGCTTGGCAGGGGACGTTCTCGTAGCCAGGTCATGGAAAATCGCCGTTGCATGCGGCTGGAGACGATATGCCTGCCGAACCGAAGAGATGGAGACGAGGTTGGAATACGATCGCGGTGAAGGCAGGTATGTTTCGGTCGATTTCGAACGCAACGCATCTGTTACGGTTTCATACCTTTCCCTCTCCTGTTACGGCGAATGGTTCCCTGGGAATGGGCGCTTTGCTCTCTTCGCTGGTCCCCATATCGGCGTCTATTTAGGGGGAACGGTGCACGAAGAGGAGAAAATTCTATCGTCGGATTACGTGTATACAAGCGGTAGAAGGACACGGACGTTTCTCGACGGCGATCTCTCTCTTCTCTCCGACCCGAAACTTTTCCGATGGGATATCGAGGCGGGGGCTGCGTACGAATGGAAAATCGGACCGACATCCTGCCTCACACCGCGTCTCGCGTATTCGTACCCTCTACGTCGTCTTGTCTCGGCGCACCCGTCCTGGTCGTTGGCCGTTCTCAATCTGACACTTCAGCTGAGTATGGAGATTGCACCATGAGAAACCTCCCGGTTTTCAGCAGTTTGATGTGGGTCGCTCTTTCTGTAGCGTTTTTTCCGAACGATGCTGTGCACGCTCAGGATCCGGTGTGGGCTGATACACGGCCGAATAACGACCTGAGCGGGGAGTTCCGCTGGGGGGGGGCCTCGATGGTATTCCTCCCCGTGGACGGAGGAATGCTCACGATGGATTGTAATTGCCGATACGAGGATATAAGTGGGGTAGGCGTTTCCTTCGCTGCTGCGCTGTCGTATCGGTTCGATCCCTCATACGCTCTCGCCGCACGGGCGGGGTATCGTTTCTTTATGCCGAATTACCGGCAACAATACCAATCCACAGTATACGCCCCCCTCGGAGATGAACGCCTCGTCACGTTTGAACGCCGGGCCGAAATGATTTTGCAGACAGCTTCCGTCGAGATCTTCCTTCGATGGGACCCGCATGTCAGCCGGTTCTATGTCCTTGCAGGCCCATCCTTGGATTTCCTGGTTTCATCGTCCTTCAAGGAAACGGAACGGATTCTCACACCTGGAATCGTGTATTGGCAAAGTGGGACGAATGAGCGACTCTTCCATGATGGGTCCCTGGGGGACGCCATGAAGGTCCGAAAATGGTCCGTGGGCATAGAAGGTACCGTCGGCTACACCTTTTCGCTCGGTGTTTTATCGCTTTCTCCGGAAATCGGGTTTCGCTTTCCTCTCAACGGCTTCTCGCCGAGCCATTCTTCATGGAAAATGACGGAGATCCGTGGAGGGATCACGGTAGAAACACCATGGTAAAGAGAATTTGAGCCGGGTTTCTTCACGGATCCGGTGCATTTGTGTCACTCGAGCGTGCTTTCGAGAACGATAGGCCGTGTGCGTTTTCCCTTCCCGTGGAACACCCTCTTGAGCGAGAAGCCGAGGCGATCGACGATCACGTAGAATGATGGAACGACAAGAAGGCTGAGCAGTGTTGAAATCAGCACGCCGCCGATAACGGCTATCGCCATCGGGGTGCGGATCTCGGAACCCGAACCGAGCCCCAACGCAGGAGGTAGGGCGGCGGTGAGTGTCGCTGTAGCGGTCATGAGAATCGGGCGAAGCCGAATCGGGCCTGCACGCTTCATCGCCTCAAGAGCGGAGAGGGCGTTTCGCTCGCGTAACTGATTTGCAAAATCGACGAGGATGATAGAGTTCTTCTTGACGATACCCATCAGGAGGAGAAGCCCGATCATGGAGAACACATTAAGCGTCTTCCCGAAGACGAGGAGGGAAAGGGCAGCGCCGGCGACGGAAAGAGGAAGAATCGTGAGGATGGTAACGGGGTGGATATAGGAATTGAACTGGGATGCGAGAACCATGTATGCAACGATGATCCCCAGGAAAAGGGCGAACAAGAGACTGGACATGGATTCGCGGAACGCCATGCTCGCTCCACCCAGGACGATGCGGAAACCGACCGGTAATTCCTGCTGGAGAGCTTCGACGGCTTTCAATGCTTCGTCTTGGGAGTGTCCTTGTGCGACGTTCGCCCAAATCGTGATCGCTCGTTCGCGCTCCCTTCTCGTGATGGCCTGAAGGGCCGGTTGTTCTTCTGTCGTGATCAGTGCAGAGAGAGGGATGAGTTCGCCGCTTGCGCTCCGGACACGCAGGCGCCCGAGGTCTTCCGGGCGCATCCGTTGCGCTGCGAGGAGACGAAGCCGTACGTCGAGACGGCGTCCTCCCTCGCTGTATTTACCGACACGGATCCCACCGACCAAGGCGTTGATGGTTGTCGCGACATCCTCGACAGGCACGCCGATATCGGCGCATCGCGCCCTGTCCGGGTAGACACGGAGTTCCGGCATGCCGAGGCGATAGTCGGAATCGATATCGATGACGGTCCCGCTTTGCTCGAGCTTCCGCATGACGTCGGCACTGACGGTTACGAGTTCGTCCCAATTGCTACCCCGCACGGAAAACTCTACCGGGAAACCTCTCTGGGCTGTGAGGCCGGCCTGCGAGAGATCCTGTATGGATGCTCGAAGACCCGGGATCGTGTTGAGTTCTCGCCGGATGCGTGCGGCGAATTCGGCCTGGCTGAGCTTGCGCTCGGAAGGGGGGACGAGAGTCACGAAGAGGACACCGGAATTGACGTTTCCTCCGAAACCGCCAACCGTCCCGAATGTTCGACTGACTTCCTTATGGCGCGAAAGCCGATCTTCCACGATCCTGAACAGGCGGTCCGTTTCCGTGATATCCGCACTGACCGCCGTCTGGAGGCGTATCATCAACCTGCTTTGGTCCTGGGACGGAACGAACTCGCTCGGCATCAGGGAGAATACGACCAACGAACCGATGAAGAGGAGAGACGCCGCGGTCAGGATCTCCCGTGGACGGCGGAGCCCCCAATCCAGGATTCTCGAGTAGAGGCGCGAGAGACGCTTGAAAGTTTCGTCGCTGAAACGACCGAGACGGTTCTGCGATTCTTGCGGCGATCGGGCGATCTGGGACATTCGAGCCGGAGCGAGAGTAATGGCCTCCAGATACGAGAGGAGAACGGCTACACAGAGCGTCACGCCGAATTGAAGAAAGAACCGCCCGATGATCCCCTCCATGAACACGACGGGGATGAAGATTGCCACAACGGCGAGGGTCGCCGCGAATGCCGCCCCCATGATCTCCTTCGTCCCATCGCGGGATGCGGTTACACGGTCTTTACCCGTTGCCAAGTGCCGGAAAATGTTCTCGAGAATCATGATGGCATCGTCGACAACGATACCGACCGCAAGGGCGAGAGCGAGAAGAGTAAAAGTGTTGAGCGTGAACCCGGCGAAATAGATCACGGCCAGGGTTCCGCACAACGACATCGGAATAGCGAGAACGACGTTGAGGGTACTCGACATCGAACCGAGGAACACCCAGCAGATCAACGCGGTGAGGAGAATGGAAAGGACGATTTCGAACTCGATCTCTCGGACGGACTCTTCGATGAATTGCGTTGCGTCGAAGTTGATGCCGACTTCCATGCCGGGGGGGAGAGTACGGCGGACTTCCCCGAGCGCTTTCGTCACCGCTTCCGCGATCTCGACCGCATTGGCGCCGCGCTGTTTGCGGATACCCATGCTTTGTGCAGGCTTCCCGTTCACGCGCGAAATGCGTCGAACATCCTCGAAACCGTCCTCCACGAGTGCGACGTCGGCCAGATAAGTGACGGCTCCGCCCGTTTCCCGTACGACGATGTTTCGCAGCGCATCGAGATTCATCGCTTCCCCGAGGACGCGAACGTTCACCTCGCGTCCTGATGATTCCAAGCGGCCGGCGGGGAGTTCCACGTGTTCTCGCTGAAGGGCGGACACGACATCGTTCACCGTGAGTCCTCTCTCATCGAGTTTCGATGCATCCAGCCAGATGCGGACGTTCCGCTCGAGGTACCCCCCGAGGGTGATCTCACCGACGCCGGGTATGGTCTGTAGTTTCTCTTTCAAGCGATAACGCGCATAATCGCTCAGGACGCGTTGCGGAAAAGGACCGGAGAGTCCGACCCAAATGATCGGTTGATCTTCCGGGTTCGACTTGGAGATGACGGGAGGGTCGATATCGCGGGGGAGACGCCTCTGCGCTTGAGAGACTTTCGTTTGGACATCCTGGAGGGCGGCATCCATGTCGCGTGAAATGTCGAGTTCGATGGTGACCGATCCGCTCCCCATCCTGGCGGAAGAGGTGATGGATTTCCAACCTTCGATCTGGGCGAGCGCTTCCTCCAGCACTTCGATGACGTCTTTCTCCATCACTTCAGGGGCTGCTCCTTCCCAGGTGACGTTCACGGTGATTGTGGGGAAATCGACGTCCGGGAACAGGCTGATACCGATGCGCGTGAGAGCGACGATCCCGAATACGACCGTCGCCCCCATGACCATCCAGGCGAAAACGGGTTTTCGTATGGAGAAGTCCGTGAGACTCACGTCTCAGACTCCCGGGGAAACGTTCTTGTTCTTTCCGGCTTTTTTCCCATCGGAGATACGGACGGAAGCCCCGTCGTACAAGGCTTCTGCGCCGCGAACCACCAGGCGTTCCCCCGCTTTCAAGCCGGCGAGGACCTCGATGAAACCGTCTTCCGTTCTCAACCCGAGTGTCACGATCCGTTCGCGCGCGATGTTCCCCTCGACGATGTACACGAGGAAACCACGCTCGCTCGGCCGGATAGCTGTTTGGGGTATGACGGGCGAAAGACGCTCTCCGCCGACGGGGATGCGGATTTCCGCGAAAGCGCCCGGCCGCAACATCGATCGTTGCGCGTCGGTGATTTCCGCTGTCGTGGCCACCATGCGCGTTTTCTCGTCCGCGAAAGCCGCGACGTGGATGATCCGAGCCCGGTATTCGTGCTCATCGTTCCGGACGCGGAACGAGACAGGTGCACCGACGCGGATACGACCGGCATCTTGTTCGGGCACATGGAATCGAAGGAGAAGAGGTTCCCGCCGAACGAGTGTGGCGAGGATGGTTCCGGGTTGCACGTATTGGCCGGTCGTGACACTCCTCGTTTGGATCACGCCGGGAAAGGGCGATCGGACATACGCGTCACGGAGATTCAATTCCGCCTGTTGCAGTGCGGCTTGGGCTGCGGCAACATCCGCCGCAGCAGATCGAACCCGGGTTCTCCATGTCTCGAGTTCCTCGCCTGGGATCAGTCCTGGTGTGCTTTTACTGACGCTTTCCCGTCGGGCAAGGCCGGATTCCGCATCCGCTTTCGCTGCGCGTGCTTTCTCGAGTGCGGCCTCGGCGGACTCCCGGGAGAGCCGGTATCGTTCCGGCTCGATCTCGACGAGCGTCTGTCCCTGGAGCACCGACTGTCCCTCGGTGAAGCGAACCGCCTCAACCGTGCCCGACACGCGTGCGGTAACTTGGACGATCTCGAACGCTTCGACGGAACCGATAGCGGAAATCGTGTAGAGGAGGGATCGGTTCTCTACTGGGACTGCTTCGACGGGGAAGGTGAGGCGATTGCCGGCAGGGGAGCGACCATTCTTCGGATCTCCGTCCCCGCTCCGACATCCACACAGGAGAACAGCACAAAGACCCAGAAAGGGAATGGTTACACAGTTCATCGTCCCGCCTCGCTGTCGATGTCCTGCCCGAACGGATCCAATCCCGTCGTGTCGTAGACGTTCAAGAGAGCGGACGCGAGGGCATATCGTTGTCGCGTTCGGGCGACGTCCGCTTCGTAGAGCCGGACGTTGGCATCTGCCGCGGTCACGGCATCGATCAGTCCCTGCCGGTACAATTCACGTGTTTCTTCCGCATTCCTCCGTGCGGCTTCGAGAGCGACTTCAGCTTGTTTGAGAGCAGCACGTGCGTTTTCGAGGGCCGTGACGGCACTGCGGATTTCCAGCGAAATGCCCCTTCGTGCTTGGGAGAGTTCCCACTCCGCGACTCGGTGAAGTGCATCGCGTTCTTCTCGTTGGGCGAGCCACAACCCGCCGTCGAGGATGTTCCAGTTCAGGGAAGCTCCGACGAACCAGTTCCAGGTTCGCCCGCTGAAACCGCTCTCGTTCGTGAGACGGTACTGTCCGATGGCGCTGAGTGTTGGAAGAGCGCCGAGCATTGCGGCTGTCGTAGCGAAACCGAGAGCCGCTGCATGTTCGGTCTTTGCCCGCAAATCCGGGCGGCATGATTCTGCGCGATGGATCAGTTCCTCTTCGTCGGGGCGGAACCCGACGGCTTCGGTCAATAATGCGCTCGGAACGACCAGGGAGTCCGGCCTTTGCCCTCCCAGGAGGAAAGCGAGTCGGAACATAGCGGTTTCGTGTGCGCTGCGCGCATTCGTATGTTCTCGTTCTGCCGTAGCGTACTCCAATTCCGCGCGGGTGAGATCGTTGCGACCGACGAGCTGGGCGTCGAATCGCGCGCGCGAGGCATCGAGATTTTGCCGCGCAAAATCGAGACGTCGCTCCGATGCCGCTGCTACCTCGGCGGTCCCCAGAGCTTCCAAAAAGGCCGATGCCGTTTCGAAAGCGAGGCGGCGTATGTCGTTGCGGGATTCGACGGTAATGGCGTTACGCTCGGCACGGGAAACGGATAGGTTCGCGAAGAGAGAGGGAGCGATGAGGGGGACGGAAACGTTCGCAGTCGCAGCGAACGCATGATAACTCTGAATCGTGATCCGGTCGTCCCCGACGATGCGGACACTCTCGAACGGTCGACGGTTGTATGTACCCGTCAAGGAAACCATAGGGAAAAAAGAAGATCGTGCTATGGCAACACGCGCCTGAGCGGCATCCACCGTTGCGGTCGCAATGGCCGCTCTCTCGTTCCTCTCGACGGCGATGCGGACCGCCTCATCGAAAGTCATCACTCGCGGTTGGGCGAGGATTGTCTGGGCTGACACGAAGAGAAAGAACGAGTAGGGGAAGAGATGGGGAAAGCACGGGAATCGAGATACTTCGAACACGACGAGTTTTTCAATTCTTCACATGCATCTGCATCATAACATTTTACAAAATTCGAGAAAGATATCCGCGTTCCTATTACACATGGTTGCTTTGGCTCGCTTTCTCGAGTCGCGAGAGAATATGGGAAGAAAAGTGAAAAGAGACTTTGAGATCGGAAAGACCAACGCTATTTTCCATGTGGACGAAGACACGGGGGGGCTGATCTCATGAGATCCGTTTTGCCTATTTTTCTTTTTCTCGCTGTATTGGCCGGTTGCGGCAGTACACAGACAAGCCGCGTGCGCGATATTCTCCAGATACGGCCGCTTGAGGAAGACGATCCCTTAGCGGCGCGGCTTGCCGACAGGAAAGGGGACCTCGTGCGGGTTGGCGATGTCGTGATCAACGACTATCTCGTACAGAGCCTCTTTTTCAAACCCGGGGAAAACGGAACTTTCGACCTCTCGATATTCTTGACCGATTACGGCGCTGCGAAATGGAAGAACCTGCTCGTGAGAAGAGTCCCGACCGTCGTTCTCGTCATCGAGGGGAAGGTCTATGCACGCTTCACCCCCGCCCAGCCGGTGAATAAATCCGGGACGAATATTATCGTCCCGGGCTTGGCGTCGACCCAGGAGGAAGCGGATGCCCTCCAGAAAATTTTCGATAGGAAGAGAACGGAATAAGTTTTTCGATGCAGTGTCCGATGCAGAAAGGGCATCCACGCCTGTATAACGCGCTCGAGAGGCGTATTCAAAGAAGCATCACTCGCACGGTGACCCTTTCTTTTCCCGCAATGTAAGGACCGGACACGGGGCTTTGCGGACGACTTTGTCCGCCGTACTACCGAAGAAAACATGCTCGATTCCCGTGTGACCGTGTGATGCCAGGATGATGAGGTCGACATTCTCTTCCCGCGCGAGCTGATTGATTTCGACGAACGGTTTCCCGCTCCTGACGATTGCGCGTGCTGTTACGTTCTTGCCCGCCTCGGTCTCGATCAGTTTTCGTAATTGCTGTTCTCCCTGAGAGCGAAGCTCGGCATCCATGGCGGGGATGGCTATCTGGCCGAAGCTGAAATCGGCGGGGTAAATAATCGGTTCCACCACGTAAACGAGAATGATTTCGGCATCGAAACGCGACGCGAACGCCACAGCATACTTGAGAGAATTTTTCGAATAATCCGAGAAATCAATGGGAACGAGGATTTTCTTGATTTCCATCGCTGGGGTCCTCAGCGTTGAGAAAGGGGGGCTCACGAGCATTCGAGACCGGGATCGTTCCCGGCTTTTTCAAGACTTCGATCGCCCGTGTCGACACATGGTGTTGCGTCGGGTTTTCGCGGGGTGTGATCTTGCACCTGTTCCTCGTCATGAGAGAGGGAAACGAGAGCGGTCGTATCCAGTCCTTTCTTTCCACTGGGGGATACATCCGGGGGAAGAGCCGTGACGGTATCGCTTCTCTCGTCGCCACTGTCGGCATTTCCTTCGCTTTGCCTCTCGATGTATGCATCGAAACGGATAGCGTTCTTGAAATCGTAGAGGTTCGGGCTAAGGAGGAAAAGATTGAGTATGTCGTCAAGCGCGCGGTAACATTCCGTCCGCTCCTCCGCCAGGTCGATGAAAACGATACGCCGGATGTTCCAAGCGAACCGCTCCTCGCCCTCTTGCATTTTCTGAATGAGAACATCCATATCCCGCGCAGCACCTGCTGCATCCTGGAGAGCGTTCAGCTCCTCGAGAAAACGCAGCATGACACGCCGGGGGAACTGCGAGATGAGTGTTTCGAGCGGGTAACGGAGGCGCCGTATGGCGATGCGGAATTGGTGCAGGGTTTCCGGTGCACCGGTTTCTTTGAAATCGTTCGCGAGACGGAGAAGATCGTCAAGGCGGTGGGAAAGGATACGGCGCGCTGCCGGTCGGAATTTCCCGATCTTTTGAAGCTCGGGAATCTCCCATCTCTTCCGTTTCGCCATCGAGATACGCTCCGTCTGTGTTCTTTCAGGAAAATATCATGGCCCGGCCGACCAATGTCAAACCGGGTTGCCGCTTTAAAGCGAAATGTTCCGTTCCGTATGCCCGTCGAACCAAACTGCGTGAGCCATGTCGAGGAAAAGTCGTACGCGTTCATTGTCATGGAAGGTCCGAGGAACTCCCATGCGAACGACGATGTTGGTGACATTCAGCCGGAAAACGGCGAGCGCCTCGTTACCGAGGAATTCCGAAATCTCGTGGGTCGCCTCGAACGCAAAAGGCTCTTGGCAAGAATCCGGTGACAAATGGACGTGTTCCGGTCGGATCCCAATGAAAAACGGGGAACCGGCGAATCGGTAAAAAGGGGCGAAATGGATCTCAGGCGGAATCACGCGTATATCCCCGTCGATGACGAGGGCCCCTGTCTTCTCCTCGATAACGGCAGGGATGGTGTTCATGGCGGGAGTGCCGATGAAGCCGGCGACGAAGAGATCGGAGGGCTGTTCATAGAGATTGATGGGCGTGTCCACTTGGTGAATGAGACCGTCTTTCATGACGGCGATGCGGTCCCCCATCGTCATGGCTTCCACTTGATCGTGCGTAACGTAGATCATCGTGGAAGCAAGGCGCTGATGGAGTTTCTTGATCTCTGAACGCATCTGCACGCGGAGTTTGGCGTCGAGGTTCGAGAGGGGCTCGTCGAAGAGGAAAACATTCGCTTTGCGGACGATGGCGCGGCCGAGAGCGACGCGTTGTCGCTGTCCCCCGGAAAGCGATGCAGGCCGCTCGTCGAGATATTCCGCGATCCCGAGCAGCTGAGCGGTTTCTTCCACCCGGCGGGTGATTTCGTCGCGCGGTACCTTGCGGAGTCTCAAACCGAACGAGAGATTTTCCCGCACCGTCATATGTGGGTATAACGCGTAGTGCTGGAAAACCATAGCGACGTCGCGATCCCGAGGAGGGACATCGTTCACACGCCGCTCCCCGATGAACACGTCGCCGCTCGTCGCTTCCTCGAGTCCAGCGATGATACGCAACGTCGTCGTTTTGCCGCAGCCGGAAGGCCCGACGAGAACCACGAATTCCCCGTCAAAGATTTCGAGGTTGAGCCTGAATACGGCAGGCCGTTCACGCCCGTTGTACCGTTTGGATATATCGACCAATCGGACGGAAGACATAGGGGATCAATGCGTTGGGGAGGGAGACGAGAAAACCCTTCTCGATACCATACGAACCATCCACGTGAACGCATGCGGTATGACCGTCATTGCAAAGGAAGGGAAACGCAAGCGAACATCCTCACTGTCCTACGGGTACGACGATCCCCTGAAGCGCTGGGTTCTTCTGAACGGGGGGTGAAATGGTTCTCAGTTTGCGTAGAAATCGATCTGGCGCTCGATTGCGGAACGGCACACGGCGCAGAAATCCGTCAAACTCAAGGTGAACATGCGGCAATCAAGCGAGGGCCGGTACATGCCGTTGGAGAGGTACCCTGCCCCCTCGAAAGCACCGACTTTCCCTAGGAGAGCCGGGTTGCGAAGTATGGATTGCTGTACCGTGCGCATCGAGTCGATGTTGACGGTGCCCGTCGAAGTCTTCACCCGGAACCGGGAGAGTCTTGCAGTAAGGGAATCGTAGTTTTCCTTGTTCCACGGTGTCGGGATATCGATCGCGGGCGTGAGGAGGTTTTGCCATTTCACGTGTGTCGGATCGAAGAGTCGGGTGATGTTCGGTTCCCACGGCTCGACCCCCTCCGGATAGAATTCGTTGTAACCCGTGGAGGAGCTGTAATACTCATCGGCAAGTCCGCCGAATGCGTGACCGAATTCGTGAACATACACGTAATCCCGACGCCATGCTTGATTCGGATTCTTTTCTATCGTGTACGTTGTCGTGTAGAGATGGTAAATTCCGCCTCCTCCGTACCGGTCGTCATTGATGAGAATACAAATGAAGTCGTAGGGGACCGCAGAGGCGATATCGCGCAGGGCTTGGTTCGCTTCCGTGAGGACATACCGTTCGGAACCGAAGGTATTGTAGGAACAACCGATCGGCGTGTTCTTCCAAACATTCACGTCCGGACGGTCGATGCCGGATTCAATGGAGGGGTACCAGACGGCACGCACATTGAAATCCTTGCGGCGCTCTCGAAACGGGCTTGTCGAAAACATGACATTGTTGAAATGTTCAGCGTCCCGTCTGAATTTTTCGATCTCGCCCGCTGTATAACCGTCGCCGAGTATGAGAATATCCGCTTTACGGTGAATGTCGCCGTTGTCCATGAGGTTGATGATGTCTGGGCTCTTGTGACGGATTTCTGTGCAAATCTGCACGGGGTCGTTGGGATCGATCACAACGGAGTAGATTTCATGGAAATGCGAGAACTTGTCGCGCCTGCTGATCGTCATTTGGACGGGGCGCTTGGGAAAGGGGAATCGAACGGTTTCGGAAATCGTTTTCCGAATTCCCTTCAAGGCCTCATCCGTCGTTTGCCACTCGTTGAAGACGGTGCAATACCCGCGCGAGTAGATGAGTGCATGTGTGGAGGCGTCATAAACGCGGAGAAAATATTCGCCGAGATTGAGTGTGTCGATCAGGTTCACGAGACTTCCCGGCCATGGCCCTTCTTTGTACACGCGGTCGAGAGCGAAAACCTCCGAATCCTTCGTCCCGGTGTGGAAATAATCGACACGCATAGTTCGGTCGATGAAATAACGGTTGAAATCGACCTGGCCCGTAGCGGTCGACACGACGATGAAAAAAAATGGGAGAAAACATCGTTTCATGTTCACCTCTTTCGATGTGAAATCATTACCGCGTCGTTCATTGGGAAAAAAGATGGTAAAAAGGATTGGAATGGAGAAATACTTTTCGACGAGAAACTTCATGGGACATACATGTTATGATGCGAGTGAAGGCGAGCTTTTGCCCTTTCGTGTGATATCATTGTATTTCCATGCCCTGTTCCGTAGCTTTTGCCCGCCTGAGCGGAGAACTGCGCTTCGCAGGATAGGAAATCCACTCTTACATAGTGGAACACGAAGACTACGGTACGCATGCGGAGAGGTCATCGCATCTGCGTTCAATCCATAGTTAAAATTTGCGGAGGCTCCCTTGCATCGCTTGATTCCACTCACGAGTGTCGCATGGCTGGTCGTCGCACTTGCCGGCGTGGATGTCTTCGCCGGAGGATTCCAGCTCAATGAACATGGAGCGCGTTCGATGGCTCAAGCCGGCGCTTTCTGTGCACGGGCATCCGACCCTTCTGCGCTGTTCTTCAACCCGGCAGGATTGTCTTTCCAGCGCGGCACAACGATCATGGCAGGCGCAACCTTCATCGCTCCTCGGTATATCTTCTACGGTCCGATCAACCTCACGCGGAACGACGAATGGGAAATGAAACGCCAGGTTTTCTTCCCCCCAAACATCTATGTGACCAATACGTGGAACGACGGTCTCTTAAAGGGTTTAGGCGTGGGGATCGGTCTCGTGACCCCATACGGTCTCGGGACGAAATGGGATGACGAGTGGATCGGGAAATCCATTACCCGGCAAGTCGATCTTCAGACCTACTACATCATGCCGACTGTTTCCTATGCCGTGAACGACGCTTTGGCGATCGGTGTCGGTGCGAATCTCGTCCTCTCGCGTGTTATGCTCAGCCGCGCGGTAACCACATTCGATCCCTCTATGTCGCTCGAGCTCGATGGGACGGGGAAGCCTGCGTTCTCATGGAATGCTGGTATCCTCGTCCACCCCTTAGAGAATCTCTCGCTGGGCTTCACGTACCGCGCTCGGACGGATGTCGACTTCGATGGCACGGCGGATTTTCATCCTCCTGCATCACTCGCATCGTTGTTCCCCGGCGGGGATGTCCGTACATCCATTGCGATGCCGGCCACATGGTTTGCTGGTGTCGCCTGGACCCCCACCGAGAACCTCCAGGTGGAATTCGATGTACAGGGGATCGGGTGGTCCGCATACGACAAGTTGACGATTGATTTCGTGAACGATGCGACGGTGAATCCTACCGTCAAACAGAGTGACGCCGTCATGCCGAAGAACTACAAGGACGCGTTCATCTTCCGCTTCGGCGCGGAGTATGCTATCCCCCTTCTCGGGATCACGGTGCGCGGTGGTTACTTCTACGATCTCAACCCCGTCCCCGATGAACATCTCGAACCGATCCTGCCGGATGCGAATCGCCATGGGCTGTGTATCGGGTTCGGCATGAACGTCCTTCCCAATGTCACACTTGATTTCGCGTACAACGATCTCTTGTTCCAGGAGCGAACCACCACGAAGACGACGTACCCCGATGGTGTCGCCTTGGACGGAACGTACCGAGGCAACGCCCAACTCGTCGGGGTCGACATCACGTACCGCTTTTAAAGGAGATCGGTTATGATGCGATACGCTTCATTCGGTTTGTGCGTTCTGCTCGCGCTGTGTGTAGGGTGTTCGGACGAAATCACACCCAGCGGTCCGAATTCACTCGGGCCGATCGATCCATCCGTTTACGTTGCCATCGGGAACTCCGTCACTGCAGGCTATCAGAACGGGGCTCTCTATGAAGGGGCACAGCTGTACAGCTACCCGAAATTGATAGCGGACCGCCTCGGGGTATCGTTCGTCCAACCCCTCATCTCGGAACCGGGGACGGGTGAACGTATTACGCTCGTATCCCTCAACCCCATCCAGCTCGTGACTTCGGAGAAAAGCCTTCTGCCGGTGAAATCGCCGTATGACACCTTGTCCCGCCCATACGATAATCTCGGCATCCCCGGAGCGGTTTCACTCGACGCGACCGATGAAACCGATTTCCGGCAGAAATCGACATCGCGGGGGAATCCGTTCTTTACGCTGATACTCCGCGATCAGAAATACGGGAAGTCCGTGGTTAAACAGGCTCTTGCGCGTCAGCCCACCCTCGTAACGTTCTGGTTGGGAAACAACGACGTCCTTGGCTTCGCGACGAGTGGAGGAACTTCACCTTCGGCACCGGTTCCCTCGAACGCGTTCGATATCTCCATCACCAGCGCCCTAACGGCTCTTCGTCAGGGCGCACCGCAAGCGTTCATCCTTGTGGGGAACATCCCAGATATCAACGCGATCCCCTTCTTCACGACAGTCGGACCGATTATCAGTGCGGCTCTATCTTCTCTAGCCGGTGCACCACCGGGAAGCGTGAAACTCTACTACCAGCTTCACGGCATGACGACAGGCACCGACACGACGAATTTCATGAGGTTGAAGAATGTACTGATTCCTCTGACCGGCATGACGTACGTGCCGTCGATAGGACTTCCGACAGGGAAATGGTACCGTGATCTCGCTGAGAAACTGAAAGAACCGCTTGTGAACGTCATCCCGTCGAGGATCGATACGACGAAACCTTTCGGCCTCGATCCCAGAAACCCCTGGCCGGACGCACTCGTTCTCGACATTCAAGAACTAACCAGCGTTTCATCGGCTATTCAAGCCTATAATGCGAGTATCGAGGGGGCGATCAACCGGCTCAACAACAAACCGGGTCAGCCGAATATCGCTCTCGTGAACATTCGCCGATTATTCAACGAAGCCGCCGATCGCGGAATTACCATTGCGGGTGAAACCTTCACGACCCAATTCATCTCGGGAGGGCTTTTCAGTTTCGACGGAATACACCCGTCGAGTAAGGGGCAGGCCATCATCGCCAACGAATTCATCCGGACAATGAACGAAACCTATGGGGCGAACATCGCCCAAGTAGATGTTTCCAAAATTCCAGGTCTGCCCGTTCCTCTCGCGAAAAACGCCCGAAGAAAACTCGCTTTCTGGACTGCCGCCAGTGGTGTTTTCGATTCCATCGTGCGTCTCATGCAACCCTGATCGAGTTTCCCGCGCATACCTCGCGGGTTATCATGCGATTTCACCGCTCTGACCCCAAACATCGAGGGTGGAGGAGCCCGTTCCCGAAACGTTGAGTTGAGGGGATACGGATTCGGGTGCATGTTTCGTTAATTTCAATCATGGTGAGACGCGTCCAAACCTTCAAACCATATCCGATCGAGCAACCATGAAGAAAGATCCGGAGGTTACCCCGGAACTCGCACGAGAACTCGGGCTCTCCGACGAGGAGTATTCTCGCATACTCGAGATTCTCGGGCGTACGCCGACGTACACGGAACTCGGCATGTACAGCGTGATGTGGAGTGAACACTGCAGTTACAAGAATTCCATCGCGCTCCTGAAAACATTGCCGCGCTCAGGCGGGCGCCTGCTTGTCGAGGCGGGGCAGGAGAACGCAGGTCTCGTCGAAATCGGGGACGGGCAAGCCGTCGCCTTCAAAATCGAGAGTCATAACCATCCATCGGCTGTCGAACCCTTTCAAGGAGCCGCGACCGGCGTGGGTGGTATCCTGCGGGATGTGTTCACGATGGGGGCACGCCCGATTGCCGCTTGCGACTCTCTCCGTTTCGGCGATCCGTCCCAACCGCGTGTACGGTACCTTGTCCGTGGCGTTGTCAGCGGGATCGGCCATTACGGGAACTGTTTCGGCGTTCCTACCGTCGCGGGGGAACTATTCTTCGATAGGTCCTACCAGGGGAATCCCCTCGTCAATGCAATGGCTGTGGGTATCGTCCAGCAGGGGCGCATCGCCTCGGCGACAGCGTCAGGGAAGGGGAATCCTGTCATGATCGTCGGGTCTTCGACGGGTCGTGACGGGATACACGGAGCCACGTTCGCCTCCGTCGAACTTTCCGAGGATTCGGAATCGAAGCGTCCCTCCGTCCAAGTCGGCGACCCGTTCACGGAAAAGCTCCTCCTCGAAGCGACGCTGGAGATCATTCGGGAGGGCCTTGTCATCGGAATCCAAGATATGGGAGCGGCGGGAATCACCTGTTCGGCGACGGAAATGTCGGCCCGCGGCGAAGCAGGTATGCGCATTGACCTGGACCGCGTACCGGTGAGGGAAGAGAACATGAGCGCCTATGAAATCATGCTCTCGGAATCCCAAGAGCGCATGCTCGTGGTCGTCAGGAAAGGATGCGAGGACCGTGTTCGGGAGATTTTTAAAAAGTGGGACCTCCACGCCGTCATTATCGGTGAAGTAACGGATGACGGTTACGTAACGGTATCTCACGGCGGGGAGATCGTTGCACACGCCCCCGCCGAAAGCTTCGTCCTCGGTGGTGGTGCACCCGTTTACACGAGAGAAGAACAGCGTCCGACTTACCTCGATGTAACGGGGGCTTTCCACCCTTCTTCCATACCCGTACCCCGCGACACGACATATATCCTACGTCTCCTGATCTCTGCGCCGAACATCGCTTCGAAAAAATGGGCTTATGAGCAATACGATACGAGTGTCAGGACAAACACCGTTCAAGGGCCTGGAGGAGACGCCGCCGTCATCAGGATCAAAGGGACACGGAAAGCGCTCGCCGTCTCGACCGACTGCAACGGCCGGTACGTGTACCTGAATCCCCGGAAAGGTACGATGATCGCTGTGGCTGAGGCGGCGCGGAACGTCGTCTGTACCGGGGCAGAACCTCTTGCGATCACGAACTGCTTGAATTTCGGGAACCCATACAAGCCGGAGATCTTTTACCAGTTCGCCGAAGCCGTCCGGGGAATGGGTGAAGCATGCCGCGCGCTCGGGACGCCGGTGACTGGGGGGAACGTGAGTTTCTATAATGAGGATCCCGAAGGTGCCGTATATCCGACGCCGGTTATCGGTATGCTGGGTCTCATCGAGGATATCGATCTCATCACCACATCCTTTTTCACCTCTCCGGGTGATTCCGTCTTCCTCCTGGGACAAACCCGCGAGGATATCGGCGGGAGCGAATACCTTTCGCATGTACACGGTGTCGTTGCAGGCGATGCCCCGTATTTCGATATCCAAGAGGAAATTCGTGTGCAATCGGCGGTTCGAGAGATGATCCGGGAAAGGGTCCTTCATTCCGCGCACGACGTTTCAGAGGGCGGACTCGCCGTCGCGTTCGCGGAGTGCTGTATCACAGGCCCGCGACCGATCGGGGCGGTATTACGGGTACCCGTGCCGTTCCGGAGGGATGCCCTGTACTTCGGCGAGTCGCAATCGCGAATTATCGTCAGCTGTGCCCCGCAGGACGATAACGCGCTTTTCCGCATCGCCGCAAAGCACAATGTCGATATTCTCAAGGCGGGGGTGGTCGGCGGAGATGAGTTGCGCATGAACGAAGACATCAAGATTTCAATCTTGGAACTCGCGGACCTCTACTTCAAGGCCCTTGAACGTCTCTTAGTACGCGCATGAAAAAAGCGCGAACAGGGATGAAACGCCTGGAGGCCTGCATCCCCACGTTCATGCGGCACCTGGTATCGCGCACCGGCATCCGAGCGGTATGGATGTACCTCAACCGCTTGATGGAACGGATGGAAGACAACCACATATTCCTATCCGGTGCAGCCATCGCGTTCAACTCCATGCTGTGTTTCATCCCTCTCGTGCTGGTGCTCTTTTACATATTGGGGCTGTACCTCGATTCCGCAGCAGCGATGCGGACCATCGACGGGTATCTCGATTCTCTTCGCCTGTTCCCGTATGAGCGGGAATATATCCGCTCACGCGTTCTTACACTCATCTTGGATTTCGTGCGCGGCTCTCATATTGCCGGCGTGGTCGGGATCATCGGACTGGCGTGGACGTCGAGCGCTCTCTTCGCCACGATGCGAACCGTTCTCAACCGCATTTTCAACGTGAGGGATACGAGGAGTATCGTTTTTTCGAAGATCAAGGATCTCGCGCTCCTCTCTCTCGTCGGCATATCGCTGGTTCTGATCACGACGCTCAGTTACGGGTTGACGCTCGTCAAGGGGGTCGCCGCCCAGTTGGCGGGGGAGTATTTCCAACACTGGTTCCTTCAAGGCACTTTCATCCACGTGTCATCCACTCTCGTGAATTTTTTCCTGTTCTGCGTCATTTTTCTTCTGATCCCGGACCGCCGTCTCCCCGTGCGTGTCGTCGCTCTCTCGAGTGCCGTGGCCGCCGTGCTCTGGGCCGTTGCCAAAGCGCTTTTCTCATACTACGCGTCCAACCTCTGGTCGATGGGAAAAATCTACGGCCCGTACGCCGTCATTGTCGCAACGGCCGTCTGGGTGTACTATTCGAGTGTGACGATCCTCCTCGCGGCGGAAATAGGCCAGATGGCAATGGAAAGAAGATCGCTGAGGAAACTTTTCACCCAGGAAAGTATGCGCAATGTTGTTCGATCTCTGGGAATCGAGTCGAACGTGGAATCTCACGAGTGCAATGCCGAAAGGGGAGGGAATACGTTTCGATAAGATGGCTTCGTCGTCACTGCAGAAATATCCCCTCTTGAGTTCTATTTGCGGTGGATGGATCCGCTTTTTTCTATTGGAGAAATCGTAGTTTTGGTTATACATTTTTTCATCATTCAAAATGAAATCGAGTGGAGAATACGCTCACCGCACTTATTCGGGTTGAGGCACATCTCCTAAGAGCATACGTATTCGAACCATAGGATTATCCCATCACTTCCATTTCAGGAGCTTCCATGTCTCGTATTGCCACGATCTCCTGTGCGTTCGCCCTGATCATGGCCGTTCAATCCACGGCGCAATGGTCGTCCAACCCTTACGCCAACAACCCGATATGCACGGAACAGAGAAACCAACGACTCGTCCGCGCTATCAGTGACGGGCGAGGCGGTATGATTCTTACCTGGGAAGACGAACGGTTCCTCCAGAACATCACGGAGGTCTTCGCCCAACATGTCGATGCGAATGGAAATATCCGTTGGGGGGTCAACGGGGCACCTGTCTGTACGATGCCGGGTTCGCAGAACAAACCCCAGATCACGGGTGATGAAAAAGGCGGCGCGTTCATCGTCTGGAAAGACAACAGGTTTCAGCACAACGATGTGTACATGCAGCACATCGATTCAACGGGGCAGATGCTCTGGACGGCCGATGGAATCGATCTGACCCCGCCGATCATCAAGGAAAAATACCAGAGCGACCCTGTCATCTGTAGCGACAGTCTCGGCGGGGTGTACGTCGCGTTCATGGACAACGTCCCTGGTGGGAACTTCGACAACCAAATCATGCTTGTCCGTGTCGACTCGCTGGGGAATTTCCCATGGGGCGGCGCAGGATACGTCGCACCCATCGTGCCGCAGAGCGGCATGTACCAATACTCACCATCGATCTGTACGGACGGTGCGAACGGCGCTTTCGTGGCATGGCAGTGGTTCCTCGGAGGTCCGAGCGGACAGTACGATCTCTATTGCCAGCGCGTTGGGCCGAAAGGGAACCTGTACTGGCGAGGCAATGGGGTCGGGCTGTGCACAGTCGCCGGCAGCCAGGGGTACCCCTTCATCGATTACGACGGTCTGCACGGTGTCGTGTCGGCATGGGCGGACTACCGTACGAGCACGGTCGCCATCTATACCCAACGCCTCGATGCCGATGGCAATGCGATGTGGCCGGGATCGAAAATCCACTCACACAACGCCGCCTCGGATCACCCTTCCATTGTGGGAATGGATAATGGTTGCGCCGTCGTAGCATGGGAAGATTATCGGGGCGGCAGCACGTGCGATATTTACGCGCAATTCCTCGATAAGGATGGGAAAGAAATCTGGACGAAAGACGGGGTCCCCGTATGCACGGCACCCGGCAACCAGTTCACGCCGTATGTCATCCGAGATGGGATGGGAGGCGTCATCATCGTGTGGGAGGACAGGCGCGACGGAAATCTCAATGCAGATATCTACGCGCAACGACTTGATCGGAACGGTAATCCGCTGTGGCAGCCGAACGGTGTTCTCGTGTGTGGAGCGAAGAATATGCAGAACATGCCCATCGCTGTTGCCGACGGGAACGGAGGCGGAATGTTCGCGTGGGAAGATTACAGAGCGGATTATACAAACGGCAATATCTACGCGTTCAAGGTTCTCGCAGATGGGAGCTACCCGAAATCACAGCCCGCTCTGACCCTCTCTTCCAAGTCCGTCAGTTTCGGTGTGGTTGGCGTCGGTTCACGCCGTGACCGTGTCGTTCTCCTCACAAACACGGGGGGAGACACCCTGCATATCCACTCGATCAGGTCCGATAACCCTGCATTCACGCCTCGCCCGACTTCTATGGTCATTGCCTCCGGCGCGAGCCAGAACGACAGCATTCGCTTCACTCCAAGCGCTGTCGGACCAGCCATCGGTCATATCATTCTCGAAAGCGACTCTTGGACTTCCCCCGATACGATTACCGTCACGGGCGAAGGGACAGGTACCGCTGCTCTAGAGCTCGAACAGCGCTTCATCGCATTCGGGTATGTGAAACTCGGCCTCAGAAAAGATACCGTCATCACGTTTTCAAACGCCGGTCTCGATACGTTGAAAATCACGGAGATCAAGTCGTCGAACACCGCCTTCACCGTCTCGAACCCCGTCGTCAACATTCTCCCCGGTGGGACGTTCCGCCAAACCGTCACCTTCGCACCGCGAGTCCCGGGTAATGTGAACGCTCGTTTGACGATAACGAGCAATGCGCCGACTTCGAAAGACACGCTGTACGTGACGGGGATAGGTTTTGGGGAAGTGGATATTCTCCTGACACCGGCGAATATCGCATTTGGGAGAGTCCCGGTCGGGACGTCCCGCGATACAGTCATCCAGATCAAAAACAACGGCACGGACACTTTGCGCGTATCGGAAATCCTTTCCGACAACATCGCGTTCCGCGCCATCCCCGATCGCTTCCTCGTGAGTCCTGTTTCGACATACGCGTTGACTGTCCGCTTCTCACCGTCCATTCTCGGTCCGAATACCGGAGAGCTCACCATGTATAGCAACTCCACGACTTCGCCGGATCGGATCCCTGTATCGGGGATTGGTGAAACGGACGTGTCGATCGCCCCCGAGGCGATCAACTTCGGGAACGTGTCGATCGGCGAATACAAAGACACGGTGTTCATCATTACGAACCATCGCACAGACACGCTTCGGATCGCCGATATCGTCTCGGATAATCCCGCCTACTCGGCGCGACCTGTTTCCGTAACCATCCCGCCGGGCAGGATGTTCATCGACACGCTGCGTTTCGCCCCTGCGACGATCGGTGCTGTCAATGCGACGATCTCCATACTCAGCAATGCTGCGACATCCCCAACGCGTCTGACGGTTTCCGGCGAAGGTCGGATGACGAGCCCCACCGATCTTGTACCCGAGGCATTAGGATTCACGCTGTACAAGAACTACCCGAATCCCTTCCGTCCCGTGACGGTCATCCCCTATTACCTCCACCGTCGTGGGCATGTACAGTTGCGTGTGGAAAATACCCTCGGCCAAACCGTTGCCATCCTGGTCGATGAAGTTCAAAACCCCGGCTGGTACCGACCAGCATGGAACGCGAGAGATCTTCCGAGCGGGGTCTATCGATCCGTCCTCTCCCTGGAAGGTGTCGAGACGATGGGGACGATGCTCTTGCTGAAATAATGAAGGCTGGGAATAGAAAGGGATTCTCCATCTATCCGGTAGACTCTCATCGAAGGCGACAGCGATCGATAATCGCTGTCGCCTTTCTCGTGGGCGAGGGTATGCCTATCTCAATGTCTTTTCGTATTTTTCTATGACACACCCGGCATAATTCCTCTGAACCCGTTTTCTGATACACTGAAGAATAAAATCATACACAGGAAGGGATCTGCTGGGAGCCCTGCGTGTCACTGCGATGTATCGACACGCGTTTCAGAGACCCTTCCCCGAATCGGTAGAGAATCTTATTGAAAAAATATGCTTGGAAACCCGTATGTATCCGATTGATCCTCCCTCGCATAAACGGTCGTCAGGGCATCGCGTCAATGGGAACGGGTTCCACCGCACAAAGAAAGAAGAGCCCAGCCACTTCGATGTTCTCATCGCGAAAGAGTGCCATCGTCTGAAGCGGGAACTCGGTCTAGCAAACCTGGATGTGACGCATGCAATACGGCCTGTCGAACGCCCCTTCACCCGTGCTCAGCGTCCTTTTACAACGGTGCTCTTCGGCGGATTGACATGGAAGCATGAACGGTTGATCCAAGCTGTGCTCCAGGGACTTGGATACCGTGCCGAATTCCTTCCCACGCCCACTATCAAGTCGTACCAGACAGGGCGTGAATACTGCAATAACGGACACTGCAATCCCGCGTATTTCACAATCGGGAATCTTATCGACTACTTGAACTCCCTGGAAGCGAAGGGGATGGGCAAACAGGAAATCATCGATCAATATGTCTTCTTCACGGCGGGAGCATGCGGTCCTTGCCGTTTTGGTATGTACGAAGCCGAGTATCGCCTTGCCCTCCGCAATTCCGGGTACGAAGGTTTCCGTGTCCTTATTCTTCAACAAACGGGTGGTCTCGAGCAGTCGAGCGTCGACGCAGGATTGGTCATTAACCGGGATTTCACGCTCGGCATCCTTCACGCCATCATGATTGCCGATGTGCTCAATGACACCGCCTATCAAATTCGTCCTTACGAAGTAGACCACGGGGCGACGGATGAGGTCCTCCGTGAATGTATCGAACATATGGCCTCGATATTGTTTTCTTGGAAACGAAAAGCATCGCTTCGCGTCATACAACGCCCGCAAGATGTTCCCCATGTGGTCGATTTCGTGATCTCGGCGTTGAGATGGGGTGAGTACCTTTTCGGGAGAAGACTTGTCAAGGGAATGCGCTGGTGCCGCGAACGTTTTGCGCGTATCGAGGTCGACCGGACACGGGTACGACCGGTCGTGAAATTGACGGGCGAATTCTGGGCGCAGACAACAGAGGGGGATGGGAATTTCGAGATGTTTCGCTTCCTCGAGAGTGAAGGGGCTCAGGTGCTCGTCGATCCGGTTACGAACTGGCTTCTCTATCTTCTCTACCTGGCACGGCAGGAAGCGCATGACATGCGAAAGAAAAGCCGTTGGGTGAAAACGAAATTCCCCTCACGTCTTTACACGATCACCAGGGCGCATCTTTCCTCGATGATGAAAATCACGGTGTACCGTATTGCCGAATTTCTCTTGACCCGGGAATACAATCGCATGCGTCGCGCTCTGGACTTTGTCCCATTTCCCCTTACGCCCCAAGGGGAATTGCAGAAGCTCGCTCACCCGTATTTTCACACGAGAATCGAAGGCGGGGAAGGACATCTCGAGGTAGCAAAGACCATATACTTTACCCGAAAGAGACTCTGTCACATGGTTTTATCTTTGAAACCATTCGGATGCATGCCGAGTACGCAATCGGACGGTGTCCAGTCTGCGGTTACCACCCATTTCCACGATATTCTTTTTCTCCCAATCGAAACATCGGGGGAAGGCGAGATCAATGCCCACAGCAGGGTGCAGATGGCGCTCGGCGAAGCTAAGACTGTTGCCCGCGAGGAGATGCGACAAACCCTACACAGCCTCGGAATGTCGGAAGACGATTTACGACATATCGTAAAAGCGGATAAGAGCTTCCGTGATCCGTTCCAGCCCCTCCCGAGGAGAAACGGCTTAGTAGGAATTGCACCACGTCTCGCTCTCTCATGCGCGAGGAAAGAGAAGAGGCTAGGTGTGAAGGACGGTGTATGATCGACGCGACAACCATGTATTCCATTGGACTCGATGTCGGCAGTACGACCGTCAAGGCGGTCGTTGTGGAGAACCGGACAGGGGAAATACTCTGGCGCGATTATCAACGTCACGAAACACGGCAACAGGAAAAAGTGCTGGAATTCTTACGGGCGATTCATGTGGAGTTTTCGTATTCCCCCAAACACTTCGCGGTCTATGTCACAGGATCGGGTGGAAACTCTATTGTTCCATTCATTGGCGCACAATTTGTTCAAGAAGTGAATGCCGTCACGGTCGCGGTCGAAAAATTATGGCCGACGGCCGGGTCGGTGATCGAACTCGGCGGACAAGACGCCAAAATCATCATCTTCAAAGAAGACCCGATAACGAGAAGAAAGAAGAAAATCTTTTCCATGAACGATAAATGCGCAGGCGGGACCGGAGCTGTGATCGACAAGATAAACGCCAAACTTCGCCTTCCCCCTGGGGCTCTGAGCGAGGCTCGATATAATGGAGTGAAAATTCATCCTGTTGCTGGCAAATGCGGCGTTTTTGCTGAAACCGATATCAATGGTTTGCAAAAGCAAGGTGTCCCGGCGGATGAACTCATCGCGTCTCTCTTTGAGTCGATTGTTTTGCAGAATCTCTCCGTCTTGACACGCGGCCATACACTCAGACCGGATGTTTTGCTTCTTGGCGGACCGAACACCTTCATCCGGGGAATGGTGGAATGCTGGCGTTGGAATATCAAAAATCTCTGGGAGGAAAGAGAATTCCCTCTCCCTGAAGGCAGATGCCCAGAAGACTGCATCATCGTTCCCGAGTCAGGTCAGTATTACGCAGCCATTGGTGCGGTGGAATTCGGTCGGGAAAACCATGAAATACCTGTGCCGTATCGTGGCATCAATGAACTGGAACGCATCCTCTCAACAGGTAACCATCGCGATAAGCTCAGAAAAGCTCTTCCCCCTCTCGTGCGGGACGAAAAGGAACTCGAAGCATTTAGAGAGGAATTTTCCGTCAAACCCTTCATGCCGAGAAAATTGACACCTGGCTCAGTTTTCCAGGCTTTCCTCGGGATAGATGGTGGGTCGACGTCGACGAAAGGAGTTCTCCTCGACACGGAAGGGCGTGTCGCATTCAAAGCTTACCAATTGTCGTATGGGAATCCGATAGAAGATACCAAAGATATCATCAAGAAACTTCATCGACAGGTTCTCGAACAGGGGGCCGATCTCGATATTCTTGCGGTCGGTACCACCGGGTACGCGAAAGATATTTTGAAGAATTCCATCGGTGCCGATATCGCTCTCGTCGAAACCGTCGCACATACACAGGCCGCACTCCATTTTTATAAGAATGTTGATGTGATATGTGATGTGGGAGGTCAAGATATCAAACTCATTATTTTAAAAGATAATAGAGTCGTTGATTTCAAGTTAAATACACAGTGTTCCGCTGGAAATGGATATTTTTTACAAAGTACAGCTGAATCATTCGGGTTCTCTGTAGATGAATACGCCGATATTGCTTTTCAAGCGAAAGTCGCACCTGAATTCGGTTATGGATGTGCCGTTTTTCTTCAGTCCGATATAGTCGATTTTCAAAGAAAAGGGTGGTCCCCGCAAGAGATACTTGCAGGTCTTGCCATCGTTCTTCCGAAAAATATCTGGCTATATGTTTCTCAAATTCCAAATCTGACAAAACTCGGGAAAACCTTCGTCCTTCAAGGCGGAACGCAACATAATCTGGCAGCTGTCAAAGCACAGGTGGACTTTATTCGATCGCGTTTCCGATCCAAGAACATGGAACCACGCATTATCGTCCATGAACATACCGGTGAAGCAGGAGCTATTGGTTGTGCCGTCGAAGCATCTCGTCTTTACTCAGAAGGCAGATCTACAACCTTTATCGGACTCGACGCCGTTGCACGAATCCGGTTCAGAACATTGCGGAACGAGGAAACGCGCTGCAATTTCTGTAAAAACAAGTGTATGAGGACTTTCATCGATGTTCAAACCAACGAACAATTCACAGAGAAATCGAATATCTTCCCATATAAATCAGGACCTGAATTACTGCGCTCTGCCCGTTTCGAATCGGAAGAAGAACGTCTCCGGCATCGGCATTCGAAGATACCCTTAGAACCCGGTGCAAGCCGACTCATCATTGCGAGCTGCGAGAAAGGAACGGTAGAAGATATCGACGATATGCGCATGATTGCGAAAAATATATCCGATGTGAAAAAACAATTTCCGAGCACTCTCGAAACTCAAGCACAACTTGCATGGTCGCCAGCGAAAGCAAACACCGATTCCAACAATTCAAAGGGGCTCTTCTCTCGGATGTTCCGGGTGGGGAATGGTGGTGTTTCACACCTTCGTTCCTCTATTCGAATAGCCGTGCCACGAGTCCTGAACCTATACTCCACAATGCCTTTCTTCACCGCATATTTCGAAAGCCTCGGTGTGCCGTTTCAGAACTTCGTCTTTTCGGATTTCACATCGGAAGAACTCTATAAAGAAGGGGTGAAGCGTGGGAGCATCGATCCCTGTTTCCCCTCGAAAGTGGCGCTCGCACATGTTCACAATCTCCTTACGAAGAAACTCCGGTTGACCCATTTCGAGTGGCTTTTCTTCCCCATCATCGATGATTTTCCGACGGATCTCTTCCATGTTGTCGGATCGAAAGCCTGCCCGACGGCGACAGGGACACCTGAGTCCGTCAAAGCCGCATACATCAAGGAAGAGGATCTGTTCCGAAAAGCGGGCGTGGAATATATCAACCCCTTCATTCGGTTGAATGATCCCGCTCTTGCAGCTGAACAGTTGTACACCGCTTTCGGGCGACGGTTGAAACTCAGGCGTGATGAGAACCTCCGCGCGGTGGAAGAAGGCTACGCCGCCTTACGACGATTCCAAGAGACTCTCCGCGCCCAGGGAAGACAGATTCTCGAGGAACTCGAACATAACAGGCGGATCGGTGTCGTCGTTCTCGGACGTCCCTATCACGCCGACCCCGGTGTCAACCACGGGATCCCTAATGAGTTCAGGAAACTCGGCTATCCGGTTCTTTCTCAGGACTCGCTCCCTACAGACCATGACATCCTCGAAAAGCTTTTCGGTCCGGATATTCGGGCGGGGAGAATTTCACACCCAATGGATATTTCCGATGTCTGGAAAAATTCATACAGTGAGAACACCTCGCGCAAGGTGTGGGCGGCGAAGTTTGTCGCACGCCATCCGAATCTCGTCGCTCTCGAGCTTTCCAGTTTTCGATGCGGTCACGATGCACCGATTTACTCTCTTGTCCAGGAAATCATCGAGTGTTCTCATACACCGTATTTTTCATTTAAAGACATCGATGAGAACAAACCGGTCGGGAGCATCAAAATCCGTGTCGAGACGATCGGATACTTCCTCGCAAGATATCAACAGATTTTCCTCGAGAGGGAGCGCACGCGGGAGGAGTTCGAACGAAGAATGCACGAATATGCTGAACGGTTGAAGCACTCGCTTGAGGGTACGGATCGTTTCCATTTGCCGATCGGTATGCATGATCATATCGCGCTAATGCATGAGAAACATCAGGCTCCAACACCGGAAAGACTGGAGACCGGTTGAACCCCTCCGGTTTCTTCTCTCCACGGCTGCAGGACTAACCTAACGCTGCTGATATCGGAGATACCTTTGCCCATGAAACGACAGTTTGCATCCTTGCAGCCGAGGGTGCCTTTCCCTGTTAACCGCTTCATCTTCGCTCTTCTCTTTTCGCCGGTCCTGATATCGGCGGGAACGGGACCTCGCAGCGACCCGCAGGGACTCATTCTTTTTTTCGGGGATTCAATCACAGAGGGGTGGATCGATGGAGTTCTCAGGCCGGATCTCGCCTATCCCTCACGTTGCGACTCGATGTTTCGTGCAGAAGGTCATTGTTATACGGTCCGGAACCTCGGCCGAGCAGGGGAGACGACGGATGATGCTCTCCTGCGTATCGACAGAGATGTGCTGACTTTTGGCCCCTCTATCGTAGTTGTCTCTTTTGGTACGAATGATCTATACATACACGGATTCACAACCTCACCCCGTGTGCCGCTTGAACGTTTTATCTCGAATCTCAGACTCATATGCCGGAAGATACAGGGGATCGGTGCTGTACCGATTTTTCTCGGGCTTCCGCCCCTGAACGAGTATCGTTTCTCCTTTTTCTCGCCGCCTTCCCTCTACGAACGGTATGGCGGTACGGGTTTCCATCTATCACGTTACCAGGAAGCGATCTGCCGAACGGCGATGGAATGCTCGGGACGATTTCTCGAAATCCCTTACTCTTTTACTGATTCGTCCTGCATCGGGAGGGATGGTATCCATCCGACGGCTCAAGGCCATCTTGCTATCGCAGAACGGCTTGTAGAGATCATTATGAAAGCGGAATACTTCGGGGAAAACCCGACTCATGGTTTGACCGATCCGGAAGTCTACCCCATTCCATTCGGCAGATCAGAATCCCGGTATCTCCTCGTTGATTTTTCGAGCACGGAGGCTGGATGTCTGAAACTGGAGGTTTATGACGAGTTCGGTCGTTCCTTGAAGGTGTTCGAGTACATGGCAGCTGTACCGGGTCGACACCTCGTTCCCGTTTTCCTCGCAACGGAACGCCCGGCAATGCCACGCGGGATGTACTTGCTCCGGATTACTTGGGGGCGTAAAGATCGCGTGATCCCATTCATTATGGAATAGGAGTTCCAATGCGAATAGAGGCATGGTTCGTTCTCGGTGTTGCCGCCTTATCGGTCCTGGCCAACAAGATCGCTCTCTCGCAAACGGAGATTCCGTTCAAAGCCGATCCTTCCATGTTCCGGCGCGGTTACGATATCCCTCGAGGTATATCCCATGGAACATGGGATTTCGATGAATGGCCCGGCGTCGATCACCCGGTCGTCTACAAACACGATTACATGTACAACAGCGTTCCCGGTGAGAAGAACAAGATTGATTATTTCCTCTCCGTCTTCGACGAAGATGACCATGAGGGGTATCTGAAGTCACCACGGGATCTACTACAAAGAGGATTTCACGATCTCGCCGCGCGTATCCTTCAGGATAGCGGGAAAGGGAAAATACTTCTCGGCGTTTTTGCACATCCGGACGATGAGGTTCTCTTGGCCGGAGGTTTGCTCGCCTATGCCGCACGAAAGGGATGGAATGTCAAGGTGATTCTCGTCTCCAACGGTGCGGATGGTTCGGCGGGAACTTCGGAACAACCATCGGATCTCCTTGGAGGGTATAACAGCGCCGGTTATTTCAAAGACAGGCATCTCCGCATCGTGACCGATCGTGCAGGGATCAATAAGCTCGAAACCATCAAGAGATACGCGGCGATTCTCGGGATCGACATCTCCGTGTTACCCGTCGACACCGTTGTCGAGCGAAAAAGAATCGTCCAGATCGGGGAAGTTCCCGGGACGGATTTCGCACTGAGTTTCGGGGAGACCTCCTTTCTCCATGTTGCTATCGAACGCGCTCTCGCGAGGAGGATTGAGGAACCGTGCCCGACAATTGTCTTGACTCACGGCTCGGATGGTGAGTACGGGAGCGCCTTGCATAAACTCGTCCGTTCTCTCGCAATCCGTCATGTTGAAAACACATCTTGCGGAAACGTCGAACTCTATAGCGGTTTCCCGGAATACAATTCCTCCGACCACATTACCCATTTCATCGATCTCCACCGCGACAATCGGGAATCATGGGAGGTGAAATGGAACGCAGTAAAGGCGATCGATTTCCTTTACAAACCCGGAGCGGATTTCGATAAACCCTGGGACCCGACGGATCAGTTTTTAGACGGTGTGTTCGTCAAGGATTACGGCTATACCTGCGAAACCGCCGAACCGCCCCGATATGAATTCTACATGAAGGTGAACATCAAGAACAGGCACTGATGCAGACGAAGGTCCAGGGTCGATGCAGATCGTTTTCCTGACAGATCGCTATCTCCCGGACATCGGAGGGGTGGAGTTGGCCGTCCATGCGCTTGCGTCGGAAATGACGAAAGGCGGTCATGAGGTCACCATCATCACGGAGTCGAACAACGGCAAGGAACTGAATGCTCCAGACGGTGTACGCGTCCTCCGGTTCGGGGTCAGAAGAGTTCGGCCTTTCACCCGTTTATTGCGCTGGTTCTGGATCTGGAAGCATCGGCGGGTTTTTGCGGCAGCGGACGTTCTCCATTTTCATGATTATGGCACCTTCTTCCACTGGTTTCTCCCATTTCGTCTTTTCTTTCGCCACCCCGTATTCGCTACAACGTTTCATGGCTTCGATTCGTGGCCCGTGCGCTATGTTGATGTGGTGCTTCGACGTTTCACCGCCCGGTGCATGAATGTTACGTTCGGTGTAGGGGAGTACGTTCGTGCCTTGTACGGCCAGCGGATTGACCATGTGTACCTCGGAGCGCCGATCCATGACAACACGGCCCCTCCATGGGAGCATCATCATACTTACGTGTTTATCGGGCGATGGGCGGAAGACACTGGCATCAAGGAGACCACCGAATGTCTCGCGAAGGCCGCAAACGTTGCTGGTGTGCCGGTGCATCTCGTTCTCGTGGGTTGTGGACAACTGGTTCATGACCTCAAGGCTCTGGCTGGCGGATCCCTGAACATTACACGTCATCCCCCAACCACGGAAATCGGTCCCTTCTATGCCGCCGCTAACTATGTCATTGGGACGGGTTACCTCGGAATTCTCGATGCCTTCCGAGCCGGCCGGCCGGTTATCGTCCCTGCCTTGTCGGAAATCAAGAGACGCTATTTCGAATCTTTCCCCGCTATCAGGGAACATACATTCTACTTTACCAGCGGAGAGGAACTCCTGAATTTCTTGACGAACCTTCTCGTGAAACCCGATATTCTTGCCACGAAAGAACGTATCCGTCGTGCATCTGCCTTCGTCCGAAACCTCTCGTGGGAGAGGGTTGCCGGTGAACATATTGCCGCCTATCTCCATGCCATGGCGTGAGAATCGAGGAGCGTTCCGACCATGAAGGTCCTTTTCTTAGCCCGGAATAATCTCCTGACGAACCCGGGCGGAGACACAACGCAGATCCTCGCGACGAGGGAAGAATTGGTGAAGAGGGGAGTTGAAGTCCGTCTGGAACTCGTCTCAGACGGACAGTGCACGCTCCCCCGCTCGATGCTTAAGGCATTCGACCTGGTACACGCTTTCAACCTTTTACTCGTTCACCAGTATCGTTCATCTCTCCGTGAGGCGCGCTCAGAGGGTATTCCGGTTGTGCTGTCCCCCATTTATTGGGATATGGAAACCTACGAGGAACGAGGGGGCGCTGTCGCGCTGTGGAAGAAAGCGATCCTCTTTCTCGCACGACAATTGAACGGTCCTCGTATCGCGAAACTGCTCGAAAGGAGATTGAAGAGCGTTCATTACAATCCCTACTTCCGGAGATGCTTGTCGAACGTTCTCGCGAATGCGGACCTCATCCTCCCGAATTCCATGATCGAAGCGGAAATGCTTCGGGAACGATTCGGTACGCAATCACCGATGCTCATAGTCCGAAACGGTTGCCGTTTCCTCGATGGGGAGATGAACCTGCCGGACGGTGTCCCTGCTGAGTATATCCTCTGCGTCGGACGTATTGAGCGGAGGAAAAATCAAAGGACATTGATCCGCGCAATGGAAGGAATCGACATGCCTTTAATCCTCCTCGGCAACGTAAATATGGCCGAGAGGGCATACTGGTCCCAATGCCAGTTCGAGTCCAGGAAATTCAGAGTACGCTTGTATCACTATGGGGGGCGCCCCTGGGAGGAAACATGGCCGTTCTTCGCTTCGGCACGCATCCACGCTCAACCGAGCTGGTTTGAAACACCGGGGCTCACGAGCCTCGAAGCTGCAGCAGCCGGCTGTAGAATTGTATGTACGCAATATGGGTCTGCATCCGAATATTTCGGGGATGAAGCCATTTATTGCGACCCGGCATCTGTTCAATCGGTGCGCGACGCACTCATGCGGGCACTTTCCGACACCCGCCCAACGACCCCCTTGCGTGAACGGGTCAGAGCACGGTATACATGGTCGGCGACAGCCGAACAGACGATCAGAGCCTATCGCACCCTTATCCGGAACTATGAGCAAATCCCCGCATTGACCGATGCCTTTGTTTGAGCACGTCAGGAATGCGATCCCTTCGACCGCACGTGAAAGCGGCATAGTTTTCGCTGGTGATGTCCTTGCGAAATTCCTGACGTTTCTCATCACGCTCCTCCTGTTGAAACTTGTTACGCCGGCGGAGTACGCTCTGTACGGTGTATTCATCACGGTTCTTGCCACAGTGAATCAGTTCACGGATTCGGGGCTTCATGCGAGTTTCATTCGTTTCTTCGCGCTCTATGAAAAAACCGATAAACATCGTGCATGGGCGCATCTCCGATTCGCATGGAGGGTGAAGATCATCGCCATCGTGGGTACAGGCATTCTCCTATTCTGTACCGCGCCGATTCTGGCTGTACACGTGTTCCGCATGCCTGCGCTCGCATTTCCATTCCGTTTACTCAGTGTCGGCGTCGTGGGGAGTGGAATCTTCGAGTTTTCGCAAGCAGTCTTTCAAGCGCGTCAAGAGTTCGCCCGATTGACTGCATTGCGTGTCATGGAAAGCTTCGGGAAGATCGGGGTGATCGTGGCGGGAATCCTGGGAGGCATGTTTTCGCTGAATCTCGTGTACTCGGCATACGTGACAGTGCCGTTCGTCGTAGGTCTCGCAGGCGCTGTCAGCATTCGGAAAGAACCCGATTTCGCCTCGTACGGGTGGAAAGAAATCGGGAGGGAGGTTGTCACGTTTGGCAGATGGATGATGCTCACGTCTTTTTCTACGATGTTTCTCATGCGGATCGACATGTTCATGCTCCCTCCCTTGCTTTCCAACCAGCCGGATGAAATTGGGCACTATGCGGCGGCCGTGCGCTTGTGCACACCTCTCATCGTTCTTACGGGTTCCGTGTCGACCGTGTTTTTCCCGAAAGCAATGGCTCTGCGCTGCCTGGATGACATGCGCCATTACGTACGTCGTACGTTGCAGGTGACGCTCCCGTTGATCGGACTCTCCATGATCTACGGGGCGGTCATCGTCCTGATGATTCCGTCTATGTTCCCGAACTATACCCCCTCCATCCCACTGTTTTCCATTCTCTTCATCGGATATGCCTGGACGATTTTCGGCAACCCTCTCACGACGCTCGTTCTTTCGATCGGCCGGGCTTCGGCCGCAGCAATGATCAGCTTTGTGCAACTATGCTTGACTGTTTTCTCCCATTACCTGTTCATTCGCTGGCTCGGTGCATTGGGGGCGGCGTTGAGTACGGTTCTGATATGGTCCATCGCAGGGACGGTTTCTCTCCTCTATCTCTATCGCCATCGGCATGAAATAGAAAATATTACTATCCCGGGGAAATGACGCGATGTTCCGTTGGGTCCCATCTTTCCTTCAACGTGTATTCGTCTCCTGGGAGAGTCTTGAACGGAAAGCGGTTGTCGGAAGATTGCGCCGTGCCGGACATGAAATCCACCCCTCGGTTTCTTTCGGAAGGCGTGTACACATTGATGTGCATGAGGGAGGGAGAATCCAAATCGGTGCCGGTGTACAAATCCTGCAGGACAGCTGGTTGATCGTCGAGTGCAAAGATGAAATGGATATCGGGGAAAACGTTTTCATCTCGCAACACTGTACCGTTTCAGGGTCTGTGCGGATCGGAAAGGATACCCTCATCGCGGGTTTCGTCTCGATCATCGATGCCCATCACACGTTCAAGAGCACGGATATCCCTATTCGGGAGCAGGGCGGGGTAAAGCGTCCCATCTGTATCGGAAAGGACGTATGGATCGGGACGATGAGTGTCGTTCTTGCCGGCGTGACCATCGGCGATGGCGCAGTGATCGGAGCGAACACAACTGTCACGCATGATATCCCCCCCCGTGCCATCGCTGTCGGGTGTCCCGCCCGGATCGTCGGTTGGAGAGGCGGCACGTGAAAATCGAACGAACGGATTTCCACGACGAACGCCTGAAGAGATGGTGGAGGGAGATCTATGCGAGCGGGCGATTATCCAGGGCGACCTTTTTCCAACGTTGGGAATGGATTGCTGCCTGGTGGGAATCGTTCGGTGAGGGGAATCCGCAGCGCGAATTATGCTTGCTGACGGGAACAGAGGGGGATGACATTCTCTTCGCAGCCCCTTTCTTCATCCAGAGAAGACGCATCGGCACGTCCGTGGCATGGGAACATATCCACTGGATCGGTGAAGGGCTTACTCCCTATTTCGAGCTTATCTCGCCTGACCAGTACATCAATAAAGCGTGGGAAGCCGTGTTCGCGTTCTGCCGAAGTGTGTTTCCTCACGCATGGTATCAGTTCAACGAGGTAAGAACCGGGGACAGCATCGAATCGGCAGAGATCCCAAAGGAGTGGCGGGTCGAAACGAACCCGGGGTCCGTTTTTCGTAGCTTGCGATTAGCATGCTGGAAACATTGCCGCGCTGCCGATGCTTCGTGTGTGCACCCGTCGATACGTCGTGCTCTAAGACACTGGGAAGAGCATCGCATCTCCCATCGTCTAGGAATTCGTGTGTTCCAGGGAACGACGGACAAGGCGTTGTCAACGCTCATTTCCTTGAATCGGCAGCGTTTCAGGGAAAGATCGTTTTTTTCTGAGCAGCGGAACGTCGACTTCCTTCTCCTCCTTGCCCGTCTCTGTGGGGATGCTTTTGTGCATTCCGAAGTGTGGTTCGGGGATCACGTCATCCACACCATCTTACTTTTTCGGTCGGGAAACACGTTCTCCTACTTTCTCTCAGGAATGGATCCCGCCGCGAGTTTCCTCACACCGGGGTTCGGGAATCTATCGTACCTCTGGGATTGCTTACCGTATTGGGATTCAGCGAATGGAGAGCGAAGCGGAGAGATTGTTCTTGACCTTTTACGGGGGACGGAACGGTATAAACGTGATCTTGGTGCCGAGGAAACACGGAGCAGACATTGGCATATCGTGCCCCCATCGGTCTCGCTTCGTTACTGTTCCGCTCGGTCGTATCGGGGTTTTCGAAACGTAGTTCGACGACTGACCCGTTTCAACCTAGCCCAATACGCTGAAGAATAGAGCGAGCGATGTGTCATGGGGTGAATCTTGCAACACTGATATTTTTCTCTCGGCGGACGAGAACGGGAGAACCTCCCCGCACGTCGCCCGATGTCTCTTTCACATCGACCGTCGTCCCGTCAGAGTTCCCATGGCTCGCGATGAGCGATTTCCCCTATCACGATGAGTATAGGCGTCGCTTTCGCGACGGTCACTGCGCAGTTTGGGGGAACAACGGTGAACGCGTCGTCTTTCTTTGCTGGGTGACTGGAAACGAACTCCACATCGATGAAATCGACCGAAAGTGGATTATACCGGAAGGGAACCTTTGCGTGTATGATTGTGTCACTGCTCCATTGTACCGGGGGAGAGGGTACTACCCTGCAGCTCTCGAATGGATAAACTGGGCGGATGATATGAACCTGGCGTGTACACGAACCTGGATTTACGCAGAAAAAGGCAATCTCCCTTCGATTCGCGGCATTATGAAGGCAGGGTATACGATCACCGGTAAAATTACTGTTCTTCGGATGGGTACACGAACAATTTTTTCAAAAGGGAAACTCCCTAAGGAAAGAGAATGAAAATTTTGGATCGCATGGCCAATCGGTTTTCCCGAAAACGTCTCGTAGGGCGCGCGAGAAACTATCTCGAACTCGTCATCAATCAGAATCTCACCGTATATCCGAGGCAGGCACTTTTTCCATACGAAGGGGAGGGGAGTGTGGTCGTCCTCTCTCCCCATGCCGATGATGAGACGTTCGGGGTGGGAGGGACTATCGCTCTGCACGTCGCCCATGGGGATCAACTCACTGTTGTCCTGTGTTCCAACAACGCTGGGAGTATCCGCCAGGAGTGGATAACGGACGAAGAAACACGGCGAACGCGCTTAGCGGAATTTCGACAGGCGATGGACGCTCTCGGCGTTCGGAGTGTTCGATATCTAGATCTCGCGCCGGCGGAACTCGCGTCGAAATGCGCTTGTGATTTGCTGGCGAAGGTACTCGTTGAGAAACAACCCCGTCTTTTGTATCTTCCATCGATATTCGATAACCATGAAGATCACCGACGGGTCAATATCGCTTTCGCCTCTGCATGCGGGATGGTCGGCTTGGACAACTGTCTGGTCCGGGCATTCGAGGTCTGGACACCTCTTCCGGCCAACATCGTCATTGATATCAGCGAGCACATCGCAACGAAACGTAAGGCGACTGCGATGTACGTAAGCCAACTTGCGTCGCTCGATTACGGGCACCATATTTTGGGGTTGAATGCGTATCGCGCCATAACCTTCGAGCGAACGGCACAGTACGCGGAAGCTTTTCTCGAACTCCCTGTGCAGACCTACCGCGCGTGGGTACAACGTTTTCTTGCTCCGCATCGTATCGTTTTACAACATCTCCCAGGAGGACTATCTCAATGCTGAAAGCGCGCAACACGACCGTGGCTGCGATTGCCATTACGTTCGCCGTGTGTTCCGGGCTGATGCCTTCACACGCACAGACGGGAAGTAAATTGATCATCAGCAACTTCGCGTCCGATCCCGAGCAAATCCAGACACACGTCGTCGTCAGCGACGTCGACGGTGTCGGACCGAACATTCGTATCTCAATTTTCAGCGATGATGGACGCCTCGTCTATGAACGCTATGAGACCCTCCAAGCATTCGGGAAATTGAATTACAATCCTCTGACGTATCTCAACGCCTACCAGCATGGGTACAACCAGAACCCGAAGTTCCAGGGAACGGTTCGTATCGAAAGCGACGGCGGGAACTTGATCGGCCAGTACTGGGAGATGTACACAACCCCGAAGAACGGGTATATGAACATCGCCGTTCCTGCGTCGGCAGGCGAGGGGTACGACAAACTCGTCTGTCAGCATTTCGTATCGGATAAATCTATCGAGGCGACCATTGTCGTGGCCAATGCAGAGGATATGCGGCCTGTGACTATCAATGTAAAGATGTACTCGGACGACGGGGGGCTGGTAGCTACCGAAAAGTTCATCATTCAGCCGAACGGGATCGTGCGAATCAACCCCTACAAGGTAACGAAGGGACTGAAAATGACCGGGACGGCATATATCGTTGTCGTCGGACCCGGTAAAATCACAGGCGAGTATTGGCAATCTTCACAAATTGAAAAATACCGCCTCGCTTTACCTCTTGAAGGCGTGACAAAGATTCGGTGAATTTCCTCCCGAGCATCAGAACGGCTTCTTTCACCGCTGTTCTTTGGGGCATCTTTTTGCACGGCGCCACACTTGCCCAGATCGGAGGAGAGGAGCAAGAACGAAGAAGTTTGCGAGTTGGGGATCAACTCGTGCTGAATTACTTCGTTTCGGACCCCCAAAACTTTGAGAACCATCTTGTCATCACAGACGTTGAGGGAAGCGGCGCAGTCGTCAACGTCCTTGTTTATGATACATCGGGAACGCTCCTTGATGAGGAAGCATATTTCCTTCCTATATTCGGTAAAGTAAATTACGACCCGTCGGCACGTCTCCTTGGCAAAATATTCCAAGGAACAATCCGAATTATTTCTGACGGCGGGAACGTGGCCGCACAATACTGGCAGTTCCATCGACAGGAGAAGGAAAGACCCTTCAACACTGCGCTTCCGGTGGCTGACGGCGAAGGCGCGGAAGCTTTATTGTGCCAACATTTTGTTGCCGATCCCGACGTTCAAGCGCGTCTGATTCTCTCAAATCCCGAAAGTGACAGCTCAGTCACGGTTGCAGTGACTTTTTACCTTGATCGAGGGAAGCAGCTTTCACGCGATAAATACCGAATCCCACCGAATGGTGCAATCGTCATCGATCCGTTCGAAGCGAACGAAGGTTTGAAACGTACCGGTCTTGCGTATTGTGCTGTGCTGGGAAGAGGAAAGATCACGGGAGAGTATTGGCAAAGGGTTACACGAGAATTCTATCAGGTTTCACTCCCATTGGAAGGTATCCCGAAACGATTGCGTGAGTGGTAGGTAGCATCGAACGCAGCATAAGGATTGCGTACATTTACGAGAGGGAATATGAAAAACGGTGTACAATGAGTAAAAAATCATACTTTACATAATATATATTATCGGAAGATGCATTTTCGCCGATATTGACGAATGAAGCAGTCGACAAAACAGAACTGGGAAAATTTTTGGAAAACAAAGTCCGACCCGCGTGAGGTATACCCGAACACGGATCGCATCAGGAAGCACCTTTCTTCAATCCGTCCTTTGAAAGGTTCACGAATCCTTGAAGTCGGTGCTGGAACAGGAAGAGACACGTTTTTCATGGCGAAAGATGGAGCGGAATTGTTCCTTCTCGATTACGCGTTCCATGCTTTGCGGTTAATGTCATCACTTAAACCAGAGGGTGTCGATATCACGATCATTGGCGGTGATGCATTTCGATTGCCTTTTAAGGACAGGACATTTGACGTGGTTTTCCACCAAGGTCTACTCGAACATTTCAGACTCGACGATTCTCGCCGCATTCTTGAAGAAAATATCCGTGTATTGAAAGATGGAGGGTTGCTTCTCGTCGATGTGCCACAGCGTTGGCATGTCTACACTCTTATCAAACACCTATTGATCCCTCTCAACGCCTGGTTTGCAGGCTGGGAACGCGAATTCTCCATCAACGAGTTGGTACGAATCCTGGAATCTCTTGGGTTAGTATTCCGAGCAGCATACGGTGAATGGATGTACCCGAGTTTTTTTTACCGTGCAACGCGCGAGGTATTGCTTCGACTGGGGATACGCCTCCCCATGTATCCTGTTCTCATTAAATCTCTCGCTTTGTTTCGGTCACGTCTCAGAAAGCGTTTAGAAGGGACCTCTTTTCAGCTTCACACAGCACTTTCGATTGGTGTAATTGCTGAAAAAGTTCGACAGGATACGGTGAAAATAAATTCTGTATAAAGCTGTTCGTACTTTACATGAAAATTCTCGTTCTCAACTGGCAGGATATAACGAATCCATTAGCCGGCGGTGCAGAGGTTCACCTCCACGAGGTTTTCGAACGCATCGCACGCCGCGGACATGATGTCACACTCTTCTGTCATCGATACAGGGGTTCGTCACGAGAAGAATTGCGCAACGGTATTCGAATTATCCGTCAAGGCGGAAGATTTCTCTTTAATTATCTCGTTCCTATCCGATATTTATTGAAATTTCGGAAAGAACATTTCGACGTCGTTATTGACGATATCAACAAAATACCTTTTTTCACCCCTCTATTCGTGCGCGAGCCGATCATTGCCGTAACCCATCATCTGTTCGGTCGAAGTATTTTTCTCGAGGCAATTTTTCCATTTGCATTTTATATCTTTCTTTTTGAGAGACTCATTAAACCCGTTTATCGAAATGTCCCTTTCATCGTTGGTTCGCCCAGTACTTACCGTGAATATACTGAGTGGGGATTCCGGCGTGACCAGGTTACCATTATCAATTACTGTGTCAATAAAGAAATCTACTACCCTTCTCTCAATGATGAGCATGAACCATACCGTATTTGCTATTTCGGGCGTTTGAAAAGGTATAAATCAATTGATCATCTCCTTGAAGCGTGTTCCCTTCTTCGAAAAGATTACCCCGAACTCACCCTAGATATTATCGGCGATGGTGATGATCGAACGAGGTTAGAGAATGTCACAAAGAAGCTCGATCTTCGAGATCAAGTTCATTTTCATGGTTTCATCGATGAAAAGAAGAAAGCCCCTTTACTCCACAAAATGCGTTTTGCCGTTCAGCCTTCATCCAAAGAAGGTTGGGGTTTGACTGTCATAGAGGCGAATGCATGCGGGGTACCCGTCATCGCGGCGGATGTCCCTGGACTACGGGATTCCGTGAAAAACAATGTAACAGGTATTCTTTATCCATATGGGAATATCGAGTCTCTTGCGTCAGCAATGAGAATTCTCCTTGATGATGCTGATCTCAGAAGAAAAATGAGTGTAAACGCAAGAGAGTGGGCAAATTCTTTCGACTGGGCGATTGCGGCAGAAAAAACTCTGGAAATCATTCACGAGCATGTACAGCATATATCTCGGGAATCATTTAGAAAGAGTATGAAATAACCACTGCAATTGTTTTACATTTATACCGTTGCGAAGATCAGAAGAAATCATTATTGAAGACATTTCGATAATATTCTCGGTAGTTGTCATATTTAATAGCCAAGGTCTCCAAGGTGCTTAAGAGTGAGAAACTTTTTCGTGAAAGAAGAATTTTCTAGTGCTGAAATGACGTATTTCCCGATAATATCAAACTCGTAATTGACTGCTGTCCCACGCTGATAACCTTGGATAATCGTTTTTTCGAAAGTATATGGAACAACGGCGACCGAGAAGGACTCGCCTTCTACTGCGGATATCGTGAGACTCACACCATCAATGGCAATGGATCCCTCGGGCACAAGATATTTCTTCATTCGTTCCGCAAACGAAAAGGCATACATCCAGCAAGATGATCTTTTTTCGATACCCAAGACATGACCGATGCAGTCGACATGACCGAGAACGAAATGTCCTCCGAATTTCGCATTCGCGTGGATTGCTCTCTCGAGGTTGACACGATCACCAGGGCGAACAAATTGCATCGTGGATTTGCGGACGGTTTCTTCTGATATATCCACAGAAAAAACGGCCGAGGTACACGTTACGACTGTTAGGCAAACCCCATTGATAGCAACGCTCTCACCGGGGGAAAGCTCGTTTAGCGCTTTCTCCATGGAAACCTCGATACGCTTCCCTTTACCGAATGGAAAGATAGAAATGATTTTTCCGCAGGTTTCAACGATGCCCGTGAACATTACACTTCCTGGAGGATTGGAGTATATACGACGTGGATATCTTCACCCAACTTTTCGACGTTGTCAACACGAAACGTACGTATCAGATTTCTGGAAACGGAACTCATCATCGGAAAAGCGCTCACACCTTTCAAGAACAGCTTCGGGGCAATGAAGAATTCGATTCGATCAACAAGTCCCTGCGAAATGAACTGTGCATAGACGTTCGCACCACCCTCAACGAGAAGGCTATATATCCCCTGGTTGAAAAGGGTGTTCATCGCCGTGGAGAGAGGGACACGCATATCTCGGGAGGGAATCTCGATGATGCGTATACCTTTCCGTTCGATGGCAAGTGCTTTCCGGGCACATGCACAAAGTGATTTCTGCGATGTGAGAATGATGGTCTCGGCTGCTCTATCCTTGAATAGCCTGGCGGACATCGGCAGACGAAATGAGGAGGTAAGAATGATACGACGCGGCGAACGCCCTGCCACATGCCGAACCGTCAAAAGGGGATTATCATTCCGCAGTGTCTCCGCCCCGATGAGCACGGCATCCATTTCGGCACGCAGCCTATGTGCGGCGATCCGGGAATGCTCGCCGGAGACCCATTGCGATTTGGTGTTCAGTGAAGCGATGTACCCATCCATCGAAACGGCAGCTTTCAAAACGATGTAGGGTCTTTTTTTTAAGATATTGATAATGAATCTTGCATTCAGCCGCTTGCATTCCTCTTCCAATACCCCGACGTGGCACTCGATACCCGCTGAACGGAGTTGTTCAATTCCCGCTCCTGAAACGATTGGGTTTGGGTCGATCATCCCAACCACGACACGTCGAATGCCGGCGCCGATAATCGCATCCGTACACGGTGGTGTTTTCCCCGCATGTGCGCAAGGCTCGAGATTCACATAGAGAGTGGCCCCTTTCGCGGCCGTACCTGCGGACCGAAGCGCATACTGTTCCGCGTGAGGACCTCCGAACTTCCGATGCCATCCCTGCCCGACGACTTTTCCCTTCCGGACAATAACGCACCCGACCAGTGGGTTCGGTTCAACAGTGTGCTTCCCTTTCGCGGCGAGAACGAGGCAATGCTGCATCAGGTGCTCATCGATTGAGTTCTCGGCCTGCCTCCACGGCCGCTTTGTGGTGGATTGCGTCATAAGCCGGTCACCATTTTGACGACCATCAGGACGGTCGACACTTTCCTGCTCAAACGGTTTCCCCGTGGAGGTGATACGGTTTCCCCGAGGACAACCATTGTTGCAGAACTGCCTCCATCGAGATTGAAGCCGTCCGATGCTCCATAGATCCTCAGAAGCTCGGCAAGCGTCTCGAGCGATGCTCCACGCTTGCGGGCACGTCTGTCCGGCGGTTCAACCGTGACAAGGATAAGGATCCGCCTATCCCGCGAAATGCCGATGGCGGTTCTCGCGTAATCATGGGTTACGAATCGAGGTTTTCTCAAGCCCTCTTCCTGCCATTCGATACTCACCTGGCCGTTTCGTAGAAGCCGCGGGGAACCGCTTACCATTTCCCGAACAGGCACTGGAACGGTTGGTTTCAAACGGGATTCCAGAGTAAATGTATCCCCAACCATGACACTGAAGAACATGGGGAAAGCACCTCTCCCGAAGGAAAGAACTCCCCCATTCCTCGGGATAGGAACAAATCCTGTATCGACAAGCGTAACACGACAGGGTACCAGAGAATTCGCCAATGGCGGTGTCATGTATTCGAATTGTGCCTTGAGTGTTCCCCCTTCGGGACTAACCGACCAGACGGAATCGATGAGTGCCGTCACACCGTTCCCTCCCTCCAAATCGTCCGTCACCGTGTCCGCACTTGCGAGAAGGATGGCAGAGATATCTACGAAGGGAACCGACGTGCCGTAGTAGGGTGTATAAACGACCACCGAAGTGGAATCGAGACGTTCGTTGAAGGTAGCAACGGGGAGAATGCCGTATGGAGTACGAAGGGATACTACGAGGTTGAACGTGTCGATCGTGATCGATTTATCGGTTCCGAATGCAATCGCAGACCAATTCTTGTACTTCTTATTCTTTAGGATGACGCCTTCAATGACAGTCGGGCCGATCGGGTGGTTCGTTCCTGCAGCCCAGAAATTCGCGTTTACTCCTCCGAGCACGACGCACGAAGATCGGAGACTGTCGTATCGGTGTATCGTTTCGTATACTCGTTCGAGTCCTGCGATGTTCTCCAAGGCCTTCCCGACACGCACACCGAGGTCACCCCTTGAAAGGTCGACAAGTAACACATGCGCGGTCATTTTCGAGGGAGTTTCGCGGAGTACCAAATACTGCACGCCCTCCGTCAGTCGGACGGTATCCTGGACTCTCGTATGGCGTTTCGGGTCGTTTCCTCCTCGATGAATTCCTGTTGCCGAAGAGATCCCATAGACAACAAGGAAACAAGCGGGAAAGATGATGCGATGCAGGATCACGAGGACTTTCAGGCGGGAAGCTCTCAGGGACTACCTTGGGGTGAAGTGGTCTTTTCCTTTGCGGTGCCGTTTCGATGAAGAACAGCTGTCATGATCGATGTATCATAGATCACTCACTCTTTCAGTCTTTTCTTTCCCCACAAGTTGAAGAGAAGCGCGAAAGATGCCGTCCCTATCGATACCAACATCGTGATAGAGCTCTTCCTGTGTCCCGTGTTCCACGAAAGCATCAGGAAGGCCGAGCGTGTGGAGACGGATATCCTGTGTCTCTGTCCGTGCTGACATGAACTCCGAAATAGCACCACCGAACCCCCCGATTCGTGCATTGTCTTCGACGGTAAGAACATATCGATAGTGGGAAAACACTTCGGCGAGCAGATCACTATCGAGTGGTTTGATGAATCGCATATCGACAACGCGTGCTGAAACACCTTTGTTCGAGAGAAGGTCGGCCGCGTCCAAGGCATGATAGACGACGGGACCGACGGCAAGGATCGCGATATCCCGCCCCTCGCGGAGAACGTTCGCTTTCCCGATCTCGATCGAGTGGAAATCCGAACGAAGCGGGATCCCACGACCATTTCCTCGTGGATATCGGATGGCAATCGGACCGCTGTTATAGTGGACTGCTGTCCAGAGCATGTCCCGCAGTTCTTGTTCATTGGAGGGGGCCATGATCACCATGCCGGGAATAACACGAAGGTACGTGAGATCGAACGCACCATGATGAGTGGGACCGTCAGCACCTACTAATCCCGCTCGGTCGATGGCGAAGATAACCGGGAGGTTTTGGAGTGCGACATCGTGTATGATCTGATCGTAAGCACGTTGGAGAAATGTCGAGTAGATCGCCACGACAGGTTTGAAACCTTCGATGGCAAGACCGGCGGCGAATGTTACGGCATGCTCCTCTGCGATACCCACATCGAAACAACGCTCGGGAAATCGTTCTTGAAAGATGTCAAGCCCCGTACCCGAAAGCATTGCCGCAGTAATCGCGACAATGCGATCATTTCCCGAGGCAAGCTCGGTGAGTGTTTTCCCGAAGACAGTGGTATAGGCTGGTGGAGCGTCCTCTTTCACGGGGGATTTCCCCGTAATCTTGTCAAACGGAGAAACACCGTGGAGATTCAGTCCATCTCGTTCCGCAGGTTCATACCCTTTCCCCTTCTGGGTCACTACGTGCACCAGGAGCGGTCCGGAGCAGTTCCTGACTTCACGGAACAGGCGGATGAGAGAAAGGACGTTATGACCGTTGACGGGACCGAAATATCTGAACCCTAACGCTTCGAACAACATGCCGGGAGTGATGATCGATTTGAGACCTCCCTCCACTTTCGCTGCGATACGTCGGATGCGGTCACCAAACGGTTCGAAACGACCAGCGAGATCCCAAATGTTGTTTCGAAGCCTATTATATGTCGGTGATGCAATGAGTTCGTTGAAGTAATTCGCTACGGACCAGGCGTTCGGTGAGATTGACATGCGGTTGTCGTTCAGGACGACGATGAGGTCTTTTTTCAGAAGACCGCAGTTGTTCATCGCCTCGTACGCCATACCGCCTGTCATCGAACCGTCACCGATGACAGCCACGACTTTATAATCCTCGTGGGCAAAATCCCGGGCTGTCGCAATACCGAGAGCAGCGGAAATCGACGTGCTCGCGTGACCTGCACCCATCACATCGTATTCGCTCTCCGAACGCTTAAGGAATCCGCTCAGGCCACCGTGCTGTCGTAAGGTGTGGAATCGTTCTTTCCGTCCCGTGAGGATCTTGTGCGGGTATGCCTGGTGACCTACATCCCAGATGAGACGATCCCGCGGTGTTTGAAACGTGTAGTGAAGTGCGACGGTGAGTTCGACTGCTCCGAGACCGGCCCCGAGATGTCCGCCCGTTTGTGAGACGGTGTTGACCAGCATGTCGCGAATTTCCTCACATAACGGCCGAAGATCTTTCGGGTCGAGCTTTCTCAAATCCTCGGGTGATTGAATAGTATCAAGATACCGGTATGGCATTTTGCCTAATCCTGAATCATATGTCACACGTAGATTGCCCGTTGGCTCAAATTTCGGATACGATCGACTTTGTACATCGGAGCGCTCCTTGGCGTGGTCGAGAGAAAATCTTTCGGCGAATTCATGCGGAAAGGGCTGCGGGAACTGACATTCCTATGTCTGCCCGTCGGGGAATTCCGTGAAGATTCCCTTTCTGCGCGGGTTATGATCATACGGCCACGTGATTGATGGGTGGAGAAAAAATGGAAAGAATCGTGTCTTTGCCATCCAGGTGAGGATCTGGTCTTGGATAATCCGTCGTGTAATGAAGTCCCCTGCTTTCTTTCCTGTGCAGGGCGCATGTGACGATCAAGTTCGCGACGAGGGCGAGGTTACGAAGTTCAATGAGTTTTGCGGAAACACGGGTCCGCTTATAGAAGTCCTCAATTTCCTGGAGGAGAAAATCTATCCTTCGTTTCGCCCGTTCGAGCCGAAGGGTCGAACGCACAATACCAACGAAATCCCACATCAGTGTTTGAATCTCTTTCCGGTTATGGGAGATGAGAACCCACTCGCGGACGTTATAGGTATCACTGTCGTCCCATGGGAGGATCTCCGCGGAATCGATACGTTCCGGTTTCATGGTGAGGGTGGCGCGGGCGGCGCGGTCGGCGAAAACCAAGGCTTCGAGCAATGAGTTGCTTGCCAACCGGTTCGCCCCATGGAGACCGGTCATGGCTGTTTCTCCGCAAACGAAGAGACCTTCGATGGAAGACCTTCCTTCGAGATCGCTCATGACGCCGCCGCACACATAATGAGCGGCGGGGACAACCGGAATCCAGTCCCGTGTGATATCGATACCGTACCTCGCGCATGTCTCGGTGATATGGGGAAAGAACCGGCGTACCTCCGCGCTGTCGAGATGCGTCAGGTCGAGGTACACGCACTCCTCTCCCCGCCGCTTCAATTCCGCATCGATGGCACGCGCTACAATATCCCGAGGGGCAAGTTCAAGCCTGTCATCGTACTGAGCCATGAACCGCTCACCGGAACTTGTCCGAAGTAGAGCACCGAATCCTCGGACGGCTTCCGAGATGAGGAATGCACGATCCCCTTCGTGATCCTCGGAACGATAGAGAGTCGTCGGGTGGAACTGGATGAATTCCAGATTGGCGATGCGCGCCCCTGCCCGATATGCCATCGCGATACCATCTCCCGTTGCGATGGCAGGATTCGTTGTATGAAGATACACCTGACCGCAACCGCCAGTGCTGAGAACAGTCACAGGTGCGAGGAAGGTCCCCACGATAGAACGGGCGGTGTCGAGTACATATGCTCCGTAACAATGGACAGGTTCATGCAATGAAGCATGTCCGCGGCGGAGATTGTGCTCGGTAATGAGCTCAACCGCAACGTGGTTCTCCAGGATCCGCACATTCGGGTGATTCCGCACATGGCGAACAAGCGCACTTTCAATTTCCTTCCCTGTCAGGTCTTGTGCGTGGACGATCCGGTGCCTCGTATGGCCCCCTTCCCTCCCGAGATCGAGCTTTCCGTTGCGTTCCGTGAATCGGACGCCCCAGGCTATTAATTCGCGTATGAGGGCGGGACCTTCACGGACAACCGTCTCGACCACCTCGCGCTTGCACAGTCCTGCACCTGCTCGTATGGTGTCCTCGATGTGGAGTTCGAAGGAATCGTTCTCATCAAAGACAGACGCGATCCCCCCTTGCGCATAGTTCGTGTTCGATTCTACGGTCTCTTTCTTCGTGACCAAGACAACTTGCCGTTCATCGGCCATGCGCAAGGCATAGAACAACCCCGCAATACCGCTTCCGATGACGAGGACATCGGTCTGGTGAATCATACCCCGTTCACCTTCCCGACGGAATAATTCGACTCTTTTTCGGCCAATTCATGGATGACCTCTTCCACGATATCGCATGTTCTCGCGACATGTTCATCGCCGAAAGTCAAGGGGGGGAGAAAACGGATGACATTGCCATGCGTAACGTTTACGAGCAAGCCTTTCTCCAAACACCGACAAGCAATCTGTTCCGCTCCAAACAGAAATTCAACACCCACAATGCACCCGATCCCTCGAACATCTTTTATCCAGTCGGGGTATTGTCCCTGAAGTTGTCGGATACGTGCCATCACTGTGTTCCCAATCACTCGTGCCCTGCCGTACAAGTCGTCTCTCTCAAGAACATCAAGAAGCGCACAACCCGCTCGGCAAGCTACCGGGTTCCCCCCCATCGTGCTTCCGTGTCCCCCTATCCCGAATACCCCTGCGATCTGTTCGCGAGTGAGGATAGCACCGAGTGGTAGACCTCCACCGAGCCCTTTCGCAAGGAGTACGATATCAGGGTCAAGATCCCAGTTCCGAGCGGCGATGAAGGTCCCCGTTCTCCCGAGACCAGTTTGCACTTCGTCTACAACGAGAAGAAAACCATATTGTCGTCGATATTCTTTCAATGTGTTGACAAGGTCTTCTTGAATGGGGATGACACCCCTCTCCCCTTGAATGCATTCTAGAAAGACCGCAGCGGTTTGCCTGTCTATGACTCGGCAAAACGCCTCGACGTCGTTGAATGGAACCTGAAAGCATTCTGCCAGTAAGGGTTCGTAACCATCACGGTAGCGGACCTGCGACATGAGCGAAAGCGCACCCATCGTTCTCCCATGAAACCCACCGTCAAACGAGACGACTTTTCGCCTTCCGAGACCGCGACCCCACTTTCGAACGAGCTTCAATGCCCCTTCGACGGCTTCCGCGCCGCTGTTACAATAGAAAACCCGGTTCAATCCCGACAGGGCGGAGAGACGATCCGCGAGGGACAGCTGAGCTTCCTGAATAAATACATTCGATAGATGCACGTAACATTCAAGCTGGTGACAAATTGCTCGAATAAGTTCCGGGTGTCTATGACCGAGAAGATTGACCGCAAGACCCCCGAAGGCATCGAGATATCGTTTCCCTTTGCGATCGATAAGGTACACGCCTTCCCCTCGGACGATTTCGACGTTCAACCGACGATAGGTTTGAAGAATTCGTTCTTTTTCACGTGTGAAAATATCCATGCCGGCGAGCGATAGAAATGATACATGCAGCGACGAACCGTGTCGCGTGGGCAAGCGTATCGAATGAACCCTCGTTGATAATGCTGAAATCGGCTTTCGCTTGTTTCTCCGCCGGTGACCACTGATTCGCATATCTTGAGCGAACAGCAGCGATTGATTCCCCACGCGTTGCCGCGAGACGTCTCTCTACGACGGTTTGAGCCGCCACCACGGCAAGCACGATATCGAAAAGACGCTCAAGCCCCGTTTCGTAAATCAGTGCCGATTCGACGATTACAATAAAGTTTCCTCGTTTTGCTTCTCTTTCAGCGAGTTCGAAAATTTTTTCTACTGTCGGGGGGTGGACGACGGCGTTCAGGCAGTTGAGTTTTTCCGGGTTTTGAAAAACGATAGAAGCAATATAGGAACGGTCAATGGAACCGTCAGAAAGGAAGGCATTATCCCCAAATTCCTTTCGGATTGCCGAACGGACCTTTTGATCCGTTTCGACGATTTGTTTCGCGACCAAATCGCTGTCGATCACGGGGAAACGGTCGGCGAGCATACTTGCCACAGTCGATTTCCCCGCCCCATAACCGCCTGTCAATCCGACAAGAAAATACGGTCGCCGTGAGGCACGTGCATGCTTTCGTGAAGTGTTCACTTCGCGTACGCGATTGAGCGTCGTTCGCGAATCACGGTCACCTTGATCTGACCCGGATATTCCATTTCCGCTTGGATCTTCTCTGCGATATCGTTCGCGAGCTGGTCTGCAAGGGAATCGTCAATGCGGTCATGTTCGACGACGACCCGGATCTCCCTCCCTGCTTGAATGGCATACGTCTTTGCAACCCCTTCGAATCCTTTCGCGATCGTCTCCAGTTTCTCGAGTCGTTTTACGTATGCTTCCAGCGATTCACGTCGCGCTCCAGGCCGTGCACCACTGATTGCATCTGCAGCCTGGACGAGAGCCGCATAGGGTGATTCCATTTCGATATCGTCATGGTGCGACCCGACTGCATTGACGATGATTGGGTGTTCCCGGTATTTCTTGACGAGATCCATCCCGAGCAGGGCATGGGGCCCCTCGATACTACGGTCGACGCATTTCCCGATATCGTGGAGGAGACCGGCACGGACTGCCATTTTCCCGTCAAGATGCAATTCGCTGGCCATGATGCCGCACAGCCAGGCGACTTCCACTGAGTGCTGGAGCAGATTCTGGCCGTAACTCGAGCGGTAGCGCATTTTTCCGACATAACGCTTGATCTCGGGGTGTGCAGAATGGATCCCCAGATCGAGCAGGGTGTTTTCCCCCGTTTTGAAAATCTCTTCCTCGAGATCTTTCCTCACTTTATCGACGACCTCCTCGATCCGTGCTGGGTGAATGCGTCCATCCGCCATCAACGTTTCGAGGGCGATCCGCGCAACCTCCCTTCTGAAAGGATCGAAACCGGAAAGAATGACAGCCTCCGGGGTATCATCGACGATGACATCAATACCAGTAGCCGCCTCGAACGCACGGATATTACGTCCCTCACGTCCGATGATCCTTCCTTTCATCTCTTCGTTTTGCAGGTTCAAGACACTGACCGTTGTTTCTACAGAATGATCGGATGCCGTTCGCTGAATGGCTTGAATGATAAGCTTGCGGGCCTCATTTTTCGCGGTGGTCTTCATTTCCTCGCGTATTTCCTTCAACTGCTGGGCTGCAGCGAGCTTGGCATCGTTGATGAGATTCTCCATGAGAATCTTCTTTGCCTCTTCCCGCGAAAGGCCGGACATCCTTTCCAATCGAGCGGTTTGCTGTTGGATTACGGACTCGAGTTGCTTTCGGCGCTCGTCCAGCTCTGCTTCTTTTCTTTGGAACCGTTCCTCCGCCTGGCGTAAAGCCGATTCCTTTTTCCCGATCAACTCAAGCTTACTCGCAATGGACTCCTCACGGTTGGCGAGCTGTTTCTCCAAATTTTGCAGTTTATTTCTTTGCCTATTCGCTTCCCGCTCGAACTCCTGTTTTTTCTTGAACCACTCATCCTTCACTTCGAGCAGTTTCTCTTTTTTAAGTGTCGAAGCTTTCTTTTCCGCGGCTTCGAGAATTTCTCTCGCCCGATTTTCCGCTTCGACAATCTTGTTTTTCCCCATCCTTTGGCTCGCCAGCCATCCTATTAAAAAGGAGACGGTGGCACAGAGGACAATGAGGGGAATCAACACATACCATTCGATCTGCATGTCGTTCTCCTCCTGACGTAAAAAGGGACCGCACTTCCTCCGTTCCAGCGGAAGGGTTTAGAAAAGAACCCTCTCATGCACAGTGGGTAAATGCCTTATCATCTTTTGCTTCCACTGCCCGCCCGATTTTGCCGGGCACGGTCCGCTGAGAGCGGATGAGGCCTGCAATCGATGAAAAGAGTCAGATTCCCGATGAAAATGCGTTGGTTCTTTTAAACGGTGCCTGGAACGTTTTGGAAATGCGGCCCGGAAAACGACAATGAAAAGTCAAGGACAAGTCCGCGCTTAACTTTCCAATGCTTCATCGAGCATACGGGAGAGTGCGGAAACATCCTGTTCGACTTGTTTGAGTGTTTGCATTGTGAAACGCTGTTCGTGGAACAACGCTTCCGACACGTTCAGCGCGGAGAGGACTGCAAGGGTGACGGGCGGCTGGTCAGGAAGTTGTCCATGCAACTCTTCCATCATTTTACTGACACGTTGAGCCGCTTGAAGGGTAATCTGCTCGTCATCGACTCGCAGGGGATACTCCTTTCCGAATATTTGAACGCGGATGCTCTTTTGTTCCATTGTCGTCCACGAGGTCTCTTTCGTCACATTCCTTTCACGAGGCGGAGCGCCGTTTATCAAATTTCAACGCAGATGGGACTGAACTCTTGCGAGCAGATCATCGATCTGCCGTTCGAGCGCCTCTCGTTCATCAACAGTAAGATATAATAAACCTTCACCAACATCAATAGCAGAGCCAGTCTGGTTGGAATTCCCCCACCCGCTAATTTGATGGTGCTTCTCAAGTTCGCTTATCTTTTGCTCTAATTCTTCTACCCGATGAAGAAGTTGCTCGTTTCGCGTTTGCAAATCGCGAATCTTCGCAACAACGAGTGTGACGCGTTCGCGAATATTCTGAAGACCCGTTTGAATGTTCTTTAAAAGCAGATTTTCCGCTGCATGCTGAAGACCCGTTTCCATAATTTAACCCTTCCCTGGAAGTCGTGTGGATTCCGTGGACCGCAAAGAGGCGCTGAAGGTTTTTTCTATCCTTTCGACTACGGTCATCACGACCATGTTGATCTCATGGTCGGTCAGAGTCGACGTGTCCGATTGCATGGATAAGGTTATCGCGATACTCTTATTCCCCACGCCGAAATCTTCGTGACGGAATACATCAAGCAACGCGATATCCCGAAGAATCTTGATTCCCAGACTTTTGACCATTTCGATGATATCACCGGTTTCAACATTCTCCGGCACAATGAAGGATAAGTCTCTCCGTACCATTGGGTAACGGCTGACGGGGACAAATTTTAAGCTTGTTTCCTGGTACCGTTCGATCAAGTCCAAATCGAACTCCGCGTAATACACGGGTTGGTCTATATCGTAAAGTTTCCTGACGTATTGAGAAAGTTCCTTGAGTTCTCCGAGTGAATTTCCATCAATTTCAAGGGATAAAGCTAACTCACTTGAAGATTTTTGTCCATCATAATTAAATCTAATTTTATTTTCAAGATGAAGGTGCGTGAAAAAAGTGGTGAGTAAACCTTTCAAATCGAAAAAATCGAAAGGGCGCTCTCGACTGTACCAGGAACGTTCCTCAGCGTATCCCGTCAATGCGAATGCAATAGCTGTCTTCTGTCGGATAGAATCGAACGATCGTTTCTCGCTTGGTGCGGTATCGATAAATATCGTGCCGATTTCGAAAATTCTCAGTGTCCTGATGCCGCAGCGAAGATTTCTCGAAACCGTCTCCATCATGGACGGCATGAGACTCGGACGCAGACATGGACGCTCGGTGTTCACAGGGTTTAACACCTCGATGACCCCTTCTACAGGAGAGGCGTGTGCATATTTTCTCTCAATAAGTGTTGGGGAGAGAATCTCATCGAAGCCACAAGTAATTGCAGCACGTCTGCATGCTGAACGAAACGCTTCGTCGTTATAAGGTGGGGCTGCGTGGAGTGTCATTCGTTCCGGAACGGGGATGTTATCATAACCCGAGATACGAGCAATCTCCTCGATGAGATCGATTTCCCTTTCTATATCGTTTCGGAATGGTGGTACCGTGCAATGGAAGACGCCGTTGACGATATCGAGATGGAACTCAAGAAATTCCAGGATTTCCCGAATGCTTTCGGGCTCGACGTGATAGCCGAGAATGCGCTCGCAGTTCTGCGGATCCAAGGCAACGGTTCGTTGGCAAACGGGCATAGTGATAATATCGCTAATGCCGCATACTTCCCCCCCCGCTGTATCCGTAATGATATCGATGGCTCGCTGTAATGCCCATACGGTTCGCGATGGGTCGGTCCCGCGCTCGAACCGGAAAGATGATTCGGACGCCAAGAGCAAACGACGAGAAGTTCTCCGCGTTATGGTGGGATTGAAAGAAGCGCTTTCAAGGAGAACCTCCGTGGTATCATTTGAGATTTCCGAATTCATCCCGCCCATGATACCGCCCAGTGCGACCGGTTTCTCCCCGTCGCATATCAACACTGCACCCTGCGGCAAGGTTCTTTCCACGCCGTCAAGAGTGGTGAAGCGTTCCCCTTCCCCCGCCGCTCGAACGAGAATACGCGGTCCTTCGAGCTTGTGAAGATCGAATGCATGCATCGGTTGACCGATCTCGAACATCACGAAATTCGTCGTGTCCACGATGTTGTTGATGGACCGCAAGCCCACATTTTCAACAGCGTTTCGAAGCCAAGCGGGTGAAGGTCGAATCTTGACGCCCCTGATACGCGCTGCGGAATATCTGGAGCAAAGCATCGCATCCTCGATATGGATGGGGAGGGCTTCTCCGAAACCCTCTATACAGAATCGCGGTACAGGGTAACGGAGCGGTCGCCGGAGAACGGCGGAGAGATCACGTGCTACGCCTATGTGCGAAAGTGCATCGCCACGGTTCGGCGTAATCCCGATGACGAAACGGACATCGTGTCGGCTGAGCACTTCGTGGGCAGGCGATCCAAGAGGAGCATTTTCTTCGAGAACCAATATCCCGCTATGGTCCTCATCGATCCCGAGTTCGTAAGAGGAGCATATCATCCCATTCGATAGGACACCTCGGATCTCTTTCCGCTCCACCCGCATGCCGGTTCTCGGTACCGTGGACCCGACCCGTGCGAAAACGACCATCTGTCCTTCACGGACATTCGGTGCTCCGCACACGACGGTTTCCGGACCGGCTCCCCCATCAACCGTACAGACATGGAGCCTGTTGGAGTTAGGGTGCGGTTTACAAGAAAGAACGCGCGCGACGACGATACCTTCGAACGCAGCGCGGGTATTTTCGATCTCTTCAACTTCGAGTCCAATACTCGTCAGAATGGACGCTATTTCCTGAGGGGACTCCGACAGGTCGATGTAGTCGTTTAACCAGGGGAGCGAAATGTTCATGGCCAAATGAATTGCCGATTGATACGGAGATCGTTTTCAAACAAGATGCGAATATCATCGATACCGTAACGAAGCATAGCGGTTCGTTCTATGCCGATCCCGAATGCATATCCCGTGTAGCGGTCCGGGTCATAATTCACAGCACGGAATACGTTCGGATCCACCATCCCGCAGCCGAGTATCTCGAGCCAACCGGTATTCTTGCATACGCGGCACCCTTTCCCTCCGCAGAGATAGCAGGTAATATCCATCTCCGCGCTCGGTTCTGTAAACGGAAAGAAGCTAGGGCGGAACCGATACCTTAAGGCCGTCCCGTAATACCGCTTTGCGAAAGCGACCAAGGTCCCTTTCAAATCCGCGAAGGTGACATGCTCATCCACATAGAGGCCGTCCACCTGATGGAATTGGATGTGGCTGCGGGCACTGATGACTTCGTTGCGGAAAACCCTGCCCGGCATGACGATGCGGATCGGCGGTTTCCCGTTTTCCATCGCGCGTATTTGCACCGGAGTCGTATGGGTTCTCAGCATGAGATCGTTCCCGATGAAGAACGTGTCCTGCATGTCACGGGCAGGGTGGTCAGGAGGGAAATTGAGGGCTTCGAAATTATACCAGTCCGTCTCGATTTCCGGTCCGCACGCAATACTAAAGCCCATGGAGATGAAGATAGCCGTAATTTCGTCGATCGTTCTTGTTATGATATGCTGATGCCCGACGGGGAGGGTTCTCCCCGGAAGGGTTCTATCGATTGGAACGGATGTGATTGCGGGACCCTTTTCAAAGCGTTCCCGAGCCTCCATGTACAATTTACGCGCCGTTTCACGAAGCTCGTTGAGACGTTTTCCTACCTGTGGTTTCTCGGAAGCATCGAGTTCCTTCATTGCTTCGAACAGCTCGGCAATGATGCCTTTCCGTGCGAGGAAACGTACGCGGAATTCCTCTGCATCCTTCAAGGAAGAGATTTGTTTCGCCGTGTTCTTGATTTCTTCCGAAAGTGTCTGGAGAGCGTCGATGATGTCCATCACAGTTATCGTAGTACGGCAAGTTGTGAAATGAAACGGGCGGTGCGCCGCACACGGCGCACCGCCCAGCGCCGTTTTTTGACTCTTTAAGTAGTCGCGAACTTAACTATTTCCGCAAATGCAGACGGATCGTTGACGGCTAAGTCGGCGAGAATCTTCCTGTTGATATCGATGTTCTTCTTCTTGAGCCCGTCGAGAAGAGCGGAGTAATTGACGCCATTCATTCTCGCCGCTGCGTTGATACGAGCGATCCACAGACTCCGGAAAGAACGTTTTTTCGTCCGTCGGTCGCGATACGCGTACTGCAAGCCTTTCTCAACGGAATGTTTTGCGACCGTATAAATCTTGCTTCGTGCTTGAAATGCACCTTTTGCGTGTTGCAAGACTTTCTTGCGTCGCGCGCGGGATGCAACGGATTTCTTCGCTCTTGGCATAAATGACCCTCGTTATGATTTCGCCAGAATAATCGCTTTGATACTTTTTTCCTGGGTCCGATCGACAAGTGTCGATTTCCGGAGTGTGCGTTTCCGTTTCGCGGATTTTTTCGTCAGGATATGACTCCGAAATGCTTTTTCCCGTTTCAGTCTCCCGGTAGCCGTTACTTTAAAGCGTTTCTTTGCGCCGGATTTCCCTTTGAATTTCGGCATAACGTCTCCTTGTATGTTGATTGCTGTATTGTCGCGAGAGGCGGATCATGATCCGGCACCGTCTCCGGACGCTTTTTTCATGTATGCTGCAATTTTCTTTTTATCGGGGGCGAAGATCGCGATGAGAGCCCGGCCTTCGAGATTCGGTTCCCTTTCGAGGAAAGCGATATCGTCAAGGAGTTCCCGCATCCGATCGAGCACGGCGACACCGAACTCTTGGTGCGCCATCTGGCGGCCACGGAACACGACTGAGGCTTTGACCTTGTTGCCGTCGAGGAGAAACTGCCTAGCATGCCGAACCTTGAACTCGAAATCATGGGTGTCGATATTGGGATGAAAACGCACTTCCTTAACGAGAATGACTTGCTGTTTTTTCTTTAAGAGCTTTTCTTTCTTCTGCTGTTCGTATTTGAATTTCCCATAGTCCATGATACGGCAAACAGGCGGCTGGGCCTGGGGGGCGATCTCGACGAGGTCGAGTTCTTGTTCCTGTGCCATGCGTAATGCGCGGTCGAGAGGGAAAATGCCGACTTGGCCGCCGTCGGGGCCGATGACGCGGACTTGCCGAGCGGTGATTTCGCCGTTTATCCGCGTGCGTTGTTGCAGTTTGTCGGTACTCGTGGTGCCTCCGTTGCGATGAGGGAATGTTTTGGGGGTTATGTTTCTTTCCGTTTGATCATCCCTTTGATCATGGACATGTATTCATCGAGTGGGAAGGACCCGATATCCCCTTCCCGTCTCTTGCGGACAGACACGGTTTTCGCCTGCCGCTCCTTTTCTCCTACGATAAGCATGAACGGAACTTTTTGCATTTCCCAGTCGCGAATCTTGTGCCCGATTTTTTCGTTTCGTGCATCGAGTTCACAACGGATACCGGATGAACGAAGGGTTTCCTTCACCTCGGCAGCATACGCAGCGTGTTGGTCGCTTATCGGAAGGACGACGGATTGGACAGGTGCGAGCCATACAGGGAACGCTCCTCCAAAATGTTCCACGAGTACGCCAATAAAACGTTCGAGTGAACCCATGATGGCGCGATGGATCATGACAGGGCGCCGACGTTCATTATGTTCGTCAATGTATTCGAGCTGGAATCTTTCCGGCATCTGGAAATCGAGTTGGATCGTGGCGAGCTGCCAGGAGCGATGCAAGGCATCATGGATCGTGATATCGATTTTCGGTCCGTAGAAAGCTCCGTCGCCCGGGTGGAGCGTGTACGGGATCTCATTTGCTTCCAGCGCCCGGCGAAGTCCATCCTCGGCGAGGGTCCACAGTTCCGGGTCACCCATCGCATGGTCGGGCCTGGTTGCGAGACCGAAGGTCGGCTGGAAATCGAAAATGGCATAGAATCGGTTTACCAGCCGGAGCAACGCCGTAATTTCACTGAGAATTTGATCGGGTCGCACGAAGAGATGTGCATCATCCATGTGGAACTGGCGGACTCGGAACATCCCGTTCAGGACGCCCGATAGTTCATTCCTATGGTTACGCCCGATCTCCGAGTAGCGGAGAGGCAGGTCCCGGTAACTGCGAACTTTCTGCCGGTATACCAGAGTGCTCTCCGGACAGTTCATGGGTTTGAGGCTGTAAATCTCCTTCTCAACCTCCACGAGGAACATATATTCCTTGTAATGCTCCCAGTGACCTGATTGCTCCCACAGGTCTTTCTTCACGAGAATGGGTGTGAGGATTTCCTCATAGCCTGCGGCGTCGAGCATCTCGCGGATGAGGTGTTCGAGCTCACGGAAGATGATCATCCCACGGGGAAGCCAGAACGGCGCACCAGGGGCGATATCATGGAACGTAAAGAGTTCGAGTTCACGACCCAATTTCCGGTGATCCCTTTTCTTGGCTTCCTCAAGCAACCGCAGGAACTCGTCCAAGTCGCTCTTCTTCGGGAACGAGATTCCGTATATGCGCTGGAGACGTTTGTTCGATGCATCCCCTTTCCAATAGGAACCGGAGACGGAAAGGAGTTTGATATGTTTGATCTTGCCGGTGGTAGGGATGTGTGGTCCACGGCATAGATCAGTGAATGAACCCTCCGTATAAAGGCTGATCCTCTCAACCTTATCATCGAGTCCCTCGATGATCTCTACCTTATATGGATCGCCTTTCTGTTTGAAGAAGGCAAGAGCCTCGTCTTTCGAGAGTTCTCTCCGTTCGAAAGGGGTATCGGCTTGCGCGAGTTCTTTCATCCGGCTCTCGATCTTCTCGAGGTCTTCCGGTGTGATCGTATGATCGACATCGATATCGTAATAGAAACCTTGTTCTATCGCGGGTCCCACACCGAACCGAGCCCCAGACCAGAGGGTCTCGACCGCGTGAGCCATCAGATGGCTGGTGCTATGCCAATAAATTTCCTTGCCTTTCTCGTCGTCGAAGGTCACGAACTGTACCGATGCATCCTCGGTAAGTGGTTGGCCGAGGTCACGGAGGATCCCATCCACGAAGACGGCAAGGGCCTCTTCACCAAGTTTGCGCCCGAGATCCCACGCAATCTCCGCCCCGGTAATGCCGCGCGGGTACGTGCGATGGTCACCATTCGGCAAGTTGATAGTTATGTTGTTCTTTTCAGCCATTTTCACGCCGTTTTCTATACGAAAAAATCGGACTTTCTCCGATTTTTCCTCTCGCGAGTGGGTTCTACAGGAGTCGAACCTGTGACCTCTACCATGTCAAGGTAGCGCTCTAACCAACTGAGCTAAGAACCCTGAACATCAGTGCAAGTATAGAAAAATTCCATGGGAGAAACAATTTTCGCGAGTAGTTTTTCATGATTTGATTTTTCTTTGGAAGGAAAATATGGGTGTGTTCATCCTCTCATGATTTCCCAGCGGCGAGTCGAACCATATCGGAAACAGCCTTTTCCAATCCTACGAAAACCGCTCGTGCAATGATAGCATGACCGATGCTTACTTCTTCGATTTCAGGAATGTCGTGCAGATAACGGATATTCAAGTAATTGAGACCATGACCTGCATTCACGCCGAGATCGAGCGATCGAGCGCAAGCTGCTGCCGCTCTGAGTTTTTGAACCTGGACGATCAATTCCTCCTGGCTCCTGGCCGCTGCGAAATCCCCCGTGTGCAATTCAACGATATCCGCCCCGACTTCCGCCGCCGCTTCGATTTGTTCCTCTAAAGGGTCCACGAAAAGACTGACCTCGATATCGTGTTCGTGGAGTCGAGCGACGGCTTCCGCGATGCGACTAGCATTGCGTATGACGTCGAGACCTGATTCGGTGGTGCGTTCCTGCCGTCGTTCGGGGACGAATGTAGCGAGATCCGGCAGCGTCTCGATGCAAATTCCAAGAATTTCATCGATGGCAGCCATCTCGAGGTCCAGTTTCGTCTTCACCGTTTCCCGGAGTAAGCGAAGATCACGGTCGTTGATGTGCCTCCGGTCCTCTCGCAGGTGGCAGACGATGCCTTCGGCACCCGCCAGTTCGCAGAGATGAGCCGCGGTTAACGGGTCAGGTTCGTTTCCACCCCGGGCTTCCCGTAGTGTAGCAATGTGGTCGATATTCACACAGAGACGCATTTCTTTCCTTCTTCTTGCTCGTTTCCTCTCGGTAGTAGCCGCCGATGGCGAGAAATATACAAACGGTTATGACAGGCCGACAAGCTGGAACAGGGCGTGAATACCGATGCCAGCGGCACCCGTTCGGAAACGGAGGGTAGTAAACAGATCGATCGTCAACATAACCGACCAGTGGGTCAGAACACCGTACCAGTATGATCGTGTTCGAAGAGCGAGAGCACCCAGTGCGATCCCTGCCACGACTGCGCCGAGCGTTTCCAGAACCGGTTTCCCGCTATGGAGAATCACGAAAGGCAACATCTGGATGAGCACTGATGGTCCACCGCCCAGGTGTTTTTCAAGCCCGAATAAGACGAAACCGCGCCACAGATATTCCCAGCCGATGAAGTAAAAGATGAAACCGGCTTCGTAAGCCAGGAAAAGCCTCCAATCTCCCTTGACAATCTGGGCATGAGGGTACACCGTTTGGAATACGGGGGAATCGGAGACAACCCAAAGGATGGGAATCATGAAGACGAGAAAGGCACATGCGAACTTCAGCCCGAATTTCCAATCGCCGATGCATACGCCGATATCCCGCGGCTTCCGGTGGAGAATAATCAATGCGAGGAGGAACGGGACAACGAAACAAAGAACGAATTCGCATCCGAACCAGTAGAGAAACTCGTAGAGTTCGTATAAGGGGCGGTCACCGAGGAACGGGTAGAACATGAAGCGGAAAAACCGCCTGCTCCCGAAGTACCACGAGGCAATGCTCACGAGTGATGCCCCGATGAGGACAACGCTGATATCGCGCGGTACCGCACGAGCCGCCGCCCCGAAATCGCGAAGGGCACGCAACAGCGAAATCGAAGAAATGGAATCGCGCATGCGTTGGTTCAGTGTTCCGCCTCTTTTTGGAGAAGGGTGAGCTGGTCGAGAAAACCGATGCAGATAAGCGTGTCGTTTGCTCGGATCACATACTCCTCCGGTGGGTTGTACACGAGGTTTCCGTTGCCGGATTTCACGGCGAGCACGATGATGTTTCGATCGGTCCGGATACCGGTGTCTTTCAACATTCGCCCGTCCAATGGGCATCCTGTCGCTACATGAACTTCCTCAATTTCCAGATCGCTCGACTTATCGAGTTTCGTTTCCGCGACGACGTCCATGAAATCCACGACGGACGGGTGAAGCACGGCGTTGGCCATGTAATGGCTGCCGATTTCAACCGGTGAGATCACTCGATTCGCCCCCGCCTGTCGCAATTTGGGAATGCTTTCCGGTTGTTCCGCGCGGGCGACGATGTACACCGACGGGTTCATGGCTCGGACAGCAAGTATGATATAGACGTTGTCCGCATCGTTGCTCAACGTCGTGACGACCGCCCGCGCCTCCCGGATCGCCGCCCTTTGCAGGACGGCGTCCTCGCACGCATCTCCCTCAATGAATATGATTCCTTCTCTCTGTAGACGCGATAAGGTATCGGGATCGGACTCGATGATCACGAACGGCACATCGGACTTGCCGAGACGTTCCGCCAGATTCCGTCCGATGAGGCCGTACCCGCAAATGATCACATGGTTCTTCATTCGTGCCACCTTTTTCTCTCTTCGTTTCCTCTTGAAGACCTCGCCGTCAAGCAGCAATTCCGTTAGTTGCGTCGCACCGTAGGCAAGGGTCCCAACGCCCATCAAAATGAGAAAGATGGTGAAGACCCTCCCTGCATCGGAGAGCGGCCTTACCTCGCCATACCCTACTGTTGCGAGCGTGATCATCGTCATGTACATGGCATCGAGCAATGCGAATCCTTCCAGCAGCATGTATCCGCCCGTCCCCCACGCAAGGAGAAGTACGATGATCACGCTTACGAGACGAAGGCGTCGCTGAGGATCGGACATCGAAGGTCTCCCTTCGATTTCAGAACACGATGCCTACCGAGACACGGTGCAACGAGCCGATCTCGCCGAACGATGTGAAAGCGTAATCGACGGCATATGTTGAGACGGAAATCCCGAAACCGGTGGAAAAACCGGCGAGTTTTGCTCTTTCCCCGATTTTCAGTTCGCGGCGCATTTCGTTGTTGTACCCCACACGTGCGCGCAGGTTCGGGGTGAGGACGAATTCCCCGCCGATGGAGAACGCCGAGAAATGATCGAGGAAGTTCTCGCGAGATTCGTTCAACTTGTGGAAATCCAATTCGAGAGTAAGGGGTAAATGTTCGAGTTTCGTGCTGGCTCCGACGCGAAACTCGAAGGGAAGACTTTCCCGTGAATCACCGAACGGTGACAATTGGGCACCGACGTTCGAAACACTCGCTGCGAGGAGGATGTTTTCCGATGGGATTTCGTAGACAATCCCAGCATCGAATGCAAGTCCTGTTGACGAACATTCCGCGATAGAAGAATGGATAAACTTGATCGCAGCACCGTAATGAAGCGCTTCCCACCGATTTCCATACGCGGCAGTCACGGCGATATCTTGAACCCCAAACGTGCCGATGATATTTCCGAGTCGATCCGTTTCCGTAAAATCTCCGTAATTCATATAGACGACACCTCCGCCGACCCAGCCGATGCTTTTGAGCGATTGACCGTAGCACGCGTACCCCGCATTCATGTCCATGAGATACTTTACGAACCCGAGGGATGCGGCCGGCTTCTTGATTGTACCGATCAGTGCAGGGTTGGAAAAGATCGCTGCAGGATCGTCCCGAACCGTGAGAAATGTGTTGCCGAGGGCAGCGGCACGGGCATTCATCGGGATACGCAGGAACTCGAAAACGGATTCGCCGCCCCCGCCACGACACGGGATGGAAGCGGTGACGAAGAGGGCAAGGGACAATGTACTGCGGAGATACTTCAGACGTAGCGGCAAGAAGGTATACGCGGCGTTCATGTCGACAATGTAGGGAGTGTTCAATCGGTGCGCAAGGCTGCTCTTTTTCACGAGTCGGTGAATCGTGCGACGCGCATGATGGCGTTATGGCACCCGGTGATCATCCGTTCGATGATTGCGGAGGCCGGGGCGATGTCTTTCACGAGAGCGGCACACTGCCCCGCTTCGAATTGCCCTTCTTCGACATCTCCTTCGGACATGCCTCGCATCTCCCTTTTTCGACCGAGAAGTCGACGAAGTTCATCCACCGTGGCGCCGCGTTGTTCTGCCTCGATGACGCGCCGGGCAAACGGCGTCCGCAGAAGACGGACCGGCGCGAGGGCACGGAATGTCAGAACCGTTCCATCATCCGCAGCTTCGAGCACCAGGCGCTTGAACGTGTCATGGGCCGATGATTCAACCGCTGTGATAAATCGCGTCCCCACCTGGACGGCTTCGGCTCCCAGTGCAAGCGCTGCGGCCAACCCTCTGCCATCCGCAATGCCTCCTGCAGCGATGACCGGGATCGGGACGGCATCGACCAGTTGAGGGATCAGACACATCGTTGAGATCTCGGCAGGGCCGTTGTGACCGCCAGCTTCGACCCCTTCGCCCACTACTGCATGGCAACCCGCCATGTATGCCTTGATTGCCTGTCGTACCGACGAGACAACGTGCACGACCGTGCAATGTTTGTCAAGGAGTGGCTTCGTGAATTTTTCCGGGTTACCTGCCGAGGTGAAAAAAATGGTGATCCCTTCCTCAAGGGCGGTAAGCAACAGTTCCTCCGCGTCTTCCCGTAAGAGAGGGACATTCACGCCGAACGGCATGCGTGTTGCTTGATGGGCATTCCTGATGTGCTCGCGGAGTACGTCGGCTTTCATGGAGCCAGAACCGATCAACCCGAGGCCGCCCGCTTCCGAAACGGCCGCAGCCAGTCTCCAACCAGCGACCCATACCATTCCGCCCTGAATGACGGGGTAACGAATCCCGAACATCTCGGTGACCCGCGTGCGCATAACAACATTCCTTCTGATTTCGTAACGGATCGCTTAATTGGCGTGATGCGATCATTCGGTGTAGTCGAACTGGACGATGCTGATTCCGCCATTGTTCGGCGTGGTTCCCTGAGAGCGGAAATTCCGGAATGCGAGCTGTTTCGTGTTCACCGTGACGATGCCGTAATTGAGCGATACATCCGATGTATTGAGGAACACATCATAGGAACTGATGCCGAACGACTCGAGAAGGGCTTGGTTTGCGGGCCCCCCGCCATCGGTCTTATCCATGCCGAAGTCGGAGACGAACATGAGGAAAGTGTTCTTCCCTGCCGTCGTCGATGTCGGGAGTGGTGCTGTGCGCGGGTTGACCAGTTCCACCTTCTTGTAACCATAGAAATCGGGCGGTTCCTGTTGATTGTATGCTTCAATCACTGCTCGATCTCGCCCATCGTACCACGCCCGGTAAGGGGTGGAAACGAGCACCGTGGCATGACCATTGCTGAAGGGAAGTTCCTGGACGATGGATTGGAGGTAGGCACTTCCCCCTGTTTTCGGCAGCACTTTCAATCGTTCGAAGCGCGAATCCGCCCGCCATGGCTGACGGTAAATATGCATGTCGTGATACCCCGTTGCACTTACTGCGATTTCAAGGTCGAAAAACGGGTTCACTTGGTGGGTGAACGTGACATAACCGTCGGCATCAGTTTTCGCGGGAGATGGCCCACCGGTCTGGCGTTCGGCAAGGTTCTTTTTCAGTCTGAAAAGACTGACGGTTGCACCTGCGACGGGCGCGTTGTCGAACAAGCTGACCACGCGGAAGCGAATGGTATACTCCTTCAAGTTCACCGGCGCGGGGAGAGAGACGGTCGAAGGTTGTTGTCCAGTGAAGAACGAATAGAGCGCGCTGAAGGATGCTGAGGCGGTAAGGATGTATTGGTGATCAACATCGGCGATGACCCTATTTTCCGCGCCTTCCAGAATACCCTGCCCGCTGTTCCCGCTCTGGAGAGCGTCCATTCCATTGCTTCGAAGAGCCATGTACTTGCATGGACCGGGGACGAGGCTCCCATTGAGCTTGACGGACGGATCGAACACCCCGGCAAGGAAGGCGACATGCGCCGTCCGGCCGGTTCCTTCGTTCTGGACGAGATACCTCTGCACGGCTTGTGCCCCAATACCGTGCGCGACGAGATCGACACGATCTGCGCCTGATGATGCGAGGACGGAGGCTACGGTGGAAGCGAGCTGATTGGTCATGGCCGACACGTCCGTACCCGATACACTCTGGACGTTGACGAAATCTACCGGATGCAATTGTTCCCACGTATAACCGTTCGCTACAAAAAGCTGGGTCAAGGGGACGAAAGCGTCGGCAGCCTCGAGGGCACCGTGGACGAAAACGATCGGCCTGATGCCATCGCTGATCGTGTTATTCGACGGCGGTTGGGTTCCATTGTCATCCTTCGAGCAACCACTGCAGGCAAGAGCGAAGAAAACGGGACCGATGAGCAGGATTCGTCGTGTGCGGGGGACCATGCAGCCTCCTTGTCAGGGTTCTGACTCCACATTGTCTTCCGGACGTTCGATGACGACGACGGCGACGACGTGGGAATGGATATGAGAGATGGAAAGGTGGATACGGTTTGGGGGCTGGAAATTGTCGTGAGTTCCTGCCAGTCGGAAAAAGGGTTTTCCCGCAGCATCGTTAACCACGGAGACGTCTCGCCAGCGGAAACCACTGTTTCGGCCGAGTCCTGTCGCTTTGACGAACGCTTCCTTTGCTGCGAATCGCGCGGCAAAATGATGCGCAGGGTGGAACTTCCCGCAGCAGTATGCAATTTCCTCGTCCGTAAACATGCGTTCCAGAAAACGAGAGCCCCATCGTTCGATGGCTTTTTCGACACGCCCGACCTCCTCGAGATCGATCCCGATACCGACGATCATCAGCCTTTCCCCTCATTCGCCTCGCGGACGATATCGATAAGGCGGCGAATGTCGGGCAGTTCGTAATCAGCGCTCGTCGTGCACGTTCCGAACGTGTCTCCATACCGAGCGAATGCGGTAAGCATACCGACATTCGCCGCCCCGATGATGTCCCGTTCCTCCCAATCCCCGACCATGAGCGTCTCGTTCGGTTCGGTGCCGAGGAGCGAGAGTACCCGTCGGAAGGGAGCGGGATCGGGTTTCCGAAGGCCGGTGTCCTCGAATGTCACGACGGCGTCGAAGATGTGATGGAGATTCAAATAACACAGGCGCAGCCAGGCCTCGAGCTGTGGCGCATCGGAGACGATGCCCAGCTTCAAGCCCATGCGTGCAAGCCGAAAGAGTGTCATGTGAACGTGCGGGTACGGGACGAGCATTGCTTCCCTCGCTCGTCGGTACGCAATAATGCCGGCGGCCAAGATCTTATGTTCAACGGATCCCGTCAACCGTTCGAGAAGCATGTTGAAGACGCGCTGGTACTCGATACCCTGTTCCTCGTAAATCTCGTTGACGGTCCGGTCGATCTCCTCAGCCGTATGCGCCAGCCCGGCATCGATCATCGCACGGATCCCCGCTTCGACTGCGTTTCTCTTCATCCGCATGAAGTCGACGAGGGTATTGTCGAGATCGAATACAACCGCCCGGATCATGGCTTATGTCCCAGCTCTGCCTCGATGAGCTCACGGATAGCGGGTTTCAGGTACACACCTTCCACCCCGATTTCCGCGAGAGCGCGGACGATGACGGCGATTTTCCGCTCGATGGAGGAACGGGTGTTCACCACGAGAACGCGTTCCTTGTGCAGAATGCACGCCCCACCGACGAAATCGCCTCGTTCGAATCGGAGGGTGTAACCAACCTGTTCGCAAATGCGGCGGAGTTCCTCGAGGATATCTTCCCGCTTCAGCTTCGCCATGGGAAATCTCCTCAGGATTCTCCGGCGAGGGCGCCCTCATGCTCTCTGGGCATTCCGCACGTTTCATCACCGTGCAGAACCGTCCTCAAGGGTTTGAAGACGATGACCGCTATCGCAGTGAAATAACAGAGCGTCGCGATGACGGGTAAGCCGCCCAATGCGCCGATCCGATGCGATAAGGTTTCGCGCATCGCCCCGCTGAACTCGGCATATACCTGCAACCCTTGTGCTTGAATCGCCGTGAGCGTTTTCCTCCAGAGAAGGATGAACTTGACGTCGAGGTAACCGGTGAATGCTTCTACCGGCAGAAAGAGGAAAAAGAGAAGCGCCGCCATGAGAAGCCAACCGTTTTCCTTCACGCGGAGCGGAAGTGTTCGGAGAGTCATGACCGCCGAGACCAACACGACGAGATAACAGATTAAAACCAATATCGACGTCGCGTAGAGCAGTTGAAACAGCGTACACTCTTGGTCCATAGTGATTTCGGGGTGGAACTCAAGCGTGCCGGGGATGAAGAACTCATTCGCGATGATAGCTCTCACGGTGAATCCCCCGATCCATAAAATCGTCCCAAACGCAAGAAGCAGCAGCCAGAAGCGGGCGATTGCGGGAACGTTTTTCTCTTGTCGTTCCATCGGCAAATCCCATCAAAGGATATAGCGGCTCAAGTCCTTGTCCCGGACGATACCAACCAGTCGATGTTCGACAGCGGCTGCGTCGATGACGATCTCGGAGGGTAGCGATGGGTTGGGAACCTCGAAAAGGATTTGTTCGAGGAGGGTCGTCAGGATTGTATGCAACCGCCGCGCTCCGATGTTTTCGACGTTCTCGTTGACCTCGGCCGCTGTTTGTGCGACAGCGCGTATCGCATCGTCGGTGAATCGGAGAGTAACGCCTTCCGTCGCCAGCAATGCTTGATATTGCTTGAGGAGGGCGTTTTCCGGAAGCGTGAGAATCTTGACGAAATCTTCCGTTGTCAGGCTTTGAAGTTCCACCCGAATCGGGAAGCGTCCCTGTAACTCAGGGATGAGGTCGGAGGGTTTCGACACGTGAAAAGCTCCCGAAGCGATGAAGAGAATATGGTCGGTCTTCACCGGCCCGTATTTCGTGTTGACGGTGGTCCCTTCGACGATCGGGAGAAGGTCCCGTTGAACCCCTTCTCGGGATACATCTATGTTCGAGCTCTGTGTGCTTTTTCCGGCGATCTTATCAATCTCATCGAGGAACACGATACCCGACATCTGCACGCGTTCGAGGGCCGTTTTCGTCACGTGTTCCGTGTCGATGAGTTTTTGAGCCTCGTCCTGTTGGAGGAGAATTCTCGCCTCTTTCACAGTGAGTTTGTGCGATCGCGTTTTTTTCGGGAGCATTGAGCGGAGCAGATTTTGGAAGTCGATTCCCATATCCTCGAAACCCAACGGCCCGAAGATCTGCATCGTCGGCGCACCGGTTATCGTGAGATCGATTTCCACCATCTTGTCGTCGAAAAGACCGGCGCGGAGTCTTTCCCGTATTTTCTCACGCGTTTCCGAATGTCGGGGTTCATCCCCATCCGGCATCTTGCGTTCCGGGTAAAGTATGTCAAGCAATCGTTCCTCGGCGAGATCTTCCGCCTTTTTTTGAACCTCGCGGGTTTTCTCGGCACGGACTTGGTTTACGGCGATCTCCACCAGATCGCGGATGATGGATTCGACATCACGTCCGACATAGCCGACCTCCGTGTACTTGGTCGCTTCGACCTTGATGAACGGCGCACCCGTCAATCGGGCAAGGCGGCGAGCGATTTCTGTTTTCCCTACGCCAGTCGGTCCGATCAGGATGATATTGTTCGGCATGATCTCATCACGGAAAGCTGGATCGACCATTTGCCTTCTCCACCTGTTTCGTAGAGCGATGGCGACGGAGCGTTTTGCATCCTCTTGACCGACGATGAAGCGGTCAAGTTCCTCTACGATCCTTTTCGGTGTTAGTTCTTCTTCGGGTAAAGGGGTATAATCCTTTTCCATTCAATAAATTAGAGCTCTTCTATGAGGAGATTTCTGTTGGTGTATATGCAGATGTCCGCTGCAATACGCAATGACTCTTCGACGATGCTTCGTGCAGGGAGATCCGTAAAGCGCATGAGGGCGCGAGCGGCAGCCAATGCATAACTACCCCCGGACCCTATCGCGATGATCCCGTCGTCAGGTTCGATGACGTCGCCCGTTCCCGATATGATGAGAGCTTTTTCCGTAGTGAGCACGGCGAGTAATGCTTCCAACCTTCGGAGATATTTATCTGTCCGCCAATCGCGGGCGAGTTCAACGGCTGCACGTTCGAAATTCCCATGATATTGTTCGAGCTTTTCTTCGAATTTATCCGAAAGAGTGAGTGCGTCAGCCGCCGACCCGGCAAAGCCTGCAAGGACAGTCCCGTTAAACATCTTCCGGACTTTTCGTGCGTTATGTTTCATCACGGTTTGGCCGATCGTAACCTGGCCGTCGGCACCGATAACCGCCTTTCCATCGCGGATCACACCGACGACGGTAGTGGAGTGGGTTGAATTTCGCTGTTGCATGAGAAGGGATTAGAATCTAACCCGGAGGCGGGAGACGGGAATGCCGAGGGCTTCGCGGTATTTTGCTACGGTCCGCCTTGCAATATCAAAGCCACGTTCCCTCAGTTTCGCGGTAATAGCCTCGTCGCTGAGAGGTTTTTTAGGATTTTCTTCTTCGATGATTCGCTTAATGAGATTTTTCACCTCGGTGTTCGAGACTTCTATGCCGTTCGCCGTTGGTATACCCTCGCTGAAAAAATATCGTAGTTCATAGACGCCCCACTCTGTCTGAACGTACTTCCGATTCACCGTCCGCGAGATCGTCGAAATATCCATCCGGATCACATCGGCGATATCTCGGTAAATCAGGGGTTTTAAATACCCCGGCCCGTTCTCGAACCAATCGCGTTGCTTTTCCACGATCGCATGCATCACGGCAAGCATGGTTTGACGACGTTGCGAAATCGCTTGAATGAACCACTTCGCAGAGTCCATTTTCTGTTTGATAAAGCGACGGGTTTCCGGGTCCTTTCTGCGTTGACGGTACATTTCCATGTACCTTTTGCTCAGTCGAAGCGGCGGTATTCCATGGTCATTCAGGGTAATGATGAGTTCATCTTTTTCTCGCGTGACGGAGAAATCGGGGATAACTTGATTCAACTCCGGTGTGAATGTCCCCTCCCCCGGCTTGGGGTTCAGGCGCGTGATGTACTCGATAGCTTTACGGAGAAGACCTTCGTCGATATGGAGTTCCTGTTGGATTTTTTCGAAATGTTTTTTTTGGAAATGGTCGAAACAATCTTGCAGGATTTTTTTCGCGATGATCCGTGCGGTGCTATGATCTTCGGCGACCTCGACCTGAACGAGGAGGCATTCTCGGAGATTCCGTGCAGCGAAGCCTGGTGGGTCAAGTCTTTGGATCTTTGTGAGCACTTTTTCCGCCTCTTCCACGGTGATTCCCGTGTCGTGCTCGTGGTTCACATCGTGCAAGATTTCACCAAGATGCCTCCGAAGATAACCGTCTTCATCGACATTCCAGATGATTTCTTCGGCAAGAAAGATCAACCTCTGCTCCAGTTCGAGCAAATGGACCTGCTGTATTAGATGTTCCTTTAGCGAAACGTTCGCGGGAGTCGGGTAGTCCCTGTCATCGTCACGGTCATACCACGTTCGCTGATTGCATCCGTCGTCTTCCTCGGCGAAATCCTCCCACGTATGCTCATCTTCTTCGTGTTCCGCAATTTCTTGCCCGACTGGATCATCCATATCCGTCGATTCGGCGACCGGTTCAATGGTTTCGGCACTTTCACCCCTCTCTTCTTCTTCTTTATCAGACAACATTTCTCGAAGTTCCGGAATTTCCTCCTGAACTTCCTCCGTCTCTAGATCTTCTTCGAGAAGTGGATTTTCCTCGAGTTCCTGCTTCGTCCGTTGTTCAAGAGCGATAATCGGCAGTTGGAGCAATTTCAGATACTGGACCTGGGACGGGGTCAGTTTCTGCTGGAGTCTCTGTGATTGCGTAATATTCAACATGGTGCTGAGAACCCGATTTCGCTTACGATACCGATTCGAGACCGAATTCCTTGTCCACAGACCGAATGAGGGTTACGGCCTGTTTCTCGCCGATAATACGCACAAGGGCATCTGCAGTAAACCGAAGAAGAGGAATATTTCTCGCTTTCCCATTCTTCAAGGCTGGGGCACAACCTTCGAAATACTCGAATCGGAGGCGACCGCCCCCAAACCCATCGTAACGCAAAGGAAACAAATGACAAGATCGCGGTTTCGCCCAATCAAGCGTACCGTCGAGAAATGCTTTCTGAATGGAACATTTCGCTATTTCTCCATCGAAATACACGAAAACACATGCCCGGTTGTTGAAACAGCGGATATAATACGAGCCATTCGAAGAATCGATGAGCCCGAACCGTTCAACAATATCGATATGTTCTTTAGGAAGAATCGGGGAAACTACCAGAAAAGATTTTTCAAGGATGTCGAGTTCATCCTCATCCACGGGAGCGCCCATACCGCCTGGAAAGGTACAACATGCACCTTTGCAAGAGGTAAGATCGCAGCAAAAAAACAGCGAAAAAACCTCGTAATCTATAATTTTTAATGGTTTTCCATTCACGGTTTTCTTCAAGAATAACTTCACGCTCGAACAACATATACAAACGAAGGTCAAAACGCAAGCTGAAAAATATTTTTGGTGCGGAATTTGCATATCTTTATTACCACTTCAAACAACTGGGAACAAGAACTTCGTCGTCCGCGTTGGTCGCAAGAGATCGGATGATGCGAAACCCATGGGATATTGTCCGCTTGACCTTACTTCCAGGCATCGGTTCCATACGGGGACGGAGGCTTGCCGAGGCATTCGACTCGTTCGATGATTTTACCGCTGCGGCACCGGAAACCGTCCCTCACATGGATGGAATCCCGCGATCACTCGCATCCAATATCCTCTCTTCCTGTCGTAGGCGAGACTTCCGCAGTTCTTTGGAGGCGATGATCGAAAGAAATATGAGCGTATCCGAGCGTATCGGAGCGAAGCTTATCACCTGGTACGATAAGGAATACCCTGAAGCGCTCAGAACCATTTTTGACCCACCGTTATTCCTCTTCCGACTCGGCTCGAACGGAATGCCGTCGCAGAAAGCCTTAGCGGTCGTCGGAACACGGAGACCCACGGAATATGGCAAACGTACCGCAGAATATTTAAGCCGTGCGCTGGCCGAGCGGGAAATTCTCACTGTCAGTGGACTCGCTTCCGGAATTGACACGGTCGTACATCGAGCTACTCTCGATGCAGGCGGTAAGACCGTTGCAATTCTCGGTAGTGGAATCGCACACGTTTATCCTTGGTCAAATCGCCTGTTGGCCGATCGCATTGCTTCGACAGGATGGATTTTCTCGGAATTTCTTCCCGAAACGGGTCCCGACGCTCAGAACTTCCCGAGACGAAACCGCATTATCAGCGGAATGGCTCTCGGAACGATCGTCATCGAGACAGGGGTGAAGGGGGGCGCGGTGATCACCGCACACACTGCCCTGGACCAGAACCGCGAAGTGTTCGCTGTTCCCGGTCCCATTTTCAGTTCCACTTCGGATGGCTGCCATATGCTTATCCGCCGGGGCATTGCCCATCTTTGTACCGGTTTGGAAGATATCTTGGAGCAAATTCCCCTACTGTCCCAAGACGCACCGGATCACCATGTACGGCCCGCACGCCAACTCCGTCTCGAGGATCAGCGTCTTCTCAATGCTCTGGGGACGGACCCGTTGCATATTGATGAGCTCTCCGCATCGATCGGAATCCCAATTCCAGAACTTCTCGTGCACCTCCTACGTCTGGAGTTCGAAGGCCTCGTCAACCAACTGCCGGGGAAACATTTCGTTCGGAATTCATGACCGCTGTTGATTTCTTCCGCTCCGGTCACATTGCCGGTTTTCGCCCAAGAGAATTACATGGTTTCGGAGAAATTTTTTCCATTGCAGACGGTTTTTGTTTTGACACGATCGGTCTCTAATTTCTTCCATGAAAAGAAATACATCCATCCTCGAGTTCCTCAACACCCACCGGTATCCCATCGAACCACGGTGAATATGCAGAAAGCGGGAAAACGATGAAGGATTTCGGAACCGCTCTCCGTGCTGCCCGCATGCGCGTAGGACTGTCGCTCGAGGACATTCACGAGGCGACCCGTATCTCCCTCAAGCACCTTCGAGCGATCGAAGCGGGCGATTTCCCTTCTCTTCCGCCGACCTATATCCGCGCTTTCATCCGTGAATACGCCCGTATCGTCGGACTCGACGAGGAAGAGACGGTTCGCGCTTACAATGAATGTGCCGAACGGCTTCACGGTATCCCCAAACCACCGGAATCCATCGATCACTCCCACATTCTTCCGCAATTGGACGACACAATTGAAATCATCGGTACAAAGACGGATGAAGCCACGGGAGAAAATGCTCTTGAGCACGATCAAGCCGTCCCAGCGCTCCCATCGTACCACCAACCATCGTCTCCCCCTGTGGACAACGGCGTAGGGGATAAGCAACAGACATCGATACACGATACACGCCAGGCGATCGAGATACACCCACGCATCACACCGCACGTTTCTACAAATGAAAAAAGCGACAGCGCGACGTTCGAGAGAAAAACCTGGCCATCCTCTTCGGGATCCTCAGCTCCCCCTCGTGAAGTCAAGCGAGAGAGTGTGAACGAGCAATCGCAAACTGCGAAAATCGTCGAAAGGTTCTCTGCCCCCCCTCCTCTGGAAAAACCCCAGGAGAAACCGAAAACACCGGAACAAACACGACGCGAACCCCTCTCCGTTCGGCAAGGATCGAGTATCCCTTCTTCCGTTGTCCCACCAACCGTAGCGATAACTTCTTCGTCCAGCCCGAGACGAAAGCAGGATAGAAAGCCATCACGCCTCACGCAGGAAGAGTGGCGTTTCCTCATTGTCGGATCCGCCATCATCGCCATTATTGCACTCGGCATCTTCGCGTTGATCCATTTCCAGTCCGGCAATGAATCCACCAGTACTTCCATCGATTCGTCAGCCATTCTCTCCTCTCTCGAGTCGGAAACATTCATCGATTCTGCACAAGCCACCGTTGTGGAACCATCTCCCCTCGCTGCCGGGGACAGTCTCTTTCCGTCGACTTTGACAGCAGAAACCGTAGCAGGGAAGCAGAACAAGTCTGTCCGCGAAGACAGCCTCGTTCTCGAGGCTTTCTCCTCATCATCAGTCTGGTACTGGATTAAGATGGACACTACCCGAACGGAAAAGGGAAACATGAGCACAAACGATCATAGGGTTTGGAAAGCACGCGACCGTTTCGTCGTTACACTCGGCGATGGGGGGGCGATCACGTTCTTCCTGAACGGGAAAGAAATCGGGACACTCGGGGAGAGCGGGGCCGTTGTCCGGAACATTCCGATATCTCGGGACAATCTCGGTTCGGGAAACTAACCGATGGGGATACCGGATTCCGTGCGGGAAGAGCATGCGCACCTCTGTGAGGAGATCCGCGAGCACGATTACCGCTACTATGTGCTCGCCGATCCGGTCATCGATGACCGCGCGTACGATCGACTCATGGAACGCCTCCTCGAAATCGAGAGGGAATACCCTGCCTTGCGAACGGCCGATTCCCCCTCCATGCGGGTCGGAGGGACCGTCACGAAAGAATTCCCGACCGTCCGTCACACCGTCCCGATGCTCAGCCTTGCCAACACGTACTCGTCCGAAGAACTGCATGAATTCCACCGGCGCGTGAGCGAAGCCCTTCCGGGCAGAGAAGTCCTCTACCACGCGGAATTGAAGATTGACGGTGTCGCCGTTTCCCTACTTTACGAAAACGGTTTGCTCGTGCGCGGGGCGACACGGGGTGACGGCGAAGAGGGAGATGTCATCACGGACAATCTCCGCACCGTCCGTCCCATCCCGCTCCGTATCAGGCGTGGTGCTCCCCTTCCCCAGACGTTCGAGGTTCGCGGCGAAGTCTACATGGAAAGAGAATCCTTCGAGCGTTTGAATAGGCAACGGGAACTGGTCGGAGAAAAAGTCTTCGCCAATCCGCGAAACGCAACGGCAGGGACACTGAAACTCCAGGATTCAGCCCTCGTCGCCGAACGGAAACTCAGTGCGACGATGTACACTCTGCTGGATTCGAGCGGTGCAGCGACTTCCCAGCACGAGGCCCTCGCGCTCTTAAAGCGGGCTGGTTTCCCCGTCAATCCGCATTGCAAGTTATGCCGCACGATCGAGGAAGTTCAGGCATACCGGGACTACTGGGAGCGGCATAGGGACACGCTTCCCTATGATATCGACGGGGTTGTCGTAAAGGTTGACGATTTCGCATACCAGGCTGTTCTCGGGACTATCGCCCGGAGCCCTCGATGGGCTATCGCATACAAGTTCGAAGCACAAAGCGCGAAGACACGTCTTATCGGGATCACCTTCCAGGTCGGGAGAACGGGCACGATTACGCCGGTCGCCGAGCTGGAACCCGTCCGGCTCGCCGGTTCGATGATACGGCGTGCCACTCTGCATAACGAAGATTTCATTCGTGAGTTGGACCTTCGTATCGGCGATACGGTGCGAATCGAGAAGGGCGGTGATGTCATCCCCAAAGTGACGAGTGTAGACCTGTCCGAAAGGCCGCCCGAGGCACCAGCTTTCGTCTTCACGGAATATTGTCCTTCCTGCGGCTCGCAACTGAACCGCCCCAAAGGCGAAGCAGCATGGTACTGCGAGAACCCAGAATGCCCCGCACAGATCCGGGGCAGAATCGAACACTTCGCATCGCGTCGGGCTATGGATATCGAAGGGCTCGGCGAAGCCGTGGTCGACGTGTTGGTAGAGCACGGATTCATCCG
>JARYLZ010000049.1 GCA_029907355.1 Bacteroidota bacterium | reverse complement strand
GTACACGAGCTGGCCGCCGCGGGGTCATTCGCGACCGCCGAACCGATCACACTCAACCGACGCCTTCGCACGGCGTTCGGGAGAGCCGACCGGGAAATCTTCGGCGAGCCCTTCCGCCGCTTCCTCGAGGCCGACACGATCACGGCCGTCGTAACGGGCACGATCAGCAGATCGACGACGGGCTTCCTCCTTCACGTGAGACTGCACGACACGCGGGGTGAGGTACGCGTCGAGAACGTGTACCCCCTGCCCGACGACGATGCGTTACCGTTCACGGTCCGTTCCGCCGTTCAGAAAATCACGGGGCATTTTCTCGGGGAGGGGCGCTTCACGCCGGAAACCGTCGTGCACCCCGGCATTGCACGGCGCCTCCCCACGGTGGGCACCTACCGGCGTTTCCTCGAAGCTCGACGCGTCATGGACCGCGGTCTCTCCACGGAACGCCTGCTCCAGAGCATATTGCGGACAGACCCCGCATTCCTCCGCGCACGCATCTTTCTCACTTTTGAACTCCTCGATGAGGGAAGAACGGCAGAAGCCGAACGCATCTACCCTCTCCTGCTCAAAGCGGAACAGCGGGCGGACCTTTTCGAACAGGCGATGATCTCCGCGGCGGGCGCCCGACTCACGGGGAACGACGCCGCGTACGACGCCGCATTGAGGCGCGCCATGCAGTACTCCGTCAACGACGACGTCCTGTGTTTCCATGGGGCGCAATCCGCCGTCCGGAACGAAGATTACGGGAGAGCACTCTCGCTGCTCCGTCCCTCCCTCCGGTATCGCCGCCCCTGTGCCGCCGTCTACACCCTCGCCGCGTATTGCGCTCTCGCTCGAGGGGACTCCGCCGAAGCGAAACGCATCACCCTTTCGAACTGGGAACTGTGTCGGTCCGACCCGGATGCTTCGGCCCTCCGGGCCGTCTTCGCATATACGGAAGGTTTCAACGACTCTGCCACCGCCTGGGAACAGCGCTTCGTCGCATCCTTCACACGCCGGAAGCAATCCCTGGATTCCGCGTACGACCGTCTCGCGGAGTACTATCGCCTCACGGGGCGAGCAGACCGGGCCGTGGAATGGGCACGAAAAGCGGTGGCCGCTGCCCCGGCACAACCGGCCCGCCTCTGTCGGCTCGCCCATGCGCTCGCAGCGGCAGGAGCAATGGATGAAGCGGAAGACACACTCGCGCAGTGCATCGCCCGTTTCCCCCTCTACGCGCCGGCACGATACGACATCGGGCGGCTATACGAAAGCACCGGCAGGTTTTCCGAGGCGGCGGCGGCGTATGACTCCATGCTCGCCATCGATACGCTCAGTTTCCGCGCCCTCGACGCCCGGCGCCGGCGCGCAGCGCTTCCCTCACCATAGCGGAATCGAAGACCGCCGCAAGGTGTTCCCGCCCTCTCACTCCGTGGGCTCGTATTTCCCGGTGCTGTCTGCGTGCGAACGCCGGGGAACGCTGATGTCGACCACACGAGGCGCGACGAGCCGTTCGAAATCCGCGTAAGCCATCCGGACGAGGTCCCGGTGCGTCCCGGCGTTAAAGGCAATGTACTCGTCCTGCGCGAGCCGTTCTGAAGCGATGACCGGTAGGTTGTACAGGTTCCCGAAAGGCGGCATAGCACCTGTCTCGCAACCCGGGAACAAGCGGGCGAATTCCTCCTCGGTCGCGAGACGGGCTTCACCGCAGGACAGGGCGCGTTTCAGAAGTCGGAAATCGACCATATCGCAGCCGGGGATTACAATCATAGTCATCACGCCGTCGATGACGACCATGACGGTTTTCGCCACTTCTCTTCCCGGGATATGGGCCGTGTCCGCGATCTCCTGTGCCGTGTAGGCCCGCGAATGCGTGATGAGCATGTACTTCACGCCGTTGGCGTCGAGATACTCTTTCAACTGTGCGAGAATCATACGACTCCTCCTTTCCTGGCGATACCTGGGGAAGCGATGCGCATACCCTTCGAAGAGCCGAAAGGCGGCGCGGTGAACGGAATTGTTTTTGAACGTTTCCAATAGGAAAACTAATGTTTTCCTATCCCTGAACCAACCATTCCGTTCCTCTTTCCCCTCTTCGCGGAAGCATGCCGTGACGGGCGGTACACCGGACACGGCGGAAGAGAAGACACATGCAAACCGACAAACGGAACGCGAAAGGACCTTTCCGCACAGATGAAACGACAAACGGCGCTACGGGCACCGGAAGGATGCCGTCTCCCCATGAAAAATGTTCTTCCTGCCGTCGCTTCGTGTGTCGGGTCGCGGTGATAGGGAAACGTGGATCCGCAGTATGTCCGCACCGGAACGAGACCGACTCTGATAACTCCCCTCGACCCGCCGCTCCCCCCTTGCCGACCGTCCCATCCGATCGATTGGACGGAACGGGCCCTGTGCATTCCTCGCGGCCCAATGCAGACGGGAAGGTCTTTCATCCCATGCCGAGGCACATCCCATCGGGCGGCAGGGGCGGACCGCCCTTCTCTCGATTTGTGCCGTCTCCGATCTCTCCCTCCATGGAGATTGAGGGGACGGTTTCAAAGCACGTGGGGCATCCAGGGAGTTGCCTATACGAACAGGTTCCGGTTGAGGGATATCCCCATGGGAATCCGCGTGTTCACCGGCATAACCGAAAACCCCGTGTATCGTGTTCCTGATTCAATACTGTATCATCTCCCACAACTCATTGCCACACGTTCCGTGCAGGATAGAGAAAACCGGTGGAGGGGGGTTCCTCACGCCGTGCGATGCAGGATGCACCCGCATCATGCTTCACATCCCTCTTGGATCATGACGGCATGCGACGAACCTACCCGGGAATCCTAAGCGGAGCTACCGCACAGCACGTCCACCATGCTCCTGCATCCTTTCGGACATTGGCCACGCATCCACTGTTCGTACCCCCGCAAGGCGAAAAGAGACACGGATGGGATTCGTTTTCCTCATGGATGGACATAGCCATCTTCACCGGGGAAGTCTTCGACACCCGATCGATCGGTAAACGAATGCGGGCACGGCTTCGCTGAAATGCACCATCGGCGCCGCTCGGTGTCCGCCGGACTCCCCATGAGGCGGGGATCACACCGCACCACCGACAGTCAGGAAACAGCCCCTTCGATCATGCGGGTCTGCGTACAGGCATGTCGGATGCCGGGTCGGAGGACTTCACCGTGCCGCGTGATCGTCACGGGTTACCTGAAATCACTCGATCGCAGATGGTGAAACGGGATAGGGCTTCCTGATACCAAGTTCCCCCTGCCATCGCACACCCGGACATGTCGGTGTATATCGCCGGGGGTACGCTCTCGGAAAGGTCGGTGTCGTTTCGCATCCCTGAAGGTGCAGGGAACAGAGCACACACCGATGAGCACAAACCGATCGGTATAGGCGCAGGAACGAGGGATATGGCAGAGAGCACGATGCCTCACCCATTGCCTATAAAATTTGTACAGGGAATGCATCCACAGAACGGAACAGAACTCCCCGGAACCTCTTATTACACCGTGCGTCGTTTCTGACTATATCTCGTGATCGCCCCCAAATCGCTCGGAGCGGTACTGAGAAACCCCTGTTTCGAGGAATGCGGTATCTATTACCTCGTATATACAATCATGGGAGATGGAGGGAAAGGCATGCATAGTGTCACCGATTACCACCCTCTTTGCATAGAAAATAATCGTCCGTGCCGTTCCGGCTCGTATCCCCCTTCCATTTCCGTTCTCCCGCACGAACGGGTGGACAGGAGAGGATCCGCATGCCACTTGTTCACCCAATCGCTGCCATGCGATACGTTCTCCTATGTGTTGCAAATACACCGATGAAGCATGGGTAAACTTCAGGATCGAAGAATTGCACAGAATATCGGGAGCTGGCGGCGTTGTCCAGTCCTCGCCGTCTTTTCTGCGTACCCTTTGTTCTCGTGTTTTTTCTTTTCGGAGAAAGTGTTAAATATGTATTGTTTTCGTGGCGGCATAAGTCTCATGAACAAGAAAGGATAGACACTATGGTGAACGCGAAAAAATCGGAAGACCGCATCTACCTCGCCGAACGCATGGTGGATGCCCTGCGGGAAAGCATGAGCATTCTCGCAATCTCGAAGGCGACCGGCGTCAGCAGGATGACGGTCACGAAGATCGCCAAGGGTGATGCGAAGAGGCTGACGGAAAAAGTATTTCAAGCGATTAAGAAGTATTACGATCGCACGATCGGCGGAGAACCAACCCTCACCACGCTGCAACCCAAGCCGCAAGCCAAAACCACACCGGCCGCGGTTGCAGAGGCGGTGCACATCGCGAAAGAAGACAAATCGATCGATTTTCCCCCGACGGAATCCATCGGGAGTTTTGTCTCGCTCGAATCGATACAGGCCGAGATCACCGTTCTGGAAAGGCGGCTCGAGATCCTGAAGAAAATCGCCGAACTCGCCAAGGAACTCTGAGAACACGGCGTATTCTCTCCTGCTCGGGGCGCAGGCCGATGCGTACCGTATGAGCGGTTTGTGACAGCCCGGCGGAAAACTCGCCTATCCCGTTGATCGGAGAAATCACCTTTTTCCCCGAGGGATAGACGCGACGCCATCCCGTATTCCGCCCCTGTCTCTTCGGGATCCGTGGCAAACACGCCGGGAATTGTTATCTCGGCATCGAGGGAGACCGACACGGCGCGCGGCCACGATCCCCGACGCGCGGACCATCTCGCCGTCATTCGCTCCGTCAATGTACGGCCGCCGCAGGCGCATGCACCATGCCGACGGCTTGCTTCGATATCCCTGATTCTCGTAGAAGCTCGTTCCTCATTCCACGCATGAAAAGAGTGATCAAGGCCTCTCCTGACGCATTGCATAGTTCCGAAGCACAGCCCGTAGGGAAGGAGCATCCACCACCGGGCAGCAGGCATGATCATTGTACGGAGAAGACCCGAGTCATCTTTCCCTTCACAGGGAAAAAGTTTCCTCGGCAAAGGTCGAGCATCAAGCAACGAACCTGCACAACGGCGGCGGCATAATTCCCCTCTATCACCCCCTGCATTGTCTATGATGCACAACGCGAAACGGAGGAAATCGGATACTGTGCATGAATCTGTCTCCCTCGTTTCACACGTACGACAGTATACCATACGATCACGGGTATAACGGCCCTTCCCGACGCGCTTTCCTGCAGGGGCAATGTATCGGCTTCCCTTCGCCGATCAGCATGACCCGTGGATGCCGTGCGAGAAAGAAAAATGCGAACGGTCTCTATGGAGCGGCGATTTCCTCCGTGCTTCCCCCCCGAGACCGATGAATAGACATTCGGATTCTACACGTACTCAAGAAACACTCTCGAAAGCCGCCCGGTTACACATACCGCCCGGAACCTCCGATGATTGTTCCTCTTGCAAAGTCGTGCTGATGTATCACCTGAATCCGTGAGAAATATTGTATAAAAGCTGTGTATCGCCTCTACAGACTGCCGTATCTTCAGGCGCCGACAGCTTGAGGCTGAAAAAGGTTATTGCCGAGGCGCAATTCGTACGAAAAAGTCATGGTTATCTGATAGCTCTCCCCAGCCGCGTTTCACGAATCGTCTCCCCGGTGCTCATGTCTTCCCGCCTGCGTGCGCATGTGTTGTCACGCGCTGGAGAACGACACATACATCCCCATGAAGGCCGGAGCCCACGCGTGGTGAGAACAGATTTTCACAATGACCTGACCGCTGTGATGAACGATCGCGCCGGCCATGTCCATGACGCTCTGGAGCACGGTGCGCAATCGTAACCGACGGCCGCGCTGCCCCGGTGTCTTTCCGCTTTCAAGCATCCGCATGCCCACCCGTCGCAGCAGATTGCAAGCGATCATTCCGCACAAAAGATGCAGCGTGTTCGCGTGGAACTTGCCCGACGGAAGACGCTCGATGCCCATGTCGCTCTTAAGCTCCGCATGGTACTGCTCCATCGTACCATGCATGTGATAGACGGACTCCACCTGCTTCTCGCTGACCGGCAGATTGGTCCAGTACGTCTCCAGCGACACCTCCGGGTCGAGAAGCATCTGCCCATGCTGATCCCACAGCCTCTCGTGGGCGACAACCACAATCCGCATCGTGTATTGTCGTGTGTCGACCACGATCTCGCCTGTGGCGCTCGCGTCATGCACCGTGCCTCCATCGCGAAGGCCGCGACGCATCGCGCAGTGCGTTTTCGCCTATTCCAGCCATTCTTTTGGCGATTCCTTGCGCAGATTACGCTTGATCACGTATGAGGCCGAGGCGGACTCGAACAGCTCGAGCAGGTTCTCGTCCTCGTTACCGGAGTCGAGCACGAACAGCCAACGATGATCGCTCATCTGCCGGGCCATGGCGATCGTGTCGGCGAAATAGTCGAGCGTCCCCGCCACGTTCGAATGCATGCTTCCGGTACGCAGCTCATTGTTGAGCCTATAGCCACCCGCTCCGATGTCACTGAACAAGTGAGTTGATGGACGGGTCTCAATCATCAACATACCCTTACAATCATTGGTTCCGATGATGGTCAGGGTAGTATTATCTCACGGATTCAAATATCATTTCTGGGTGTACATATAAGGATTCGCCACATCCGACTCCTATACAATATCGAAAACTCTCCTCCGCGCGGATCCTCACCATGCTCGACCTTCCGCACAAAGAGGGGGTCTATCGACGAACCATCGAAATGCGAAAGAGGTGTCTGCGTTCCTTTCTTCCGGTCTCGCATCGAATTCCCAGCGGTACCCGCATGAGGGTGTGAATGCGCATGCGTTTTCCAACATACACCCCTCTTCGCAGTACGGCATGGGCCATAGAGTCATTGCCGAGGTGCACGGAGAGGTGACCGGCTGGTAGACACGAATTGTCGGATGAGCAATATGGCCGATTTCCTCGGATTCCGCATGATGATTGGTCCACACAGCGTCGCAGAATTTTTCATGGCGGAATAGAGAACGATTCGACACCGTCCCTGTATTCCGGCATTGTGAAGTGACCAAATAAGGAAAGAGCGCAAACCGAATGGTTTCCGCTCCTTCATCATTCGTGGAGATGGGGGGAATCGAACCCCCGTCCGAAGAGAGAACCCCGTGATTTCTACGCGCGTAGGCCGTCTATTTTATTTCACCGTTCAAAACCCGGCGGCCAGGATTTCTTGAACGGCTCATCCGTTTTTTTCTTCCACCCCCCTCCCGGATTCCGGGGGATGTATCCTGTCTTTAGCGACGCCCTTTCCTTCGGCCGACAGGAAGGCCTCCGGTGGACGTGACCGCTCGATCAAGCGGCCATTGCGTACTGATAGTCGGCAGATATTGCCTTGCCGCAGGATTCACGTGCTTGCGGCATGCACGGCGCGCCATCGCGGGCATTCCGCTCCCCGTCGAAACCATTGCATCCCCGCTCGCAATAAAATACCCTTCACCGCAGCAAAATGAAAGTCGTTTCGCAGTGGACGATGCCTCGCCGGTCGAGTTCCCCTTATTCCCGCGATCATTTCCCAAGAGAATCTATGCGACGGGGGTCGGCGGTCGGAACGAGTGTGCACTATCCCGCCTTCTTCTCCTCACCGTTCATTTCACCGGAGGAAAAGCGATTTCGCTCCGACATCCCGTGCCTGCTCCCTCCCCCTTCGATCCCTTCTCTCCAGACCCGGTGCACAGACGAGCCTCCGTGCGCGACACCCCTCTCCACGACGCGCAGCACGCCGGCGGTGGCGACACGGAGCCGTCAAGCTCCGATCACTCTTCGTCGTCCTCGTCCTCGATGTCGTCCTCGTCGGGTGAAGGCGAGAAACCGACCGAGAATTCGGGGTCGATGAATTGGAGAATGCGCGCGATACGCCCGACCTCGGCTTCATTGCCGGTCTTCTGGTACGAGATATAGAGATTGCGCCACATCCTCTCGAGAATTTCGTTGTTCCCTACCGGTGCGAGCATGGATGGCGTGAAAGCGATGCCGTTCGCGGAGAGGAGCGTCTTGCACTGCTCCTGCGTAATGATCATGCCAGCGTTGAAAGGGTCGACGAAAAACATGCGGGAACCGTCGTCGTACTGGACCAGGAAATGCATGGGCATGCCGACGCCGTGAAGGTTGAGATCCAGCCGGGATCCGACGAGAAGCATGAGCACGGACAGCGTGATGGGGATTCCACGCCGGTAATCGATGACCTTATTGAAATAGCTGTTATCCGGGTTGTAGTAATCGTGCTGATTACCCATGAAACCCAGTTCGCTGAAGAGGTAGGATCGCATCTTCATGAAACGGTCGATAGGCGCCGCGCGGGCGCCGGCGAGGATGCGGATGTCGGAGGCCATATCCGTGAGGCGGCGCGTATAGGCCTCGACGTTGACATCGGGGTACCCATAGCGTGCGATCACGAAAACCCCCTCCTCGAGATCCGTCTCTTTCGAGGGGTTCTCCAGCGAAGCAGCCAGCCTTCTGAGCGTGCAGGTCATCCGGATCTCGTCGACGAGTTCCTCCACGCGTTCGAAGTTCTGGTTATGGATATTCGCGAGCCGGCGGAGAACGGAAACGGCCTCTTCCCCGATCGCGAGGAGCCGATCGCGAACGGCGACCTGGACGGAGGGCTGAGGGTCGTCCAAGAGAGAGAAGAGGGCGTAGAGTTCGCGTTCGTCTGGCATCTTACAAGTACAACTCGGTGAGTTTCTTCCGCAAATAGGCGAAGGCCGTTTTAGGCGTGTCGAACATTTGGAACAGCGACAGATCCTTCCTGTCGATCATGCGGAATTCCACCAACGATTGGAAGTTAATGATCTTCTTCCAAAAATCGGAACCGTATAGTACGATCGGGACGCGCTTGCGGAGCTTATCCGTTTGCACGAGCGTGAGGACTTCGAAGAGCTCATCCATCGTGCCGAACCCGCCTGGGAACGCCACGAGGGCTTTGGCGGGATAGACGAACCAAAATTTCCGCATGAAGAAGTAGTGGAACTCGAAATTCAGGCCGGGGGGGATGTACGGATTGGATTCCTGCTCGAACGGGAGGCTGATGTTCAGGCCGATGGACTTGGCGCCCGCGAGCTGTGCGCCGCGGTTGGCCGCTTCCATGATGCCCGGGCCGCCACCGGAGGTGATGACGAACCGGTGTTTCTTCGGCAGCGTGAGCGACCAATGGGCGAGCATGCGTGCGAGCTCGACGGCGTCCTCATACCATTGCGCGTCGTGGACGAGCGCCTCCGCCGATTGGAGTTCCTCGATGAGGCGCGGGGACGGCGCTTTCCCCCCTCCCGCATTCATGGCGCGCAGGACGTCGGCACGATGTGCCTCCGCATCGGCGCGGGAGACGAGGCGGGCGGAACCGAAAAAGACAATCGTGTCCTGAATATGGTTCCGGCGGAACCTCTGGAGCGGCTCGAAGTACTCGGCGAGCATCCGGATCGGCCTGGCATCCGGGCTGCCGAGGAATTCCAGATTCTTGTAGGCTTTGGTCGGTTTCGGTTGAGACATGGTTCACCGCATGAGAAATGTCGGTGGAACGGTTCGCTTCCCCGACGTCGCTCAGCGCGCGCCGAGGAATCCCCCGTCGACGGGGAGGACGTGGCCGGTAAGGTACGTCGCATCACGGGCGAGGAACAAGACCGCCCGACTGAACTCGGCGGGCGTGCCGGGGCGGTGCAAGGGAATCTTCTCTGCGGGGGGGGAAGGCGGACCCTCCTCTCCCGGCGTGACGATGACGCCGGGTGCAACGGCATTGACACGGACGTCGGGCGCCAACGCTTTCGCCAGCGCTCGCGTCAGCATGACAAGGCCCGCTTTCGCGACGTTGTACGGGATATGGCGTACCCACGGCTCGAAAGCCCCGACCGATGCGACGTTCACGATCGCACCGCGAACCGAACGCAGGGAAGGCGCGAACATCTGCGAGAGGAAAAACGCCGCGCGCAGGTTCAGGTTCACGACGCGGTCCCACTCCTCGAAGGTCACGTCCTCGAATGGGGTGTCGGGGAAGACACCGGCGCAATTCACGAGCACGTCCAAGCGACCCGCGCATGCCATGGTTTCCGAGACGACGCGCCGAATACCCGCCTCCTCCGTGAGGTCGCCCCCGACCGGCCAAGCGGAACCGCCTTGTGCCGAGATGGAAGCCAGTACGTGATCACGCCCGGCGAGGGAACGGTGCGCGTGCAGCGCAACTGCATACCCCGCATCCGCGAAGGCATGGGCGAGAGCACGGCCGAGGCGTCTTCCGGAACCGGTGACGAGAACGACGGGCAACGGCGATGATGCAGCACTCATCTTCCCTATCCTTCCCATGGAGCGGCGGTGCGCAACGCGGACTTCACCTCGTTCTCGTGAAACGACCACGGCCGCCGGAAGTCGTACCCCTCGACAGCAGCAAGATGCCGCAACGATCCGTTTCCCCATTCGAGTGGAGGCATTCCCGTTCGAAACGGACGGAGGGAAGCGCTCCACTTTGTGAGGGAGTCGTGGCCGACCTCTCTCAACTCGCTTGCTGCAGTATTGCCAAAAAGGTGTTGCGGGATTCGCACATCGTCCGGACGGCTTATCCCCTCCTTCGACGGGTCGAGCGTCGGTGCCACATGTGTCCTGCAGCCGTTCATGCGATGAAACCCGGTACTGCACCCGTATCGTCCACGCGAAGAGCGCCGACCAGTTCCTTGATGTCTTCTACCCCCTGCTCTCGACAGAATTCCTCCATGCCGCGCGCAACGGAAACGGCGGTATCTGGGTCCCGAAAAGAGGAGGTCCCCACTTGCACAGCCGTCGCGCCGACAAGGAGAAACTCGATCGCATCCATGGCGGTCACGATGCCCCCGATGCCGATGACCGGGATCGAAACGGCGCGCGCCGTTTCGTAAACCTTGGCGAGAGCGACCGGCTTGACGGCCGGGCCGGAAAGACCACCCGTGACGGTGGACAAGCGGGGACGTCGGGTCCGCACGTCGACCGCCATCCCGACAAGCGTATTGATGAGCGAGACGGCGTCCGCACCCTCGTCCGCACACGCAGCAGCTATCTCGGCGACCTGCGTGACGTTCGGTGTGAGTTTGACGATGAGCGGTTTCCGGGTCCTTGGCCGGAGAGCGCGGGTTACGGCAGCGGCCGTTTCGCGCTTCGCCCCGAAATGCAGACCTCCTTCCCTCACGTTGGGGCAGGAAATGTTGATCTCCCATGCATCGATACCCTGCTCGTGCTCGAGCCTTTCGAGAACGTCGATATACTCGTCGATGGAACTGCCTGCGATATTGACGATGACCGCCGTCCCGATTCCGCGGAGCAGGGGAAGCTTGTCACGGGCGAACGCCTCGACACCAACGTTGGCCAACCCGATAGAATTCAGCATCCCTCCTGTCGTCTCGGCGATTCGGGGGGGTGGGTTGCCAGCCCGGGGAAACTTCGTCACGGACTTCGTGACGATACCGCCGAGCGCGGCAAGCGTGGTGTACGGCGCGGCTTCGAGGCCGTAACCGAAGGTCCCCGAAGCCGTCAGAACGCGGTTCTTGCAGGAGAGACTTCCGATGCGGAAATCCGTTTTCACCCGCCCTCCTCGCCCAGCGGCACAATGTCCCGTGCGTCGAAACAGGGCCCGTCGGTGCAGACGAGAGCGTATTGGTCCCTTTCGCGAGACCGCTTCACTGCGCATCCTTGGCAGATGCCGATGCCGCAAGCCATCTCGGACTCGAGCGACAGTTCGCAGGGGATGCCGCGTCCCAGGACCGATCGCCGCAATGCAGCGAGCATCGGGTTCGGGCCGCACGCGAAGACGCGTGGGACGACCGGTTCGTTCGTCGAGAGGTATTCTTCGAAAAGGTCGACAACGGTCCCGTGACACCCTTCGCTCCCGTCGTCCGTCGCATAGCGGGCACCAGAGATGACGCCGCGTGCAATGAGGGACGAACACCGCGCGCCGACAAGGGGGATGACCGTCTTACCCTGATCGAGAAGGCGTGAGAAGAGGAACGGGAAGGGGGCGATGCCGATCCCCCCTGCCACGAGGATCGCCGTTTGGAACGGTTCCTCGCAGGCGAAGGGACGGCCAAGGGGACCGAGAACCCTTAGGGTGTCCCCCTCGCGGACGCGCGCGAGGAGCGACGTCCCCTTGCCCACCACTGCGAAGAGAATTTCGCACTCTTCACCGTACACGTTCGAGATACTGTACGCACGCCGCAAGAGGGGGTCATAGAACGGCGAAGTGAGCACATTGACGAACTGACCGGGCTGGGCCGCAGCAGCGATATGCGGTGCCCGGAAACGAAGTGCGAAGATGGACTCCGATACCTGCCGAAGACCGGTGACAAGTGCGTCAGTGTCTACCGCTGTCATTTGACTTCGCGGGCCGGGGCAAGCGTGTCCCGTGGGGCGAGCGTGTCCCGGGGAACGGGTGGTGACGGAGGTTTTTTCTCGCCGGGAAGGCTGAGCGGGAAATCCGGGTCCCGCGTGGGGTCCGTTTTCCTGTGCAAGCGGCTGCGTGCCGCTTCCTCTCCCTTCTTGATTTCGGGTTCCGGTCTCGCTAGGGCCTTCCTGCGTTCCTCTTCGAGGCGCCGCTGTTCTTCCGCGAGGCGCTTTTGCTCTTCTTCCTCTTTGGGGATGCGTTCGATGGACTCGACGATTTCCCTCGCGCGGAGCGTATAGGGCGAGGCGGGGTATTTCGCTGCGAGCTCCCGGTAGAGGGCGAGGGCTTTCTCGCGTTCGTCCAGAACGGTTTCGTATGTCCAGGCGATAGCGGATTTCGCGCGCACCGCCTGCTCGGAGTTCGGGTACGCATTCGCCATGGCCTCGAGCGCGGCGATGCCCCTGCGGACATCTCCGCTCTCGAGTATGGACGCAGCACGGTCGTACGCCTCGCGCGCGATGGTGTTCGAGTCCTTCGGTACCTCCATACCTCTTGCGGCCATGACACTCCGTCCGAACGGCGTGTCGGGGTTCTCGCGGAGGAGACGGTCCTCGTACTCGACGGCCAGGGCCGTATCGCCCGACTGTCGGACGATCGCGGCAAGCGTGTAGAGGGCGTTGGCACGCACGATGTCGGGGAGCGGTCCCTCGAGGGCGAGCGTATAGTAATATTTCGCAGAATCGAGGTTGCCGAGCCTCTCGTACATGACCCACCCCATGTCCATACGCGCGGTCGAGAGCACCCGGAAAACGGAATCGACAGAGAGACGCCGCACATCGAGTTTTCGGTAGAGGGGAAGCGCTCCCGCTGCCGCAGCGGGGGCGGGTCCCTGCTGGCCGAGTGCCGTAGGCACGAGTACGGTCTCCTCTTTTTTCCGGTCATAGGGGTTCACCCGGCCGGTATTTCTCCCGTGCGGGATGCGGCGCGCGAGACGTTCGCGCAACCGGTCCTCTTCCGAAACGCGGCCCGCGCCCCCGGATGTCTTCTCCTGCACCAGAGCTGCCGAATCCGCGATCGCTTGGAGCGAGTCCCGCCGTGCGAGGGAATCGGGATACAAGGTGAAGAAGAAGAGCGTGTCGAGTTCATAGAGCCGGTTGCGCAGTTTCCGGTACTCCCCGAGATCGTCGGCTTTCCTGCCGCCGATGACGGATGCCGGTATCCCGGCGTATGCCGTCCGGGCGTTACTGTAGTACTCGAACGCCTTGTCGTAATTCTGTGCCTTTGTTTCGTAAAGGTTACCGAGGGCGAATGCGGCTTCCGCGCTCTCCGGTTTTGAACGGAACGTCGTGTCGATGTAGCGGTACTGTTCGACGGCGGCGGCGTATTCCTCGATCGCCTCGTAGAGGCGCCCGATCTCGAGCTGGATCTGGCCGTCATAGTCGAGATAGGCGGGGTTGTCGAGCATGTCCATCAACGTGTTGACCGCATCGTCGATACGGCCGGTCATCCGCGAGAGACGGGCAAGGTTCAGTTCCGCGTAGAACTGCAGTTCGGTGTCTGGCTTGAGGCGAAGCATCCGTCGGTAGACCTCCACGGCATCCCCCTTCCGGCCGAGCGCTTCCAGCTCACGCGCGAGTGCGACGTGGAGACGCATGCTGACGTCGGTTCCCGCCTTCGTGTCCGCGCCTTTCCGATAGCTGTCCACGGCCTTGACCCTGTCCCCTGTCACGAGGTACAAGTCCCCCAGCGCAAGGTAGGATTCAGCGACAATATCCGTTTGGCCGGTCAGCACGCCGCTTTCAACGGCTTCCCCGAGAAGACGCTCCGCATCGTCGAGGCGGCGTATATAGAGAGCGCTCTTCCCGAGCCACAGGAGCGCTTCCGATTTCAGGGATGTATTCGGAAAAGCCTCGAGAAGTTCGTTGAATTTCCGGTCCGCCTTCGTGAACTCGTTCAGATAGACATAACATTTCCCGATCAGGAGCAAGGCGTCGTCCACCCAAACGCTATTCGGGTATTGGACGAGAATACGGGAACACTTTGCGATGACCTTCTGAAGCTTGTCTACGGCTTCCGCCGGGACCCCGACAGGTTCGCCCGCACCCGCCTGGTAGCCCATACCCATCATGGCCGGATCGGGGGGGAAACCTGGTTCACGGGGGTGACCGGGCGGCATGGCACCGGACGGCACGACACCTCCGTCCGGTGCGCGGACCGCACCGACCGGGACATCCGACGTGATGACTTCGCCTGCATCCGTAGCGACGGCACCGCCTGCCCGTCCTGAGAAAGCGGGAAGCGAGGCGCTCTCGAACGTCACCCTCCCGACCGAGGTGATATCGACCAGTTTCGTGTTTCCCCGGATCTGGTCCTCAGCCTCGGAGAAAAGCTTCGCGGCATTATAGTAAGTATTGAAAAAGCCGAACGTCGTTTCGTAGCCACTTTGGAAAGTCCGCCAGACGAAGCATCCGCCGAATATCACCGATGCGCTCCCTCCCAGGGCGAGGAGCTTCAGAGAACGCCGAACGAATGGAGAAAACAATCGGGGACCTCTCTCTCGAAGGACACTCAAATTAGGGCAGCCTGTCGCTTCGATGCAAGGGAAGAATGGATAACCGCCGAACGTCGATCCCGCTGAGAGACGCGGAGAACATGTCACACGAGGCGTTTCTCCTCACCGGAGAAATTGAGGAATTACCCCTCTCTCCATGAGTGTAACGTTGGAGATGAACGCCTGTTTGATGCGAACCGGGTTTCGCGCGTCACGCGGTGGTAACGGGCATCTCCCTCACAGAACGGTCCACCGGCGGTTTCGGCAGAGCTTGCGATGGGACGACGAAGAATTCTGCACCATCGAGTTTTTCCCAATCCACCTCGTCGGTGACATCGAGGGCATTTTTCTTCGCACACAGTATGCGGACAATGAGAAGAAAGAGTTTTTTCATCCGAACATCTATCACAGTTCATTTCATGAGTTGCAATTTCTATGCCAAGGAAATACATTGGATTCAGCTGGTTTTTTCATCAAAATTTTTCGGAAGGTGTGTAAAAAAGTCTCCTGACTATACGGTTTTGTCAACATTTCGACACTCCCCACAGAAGGATGCTTTGGGATCAACAGACCTGCGCACATTGAACAAGTGCGAAGGGATTATACTTCCTGCCTCCCCGAGAGTGGATAGAAAACGAAGATGTTGCGTCGCCGCTCATGATGGAACGGCGATCACATGCTCGAGGAAATTCCGTCCTCTACTGCTGAGAACCGCCTCTCATCAGAATTTCTTCGTAGAAGCGCTCATAGTGAGGCACAACTCGCGAGACGTCGAAATCATTCACTGCCCGTCTTCGAGCAGCCTCGGAAAAGACCTCGTGCTTTTCACGGTCCAGGAGCAATGCCAAGGCACAGTCGGCCATCGCTTCCACATCTCCGGTCGGAACGAGGTACCCTGTCTGCCCGTGGATATTGACTTCCGGAATTCCCCCGCAGTCCGTGGAGATGACGGGCACCCCGCAGCTCATCGCCTCGAGGGCGGAGAGGCCGAAGCTCTCGATTTCGCTCGGGAGAAGAAAGAGATCGGACGCGGCGAGAACCTCCTCGACCGCATCCTGTTTCCCGAGGAAATACACGTCATGCGAGAGACCCGACTCGCGCGCGAGTTTCTCGCACGCAGGGCGATCCGGCCCGTCCCCGATGAGGAGCAGGAACGCCTGCACGCGAGCCCGAATCATGCGAAAAGCGCGGATCGCGTCTTGGACGCGTTTGACCGGTCGGAAATTCGACACGTGCACGAGGATGCGCTCCCCTTTCGGCGCGATGCGCGAACGGAACGAAGATGTGGGCGCGGGTGCGAATTTCTTCGTATCGACGAAATTCGGGATGACCTCGATTTCCCTCGCGATATCGTAAGTTCGTCGCGTTACGTCCTCGAGGTAGCACGAAACGGCGGTCACTCCGTCGCTCTCCCGGAGGGAAAATGTCACGAGCGGCGACAGCGACGGTTCACGGCCTACGATGGTGCTGTCCGTCCCGTGCAGGGTCGTGACGAGCTTCAACGTTCCTCTCCCGACGATTTCCCGTGCGAGGAAGGCGCTGACGGCATGCGGGATGGCATAGTGCACATGGAGTATTTCAAGCCCGTGATCACGGGCCACTTCGATGCATTTCCCCGCGAGAGCGAGGGGGTAGAGATCGAACTCGAACAGCGGATAGGTACATTTCTCGACCGCGTGGAAAACGAGGTTGTCGTAGAAATGTGCGAGGCGGAACGGTGCCGCATAGCTGATGATGTGCACCTCGTGGCCCCGCCCTGCGAGAGCGATCCCGAGTTCGGTCGCGACGGCTCCGCTTCCCCCGTACGTGGGATAACAAACAATACCGATCTTCACGACACTTCTCCCTTTCGCTTTGCCTGGGAATGTTAGGAAAAATACTTTTCCGCATGATGGAGGGAAACGCACGGAATACCGGCGGCGAAAGCGCCATAGGCGACAGGTACCGGACGATACGCGGTGATGGCGAATTCGAGTTCGTCGAAAAGCGGTCGCGTTTCCTCGCGATAGCCCGGCCCGTGGAATCGAGCGAAGCAGCGGCGGACTTCCTCGGCTCCCTCCGGAAACGATACCACTCCGCTGCGCATCACTGCAGTGCGTGGCGCATCGGATACGACGGAGAGACGACGCGTTTCAGCGACGACGGCGAACCGGCAGGAACCGCCGGCCGGCGCATCCTCGACGTCCTGGTCCGACGAGGAGTGACGAACGCGGTCATCGTCGTCGTGCGCTGGTTCGGGGGAATCAAGCTGGGGACGAGCGGGTTGGCACACGCGTACAGCCGGGCGGCGGAAGGGGCGGTGGAACGCGCTGGGATCGTCGAATGCGTGATCTTCGAGCGCATCCGCATCGGTTTTCCCTACGAACGGATGCGCGAAGTGCATGCCGTTCTCGAGGCTCTCGGCGCGGAAATCGTTACCCGCTCTTACGTGGACACCCCGTGGTACGTCGTTCGGCTGCGCCGCTCGAAGGTAGCGGACCTGAGAGAACTGTTGCACGACATGACGCGCGGGCGGGTCACCATCGATTCGGAGGACAACGGGACCTGATCGCTGCTGTACGATAGGGGATGCCGCGGCCTGCCACTTCGAACGGTCCCTTTCCCGGGCGGCGTACACAGGATGTCGGCAGCGTCGGTGCACTTGCGCTGTTCGACATCTCGTTCTGTTCCCTTGTGCCGCCATAGATAGCACCGCATTCCCTTACGTTTCCGCGACGACGAATCGCTCGACGAGATCTTCCCGAATTCCCTCCAAGAACCGCGACGGCTTCGAGAGCACCGTCCCGGTGTAGCGGTCGAAGATATTCATGGGGTACGTAAGGACGAGGTTGCGCTTCGCCCGCGTGCACGCGACATAGAAAAGACGCCGTTCTTCTTCCATTTCTTGCGGGGAAGCTGCGGCAGATGCGAGGGGAAAACGCCCGTCGACGAGATACATGACGATGACGGCTCCCCATTCGAGGCCTTTTGCGGAGTGCACCGTCGAGAGCGTCAACCGCTCCCGGTGGTCGTTTGGGGTGATGTCTACCACGCTCTCGTTCGGGGGTTCGAGGGCGAGAACGGTGAGCAGATGTTCCAGGGTCTCGTACCCTGCACTGATATTCACGAGCATCTCGAGGTCCTTGAGACGCTTCGGATAATCGTCGTACTTCGTCTTGAGGAGAGGTTCATAGTGCTTGAGGGCGAGGGACATCCTGTCGACCAGGCCGAGCCCGTGCGGCCGGATGGCGTGGAGAGTCTCGAAGAGTTCCGCGATCGCCGCAGCCGGGACGAGCTTTCCCAGTTGCTCTTCGGAACCCGGTGAGAACGGGTCGAGCCCGTCTGCGATCCGGGCAATCACCCGCTCCACGCCGTGCGGACCCACTCCCGGAAGCAGGAGGAGAACACGTCTCCACGAGACGGTGTCGCGGGGATTGTGGACGACGCGGAGATGCGAGAGGAGATCCTTGACGTGCGCGGTCTCCATCAACCGGAACCCTCCGTATTTCACGTAAGGGATGCCGGATTTGGTGAGCTCGATCTCGAGATCGAACGACTGGTACGCGGCACGGAACAGGACGGCGATATCGTCGAGCTGCGTCCCCTTCTCCCTCTCCTCCAGGATGTATTGGACGATGAAACGCGACTGGGCATGTTCCCCGTCCGCCGCGACGAGCATGGGACGGTCTCCCCCGATGCGCCGCGTAAAGAGTCGTTTCGGGTACTTCTCCTCGGCACGGGCGATGATCTCGTTCGTCAGGTCGAGGATGGGCTCCGTGCTCCGGTAGTTTTCTTCCAGCGTGATGAGGACGCAACCGGGAAACTGGTGGGGGAAATCCATGATGTTTCGGAAACTCGCGCCCCGGAACGAATAGATGCTCTGGGAGTCGTCGCCGACGACCATGACGTTGCGGCTCGCCCCTCCGAGACGCCGGACGATCCGTGCTTGAAGTGCGTTCGTGTCCTGGTACTCGTCGACCATGACTTGTCCGTACTGCTTCGACAAGGCTTGCTGCACCTCGGGAAAATCCTCCAACAGGGCGGACAGATGGACGAGGAGATCGTCGTAATCCATCAGGTTGTTGCGGCGCTTGTATGCGACGTAGTCCCTGGCGAGCGATTCGATTTCGATGGTGAGATCGGCGAAGTGCGGGTAGTCGCGGGAGATGAGGATCTCGAGAGGCTCGAGTTTGTTGACAGCCATGCTTATCATGGCGGTGAGCGTTTCCTTCTTCGGGAACATCTTCGTGCGGTTGGCGGACCCGTACTCTTCACGGACGATCCCCACTACGTCCTCCGCATCCCCCCGGTCGAGAATCGAAAAGTTCTGATCGAAGCCCAGGAGTTCAGCATACCGCCGGAGCACCAGGTTCGCGAAGGAATGGAATGTGCCGCCCGACACACGCTCCGTCCTCTCATCGAGCAAAGCCGCCGCACGCCGAAGCATTTCGCGAGCCGCTTTCCTCGTGAACGTCAGAAGGAGGATCGACTCGGGGTACACACCGTCCTCGACCAACCGCGCGACACGGTACACGAGGGTACGTGTCTTCCCGCTGCCCGCCCCTGCGATGACGAGTGCCGGTCCTTCGGTGTGCATCACGGCCCTGTACTGGGCTTCGTTGAGTTCTTCTCCGTAACGAATCCTGTACTTCGCGGCCGGCTTTTCCCCGACAGCGGGGAAATCTTTCTTGAGAATGATCTTTTTCATAGAAAAGAAAATACACAAGAATCGATGGATCTCCGTTTCCGAATTCGATCGTATCCCGGTGGAAAACGTTATGAAGAACGAGACCACCGATACAGGGTTTCGCGGCCATCCCCGCACGCCCCTCTCTTTTTCGAGCTGTTCGCTCGAAAAGGATTTCCCGGGCAATGGACGGTGAACCGAAGACCTGTTGAGGCATCTGAACGAGGAACGTCATTCTGGGCCGTACTACAAAACACCATGTAGATCCAGCGCCTCAATCGACCTCGGGCGGAAAGGTTCGTTCCTTCCCTGCGAAGGGGCGGTGGAGACCGGACCGGATCCATCGGACGAGGGATTGGTTGGAACGTCTTTTTTCGGTTCTCCATGACTCGCCCTGCGCACCGAAACCACATCGGAAGACACGGCTTCCAACCACTGTGGCAGCGCTCGATGACTTCACCCGATGACCTCTTCCCGTGAAGAACCATCCTGTTGGTTGACCCACCGCCCGATCAATTGATTTCGAAGAAACCAGGGATTATATTCAAATCGTTAGGAAGAAATCGGGGAAACGCGTGGTATAAATTGGCGGGGAAAGCCTATCGATTCGTAGGATACAGTTTCGAAGGTTCCTCGAGTTTCCAGTTCTTATCCCATGAAAATCCAAAAGCATGCAACACTCAGATCCCTCTCACTATCACACAGGTGGCCTATGAACCTTCGTGAGATCCTCAATGCGCTCGGCGCAACAGGGGGTGTTCTCCTCTTCATCCTCTCCTTCACCATCCTTACGGGGGGGACTCTCACGGCGCAGACACCCCAGTATTATGTCGGCCAAGCGTCCGCGACATCGGGCGTAAGCCCTTCGTTCTGGCAGTCCAACACGTACGAACAGGTCGAGTACCGATACCCGCCGAACCAGTTCAATACGGTGCCGCCCTCCGGATACATCACGAAAGTCTATTGGCGCGGCCACGTGTGGCAGGCACAGCCGATGACATACACGAACCTCCGCATCTGGATCGGCCAGAACAACAACACGTATTCGACCGCTCCTGCGACATGGACAACAGGCCTCGTTCAGGTATACAACGCCGCGACAACCGTCATCAACCATCAGGGGAACTACGCGTGGTTCGGCATCACGCTCCAGATGCCGGTCCCCTACAACCCGACGCAGACGATCGTCATCCGCGCCTGCCACGACGGGGTCACCGGCGCCTCGGGCACCAATACACTCTCCTTCGTCAGCGGCTCGTATGCAGCGACAGCATATGGGACGAATTGTTCATCGGGCATCACGTCCAACCCGAGTTACCGATTCGACTTCGGGCTCGACCTCGGCATGTCGCCGTATTTCAACGACGCCGGTCTGACGTCGCTCGCGTCGCCGCTCAACATCTGTCCCGGCAATGCCGACATCGCTGTCAACGTCCGGAACTACGGCGTCCAGCCCATCAACACGGTCACGATCAAGTGGGTGTACGACAACGTGCCGCAGCCCGATGTCGTGTACAACACGCCGATCCCGATCATGAGCGAGGCCACCGTCACGCTGGCGACGAATATGCCCTTCACGGCAAACGTCGCGCACACGCTCAAGGCATGGACACACATGCCGAACAACGTTCCGGACAGCAGCAATATCAACGACACGTTGGTCACCACCATCAAGCCCGCGATCAGCGGAACCTTCACGATCGGCGGAGTCGCGCCGAATTACCCGACTTTTGCTGCGGCAGTAGCAGACTTGAATGCGAACGGTATCTGCGGTCCCGTCGTCTTCAATGTCCGATCAGGGACGTATAACGAGACCATCACGCTCATGTCGATCGGCGGCACGTCGGCGACGAACACGATCACGTTCCAGAGCGAAACGGGCAACCGCAACGACGTCGTCCTGCAGTACACACAGAGCTCGCAGACGGGCGTTGTCAACATGAGCGGCGCCGATTACGTCACGTTCCAGAACATGACGATCAAGTCCAACGGATCGACCTACAGCAACGTCATCACGTTCAACGGCGGGTCGGATCACAACCGTTTCAACAACTGCATCCTGCAGGGCCCGACCGTCTCGACTACGTCGACATACAACGCTATCGTCTACTCCGCGTCCGGCACGATGGACGAGTACAACGAGTTCCTGGGCAACCAGTTCATCGGCGGGTCATACGGCACGTAC